>CAZCXH010000009.1:0-57239 GCA_964502525.1 uncultured Chitinophagaceae bacterium
TCTCCTTTGGAGAAGGGCGGGATGAGGCTTGCCCGGCAAGGATGAGGGCTATTATCACTCCAAAATTAAATGTGTGCATAGACAAGCTCCGAAGGATGGGAATTTCCACAAGTCCGTGAAATCTTGTCGGGCACCGTTTATTAGGTTCGTATCAACCTTTTTAACTTTCAAACTAACTTTAGACCTTGGACTTTAAACTCCAAGAACAATTATGAAGAGAATTGCTTACACACTGATCCTGTTTTCTGTTCTCACTGCTGCAAAAGCGGTTGAACCCGCAACGGAGAACCTTTCGTCCCGTGACATCGTCACCGGCATGTTGGGCGCGATAGGGCAAACACGCGCGCTTCAATATACTTTTAAATCATACGAACGCCTCATTGGCGGCAAAGAATTCTTCACCGAGATGGACGTGAAGACCAGCCTGTCACCGCTGAAGGTTTACGGGCTTACGAAGTCCGATCCCAACAAGGGCGTGGAAGTGCTTTACATTCACGGTCAATGGGAAAACAAGGCGATGGTGAATCCCGGCAACTGGCTGCCCAATGTGAAGCTGAGCCCCTATGGCGACCGCATGCGCGAAAACCAGCACCATACGCTGCTTGACATGGGCTTCGGGCTGCTCGCGGGAATTATTAAAAACGCCATTCAGCGCGCAGATACGGAGCGTCCCGGTGAGTTCGACACCTATTGCCGCTACGAGAGCGATATGACGTGGAACGGCAGGCCGTGTTACAAGATTACGATTGACGACCCCACCTTCACCTATGTTGACTACACCGTTCAGGAAGGCGATAACATTGATAACCTTGCAGCGCGCAAATTCATCTGCGGTTATCTTATCATTGAAAAAAATCCGGGCGTTAAAAGCTGGGATAGCTTGAAGCCCGGCATGAAGATTAAAGTTCCCTCATCGTATGCGAAGAAAACAGTTCTGTATATTGACAAGGAAAACAACCTGCCCATCGTGCAGATCATGCATGACGAAGCAGGTCAGTTTGAGAAATACGAATTCTATAATTTGAGGGTGAACCCAGCGTTTAAGGAAACAGAGTTTACCCCGGAATTTGATGGATATGGCTTTTGAGGTTAAGATTTGAAGTCTGATGTTTAAAGTTGTTAGAAAGTTGAAGTTGCTTTAAACCTTAAACTGAAGTGAAGGACTATACCCAACACCTTTTCGTCTTCCTCCTTCGGTTAAACATCTTTGATTTTGAGTATAATTATCCCCATTTTACCTTAAAGTTTTTTAGTTTTACGTCTTAGAACTGAAAGGAACCCAACCCGACAGGTAATACAGGTATTTAGGCACGTTTTCTGTAGGAGAACAAGCCTGAATGAAACTGCGTAAAAACAAACTGACGATGGAGACAACCACAGCGATTGAGCGTAAAATTTCAACTGCAAGCAAACAGTCAGAAGCCATTATCCGCAAAGATCATCAGTCTTGGCAGGAAAAGGTTGACCGTATGCTCGACAGGATGAATGAATTAGGCTCCCACTTGACTACGCTTCACAAAGTAGTCCTCTTTCTGACATTTGAAGTTGAACGTGACTTTGAGAATTTCAAAAAGTCTGATGTTGCCCGAACTGACTTGAAGAACCTTGTAAGATTGCTTGTCCCTTTCTTAACTGTTGTCCGCAAATCTGATTTGTACCCCGGTGTCAAATCTACCTACAGTACTTTAAAAGGTGAAGTAAGCTACCTGAATGAGCTTCTAAGCGATAGCAAGGTCAGCGATGAATTGGATCAGGATGAGGAATGGCAGAACCTGATTAAAGCCTCTTTATAGGCTTCTTATAAGGCTTCACCCACCCATGAATGAAAGTTTATTGCACCCCGCGCTTTATTCGGGAAATTCAACATCTTTCTAAGAACAAATCTTACATTGGAGTTCTGGAGGACTTATGTAATCATTTCAAGGATAAAACCATTGATGAAGTGCATATCATTCTTCCGCTTCAGCGGATACCGGGAAAATTCAGTGTGAATAAGCATCGCATCCAAAACGAAGGAAGAGGCAAGAGCAGTTCCTATCGGTGCATTCTTATATGTTATCCTGAAAAAGACAGGGTGTATCTTGGCACCATCTATCCTAAAACCGGTTCAGAGGGTAAAGGCAATCTTAAAAAGGAGGAATACAAAGCAATCGCAGGCGAGATTATGAAAGCTGTTGCCAGTAACGATTTATACCTTTTAGACCTCGAAAATCAGGAATACAAATAGGCAAAGGAAGACCTGATGAAAAACTTTAGACTTTAAACAAATTCAACTGTAATGAAACATATTTTTACTTTAATACTCGTTTTGTTTTCGGTAACGTTAAATTCAGCCGATCCCGCCATCAAATTCGGCCTGCTGAAATACCGCGGTGGCGGTGACTGGTATGCAAATCCCACCTCGCTTCCCAATCTCATCAAATTCTGCAACCAGCAGTTGAATACGTCTGTCGCGCCTGAAGCGGAGGCTGTGGAAGCAGGAAGCCCTGATTTGTTCAACTATCCGTTTATTCACATGACAGGGCACGGCAATGTGATTTTCAACGATCAGGAAGCGGAAAACCTGAGGACGTATCTGATGGGCGGTGGCTTTCTTCATGCTTCTGACAATTACGGCATGGATCCCTTCATCCGAAAAGCAATAAAGAAAGTTTTTCCGGAACTGGAGTTGGTGGAGCTTCCCTTCACCCATCCGGTATATCATCAGAAATTTGAATTTCCAAACGGCTTGCCGAAGATACACGAGCATGATAACAAGCCTGCCCAGGGCTTTGGGCTGATTCATGAGGGAAGGCTTGTTTTCTTCTATGACTATGAATGCGACCTCGGTGACGGCTGGGAAAACCCTGAAGTGCACAAGGATCCTGAGGAAAAACGTCAGAAAGCCCTTCAGATGGGGGCGAACATCGTGCAATATGCTTTCACGAACTAATTGCCGTTGCCGGGCGGAGCAGCCTTAACCTTGTTTTCTTCTTCCTCTTCTTTTTTCTTCCGTTCCTCGCGCTTGCGCCTGATGTTTGAAAAGAAGTCCTTCACGGTGTTGAACTCCTTCTGGTAAGAGATGCCGATGCCGGTTTTGTTTTTGTTGCGATCCTCGAAAATGTCATATTCGCCTTTTCTGAATGCTTTCACCTTGATCCTGCCGTCAGGGGTGATGCTGTATTGGATTTCAAAATCGCCCGCAATGTTGGTTGCCTTTTCATCAGGATTCGTTGTGCTTTGCGAATTGCCGGAGCCGAAATCAAAATCACCGCCAACGTCAACGGAGATGCGGTCGTTGAAAAAAGATTTGGTCAGCGCCAGTTGCAGCTCCTGCCTGTTTTCAAACTCCGTTTGCCCGGGCGTGGTGGGAACGCCCTCAGCCTCCGACTGGTAATTCCTGTAATTAATGTCAAGCTGAATATCGGTAATGAATTCTGAAATCCAATCGCTCAGGTAAACCGAAAGCTGGTTGGAAAGGAACTCGCTCACGGAAGTGTTCACCACCGAGCCAACATTTGGTTCATTCGAGCTGTTCTTTTGAGGGAGGAACCTGTTCAGCACCAGCAATCCCACCACCTGCCTGTTGAATTCATCGGGATGATATTTCAGCTCCTGGAATTTGCTTTCAAGGTAAGTTCTGATGGTGGGGTCTGCGTCAGGCACCTTAATGTCGAAAACGATATTGGGCTGTGAAAGCGACCCGGTGATATAAAGATAAAGCAGCACCTGAACGCGGTTCTTGGATTTCTGTATTTCAGCGTCAGTGGTGACAAAATCAGCCAGCAGGTCGTAGGGGGATGCCCTCAATTTGTAAAGCCCCGTGATATCAAGCGTGGCGTTTGCCGGATCACCCGACCACCGTATCGAACTGCCCTTCTCCATGCTGAAACGCTTACTGATCACATTTTGCATGGAAAACACATAATTTCCGTCAGTGATGCGGTAATCTCCCGAAATGGAAAGCTCCCCATAATTATTAAGAACCACTTTAATGTTTCCTTCTCCTTTGGCGTTGATCACATCGCCATCTTCGTAGCTCATCACGACATTCACTTCAGCATCGGGGGTGGCTTCAATGTCGCAGTTGAGCGTGACGCCTTTCATCCTCGTAACATATTTTTTCCTGTCCGTTTTGGGATCTTCATTGCTGATGAACCTGTAGAAGGTGTACTCGCTAACGTCTTTAGTGCCGGCAACATCTATGAAAACTTTAGTATCTTTTCTCGTCCGGCCTGATATATAAAAGTCAACATCGTTGAAAGGTCCTTTGATAAACACCAATCCGCTTGCCAGCAATTTGCCGTAAAAAGGCTGCCCGGGGGCGTGGGAAGTATTAATGAAAAGAAACCTGTCGGTCTTGATGTCAAAATCCAGGTTAAACTCCTTGAAGGAGGGATAGGTGATTTGCCCGATGGCATACGCTTTATTTCCTTCTTCATCCAGCAGGTGCAGGTCGCCAAAGTCAATCCGGTTATCTGAAAAATTGATTTCCTCCTCGTCAAACCGATAGGCCGTATTCAGAAAATTAACTTTTGCCGCAACACCTTTCGCTGTCACCGAGCCTTTTATTTTGGGGTCTTTCAGCGATCCTTTCAGCGTGAGTTTCCCAGATATGTCGCCATCAACCTTCGTCACTTCTTTTTGAATGAACGGCTCGATATGCGGGAGGTGCAGATTGTTGACGTTTACCGAAAAATCAAGATTATCATCGCTGGCGCCAATATTATAGCTTCCGGATGCCGTGATATCATTTTGCAATCCAGTAAGATTAAACTTGATCTTAACTTTTTCGTCCCCCGGCTTGTAGTCGCTGTCAAGGGTAATGTCTCCGATGGCATGCTGATTTATTCTGAATCCGTTCACCGACAGCGATGCAGTCAGTTTAGGATTTTTCAGCACATCGAGCACGGTGGCGGAGCCGTTGATTTCTCCGCCCATCTCAAATTTTGATTGGCTCAACATCAGGTTGGACACTTCGCTGAGCTGAAATTTTTTGAAAAATGCCGTCAGGTGGCTGCTGCCCATCGAGTCAGCATGGGATGCAAGTTCCAATTCGGAATTGCCGTTAAAAAATATTACGTCATCAATCAGAAGTTTTTTTGCATCAAAATAGATCCTGTTTTCTCTGGAAATCTGCCATTCATTTCCGTTAATATGAATGGATGACGGCAGCAGGCGCATGGTGAGCGACTTGAAATCCGTGTCAATGCTGCCATTAATCGCCATCCTGTTCGGACAATCATCCGATTGCGTTTTCAGAGAATAGAAAATGCTGTCATTCGCCACGGTTGATTGCAGGTTGACCAAAACGAGCCGAAGGCTGTCATCGTAGAAAACAGAATCAACCAGGGCGCTGAACGCAAGCACTCCTTCCTCAGACAGGGACTTCAGAGAGAGGTCATTCAACCGCGCCTTGCCGTATTTTAAGCCATTGATAAGTGAATTCAGGTAAAGCCGGTTTCCCTTGTTATTGAAAGCAAAGTTTACATAGCCTTCATGGATGTTTTTAAATGCCGTGTCAATCAATTCGGTAAGGTTGCGGGTATTTTTCAACTCGAGGTGAAAGATGAAATTCTCATCGTTAAGAACGGTGGGCTGGAAATTTTGGGGATCGAAATAATATTCCACCAGGTCGAGCAATGCTTGCGGAAGTTCCTTATAAGCGAAATGCCCTGTAAGAGAAGCTTCAGCAATGTCAGATTTCATTGTAAGTTCCTTTGAGCCTTCCTCGAGGGGGCGCGCATTCAGCACCAAAGTATCGAGCCGGTACTCTTTGCCGTATCTCTCGATTTGCGTATTGAACAATCCCGCGTATCCGTTGAATTTATCCGGAGTCAGGCCGGAGAAGTCTGCCTTCATCGAAGAAGATATTGTAATGTTCTCGCCAGCCAGGTTCAACTCTTTCAGGTTGGCTTTCCGCAGGTCGGCTACGAATTGGAACAGCGGAACGGTGTCGGTCAAATCCACCATTCCTTCAAAATCAAGGTCGAGATTCTCATCTTTTACGGCAAGCAGTCCCTTGAAAAATTTATTCTTAAAATCTCCGTTGATTTTCACGTCAGCGTAGTTATGCTGCCTGACGTTGAAACTGGCGATAACCCCGTCAATTGTGGCTTCCACGTTTTGCAGTTTCAATCCCTTCCCTTTCACCTGGGTGCTCAATGTGATCTCGCCAAAAAGATTTTCCTTACCTGTGAATTTTCCAACGTTGAAATTGCGCAATGAGAAATTTCCTGAATAGCGTGATTTGTTTGCAGCAGGATCAATCTTCAGATTGATGTCCGAGCGCATGTCCCCGATAACCGTTGCAAGATTTCCACGGGCAACAAAGTCATTGGCAAACCCGGTGAACGACCCATGGAAATTCACCTTGCCCAGCGTTTCAAGATTTGCAGGGTATTTTACGTAAGGATAAATCACCGCCATTTCTTCCGCAGTGGTTTGAAGCCTCTCTACATCAAGGGTGATAAACGTTTCCTTGAATTCCGGCAATCCTTTGAATGAGAAATTGCCCTTGAAGCGCGTGTTTTTGCCAAGATTGAGGTTCAAGTCGCGGCCTTTGAGGTTAGCTACGGTTCCTCTCACCGTGCCTGTAAGCCAAGCCGTGTTATGCGATAATCTATCGAGGGCATTCCTGGCGAAAAAATTAATGTCATGCATCGAAACCCGAGAATTTTTGAAATTACCCGTCATAGTAACCGCATGCACAAAATCATTAAAATCGCGGAATGATTCGTATGAAAATTTAAGATAATCCTGAATGACGCTGTTGTCGGTAACCAAATTCAGGCTTCTGCACTCAATTTCAGTGGTTGACACCCTGGCTTCGGCATTCAAGTATTTCAGGGCGAACCCGCATTTTTCCGAGGCGCTCAGGTTGACAATGGATGATTTGATAGTATCGCAGACGATGCTCGTATTCTCCAAATCGAGATTGATGTTGCTGACGTGCAGGTCGCTGTAGTTCATTCCCCCCCTGCCGAAAGTTTTATTCTCGTTGATATATACGAAAGAGGAATTTCCGATTTTAATGCTGTTTGCCGCAACATCCCATCCAGCGTTGTTAATCATCTGTGGCGGTCCTTTTTTTCCGGTTGTGGTATCGCACTCGGCTTTAAATAATTTTTTCACCAGAATATAAGCGCTCTCCATGTTCAATTCTCCCAGGCTCAGGATCTTTTCCTTTGCATTGACGTTCACCTTGGCGGCATACAACTCCCGGAATGCGATGCGAAATTCATTTTTGTTTTTCTCGTCAAGGAAATGGAAGTCGAGATCGCTTATTTCAGCGACCGGCAGCCTGAAATGATAATTTGCCGGGTTGGGATCATCCCTGAAGGAGGCGCTTTTTCCAAAAATGGCGTGGTAATTAAAATCGGAACTGTTGGATTCCCTGTGCACGAACAGCTTTGCATTTTCAAGCTCCAGCGATTTAATGTCAATCTTCCGTTTGAGAAGACCTCTCAGCGATGGCCTCAGGTAAAGGCGGTGAACAAAGAGAAGCGTGTCATTGCTCAGATCCCCGATGAAAACATCTTTCAAAAGGATGCTCCTGGGACGTAAGTCAACCATCCTGACGCTTGCAGGGGCACCGGTTGCCGAAGTGATTAAGCCGGCAGCTTTTTGGGTGAGGTAGGTCTGTACATCCGGTCTTCTGATTAAATAAAAGGCGACATTAAACAACACCAGCAGTATAATGCCGATAATGAGGGAAGCTTTGATGAACCGCCTGAGCCTTGCTCGCTTAGTCATTTAAAATAATTTGACCGTCAAAAGCGCAGGTTAAACGATCCGAAATGAGGAAACATATTCCATTTAACGTTTAACAATCTCCAATCGTGCTTAAATTTACGCCTTCTGAATGGACATCCATATCCTTGCTATTGAGTCATCCTGTGATGATACGTCTGCCGCTGTCCTGAAAAATGACAAAGTTCTTGCCAATATTGTCGCATCACAGGAGGAGCATAAAAAACATGGCGGCATCGTGCCGGAACTGGCTTCCCGCGCTCATATACAGCGCATCGTGCCAATAGTTGATGAAGCGCTGAGAAAAGCTTCAGTTGAAAAAGCACAGCTTGACGCCATAGCATTCACCCGCGGCCCGGGATTGATCGGTTCGCTGCTGGTTGGGGGGATGTTTGCGAAGGGAATGTCGCTTGCGCTCGACATCCCCCTCATCGAAGTGAACCACATGCAGGCGCATGTACTCGCCCATTTCATCAGGAATGCTGAATCAACACATTCAAAACAAACTTCGCCCGCTTTCCCATTTATTTGCCTGACGGTATCCGGAGGCCACACCCAACTCGTCATGGTGCGGGATTATCTTGACATGGAAATTATCGGAGAAACCCATGACGATGCTGCCGGTGAAGCTTTTGACAAAAGCGCCAAGCTGCTCGGTTTTCCCTATCCGGGTGGACCCTTGATTGATAAACACGCGCGTGTCGGAAATCCCAAAGCATTCAAATTCGGAGAGCCGGCAGTGGAAGGGCTTGACTTCAGCTTCAGCGGTTTAAAAACATCCATCCTCTACTTTTTGCAGAAAAGACAAAAGGAAGATAAGGATTTCATTCAGAAAAATCTCGATGATCTGTGCGCTTCCATTCAATATTCAATTGTGAACATCCTCATTAAAAAATTGGCGAAGGCAGCGAAGCAATATGGCGTCAAAGAAATGGCGATTGCCGGGGGAGTATCCGCCAATTCAGGATTGAGAGAGGCATTTGAGGCAGCAGGAGCAAAATATGACTGGAATATTTATATCCCGCGTCTGGAATATTGCACGGATAATGCAGCCATGATCGGAATTGCTGGATATTATAAGTACCTGAAAAAAGAATTTGCCGGGCAAGATGTCAACCCGGTTGCGAGATACGGATTTTAGCGAATGAATCGGATCATCTTTCCGCACTATGAATCCTATCTTAACAAAGTAATGCTTCCTGATAGCAAATCTTCAGATCCATTACAGAAGATTATATTGACGGAATAGGCAAATACATCTGGCGGCAATAATTTCCCCCTATATGTGCCGTCCCATTTTTCTGATGGATTAGGTGTTTCAAAAATATTTTCACCCCAGCGGTTAAAAATTTTCAGCTCGAAATAATCCACCCCGTTATGCTTCATCTCCAGTTTGTCGTTGATGCCGTCATCGTTGGGTGAGAATGCGTTGGGCATATAGAAATAGAATTCACAGTTGGAATTGGGATCGAACGTGATGACAACCGGGATTAAAATTGAAGCCGTATCACGGCAACCATGGCGGTCTTCAATGATAACGTCATACGCTATGGAACTGTCGGGGCTGCTGAAAGGATCGCTACAGGCATTGCAACTGAGAAATGACGATGGCGCCCAAATGAAATTGGGATCGCTTGCATCGCTGTTAACAATAAGCCGGATGCTGTCACCTGCATTCACGGGCAACGTGCCGATTGCATCAATATAAGAGTTTAAACCAATCACTGTCAGGTTGGTTGTAATAATGCTGTCGCAGCCATTGGAACCAATAACCGAGTCCCGATAGACCCCTGTTTCAGTTTGGGATACTCCTCCGGCTATATAATCTTCGCCTTTACAAATGACAGTATCAATTGCAACAGCGTTTTCCGGCAAGACGGTGAGATGGGTGATTACAATACTATCGCACGTGTTGTGCCCGGCTATCGTATCGGAGTAAATTCCCGTTGTTGTTTGAACTGTGCCTCCTGCGAAGTAACTTTTTCCATGACAAATAGTGGCATGGTTGTTAACAGTAGTATCCGGTAACACACTGAGATCAGTGATAACAATGCTGTCACAGCCGGGAGAACTTGCCAATGTATCACTATAACTTCCGGCAGAGGTTTGCGCAGATCCGCCCGCATAATAGCTTTCACCCTCGCAGATGATGACGGGTATGCGGACAATCGTATCAGAAATGACCGTCAGGTTGGTAATCACCACGCTATCGCAGCCGGCATAGCTTGCCAATGTATCATTGTAAACTCCTGAAATCATTTGATCATCACCTCCAGCGAAATAACTTTCTCCGTTGCAAATGGTCACGTTAATTACCATCGTTGTATCCGGAATAACGGTAAGCTCCGTAACAATTACACTGTCGCAGCCATGATAACCGGTTAACGTATCGGTGTAAATACCTATTACAGTCTGGTTCGCGCTGCCGGCAAAGTAGCTTTCCCCTTCACAGATAGCCGGATGCACCGTAACGGATGTACCGCTCAGCACGGTAAGGTCGGTGACCACAACGCTGTCGCATCCATGAGCATCAGTAAAAACATCAATATAAGTGCCGGATGAAGTTTGGTAGGCGCCTCCCGCAAAATGGCTTTCACCGTCACAAACAGAAGGCGTCATGTTAGTCACGGTGCCCGGCAGCACAAAGAGGTTGGTAATAACAATGCTTTCGCAGGCGTTGACGGCAGCCAGCGTGTCATAGTAAGTGCCCGATGTCGTGCGATATGCTCCCCCGGCAAAGTAGCTTTGCCCGTCACAGATTGCAGTATCAATAGTGATTGAAGTATCGGTCGTTACAATCAGGTGGGTTCTGATTATGCTGTCGCAGGATGAAATTGCTGCGATACTGTCCACATAATCTCCGCCTGCATAACGGTAGGCTCCGCCAATCAGAACGCTATCACCGCTGCAGATTGAAACCGTATCGAAGATTTCTACTGACGGCATTACAATAATCAACGTAATATCAACGTCCGCACAATTATCGAAGTTGATTACTGTTCTTGTGAACGAAAAAGTATCTGGAGTTGAAACATTGATCCTCACCCATGGATTGGGTCTGTAAGGATCGGATACTCCGGCTGCCGGAGTCCATTCATAGAAGTAATTTGAAATCACCACGGAGTCGAGACTCAGAACAAACGAATCCTGACCGTTGATGCAGGTGTAATGCGTATCAAGGTTTGAAACCACCGGTTTGTCAGCAACGATCACAAGAATCGAATCAACAGTTATGCAGCCGCTTGGGTCTGTAGCTGTGCCGATATACAATGTTTGCCCCGGTGGACTTGCCTTTGGGTTGGCAATGTTGGGATTGCTTAATCCTGTTGAGGGGGTCCAATTGTACACGGTTCCTGCAATGCTGGCAAATGCAGAAGACAGCATGACGCTGTCTCCGTCACAGCTTGTTAATTCCTGATAATTACTTAATTCTTTAACATATACGGTCACTTTCGCGATGTCAGCGCAATTGGCGCAACTGTAAACAGCAACGGTATATTCGGTGGTAGTATCCGGGAATGCAATGGGGTTGGGGCAATCATCACAGGTTAATCCGTCAGACGGCCACCACTTATACCGTACTGCGACATTTGCCCCCGATGTTTGCGCGCTATCACGATAGCCGGCAGCGCTCAATGCAATCGAATCACCGGAGCAAATGGTACCGCCCTGTTCAACATAAGCATAGATAGGATCGAATTTCAACTCGAGTTTCGGCCGGTGATCTTCAACCCAATAATCGGATGAGGCATAACACCGGTTGCGATAGGTACTCTCCGTTTGCAGAAGGCATAACATGCCATAGTTGTTTATGGAAATCATGTCCTGAATCATAGCTCTCACATTGATTCCAACAAGATCCTGCGTGGCCGAAGCGGTGGCAGGCAGAGTGATTTGGTTGACATTAGTGATGGTCGGTTGCGTATTCCATGTAACAGTATTTTCAGTCCACTGACTCGTGACTCTTTGGATCCACGCTGCATTTGCACCCGAATGCGGAGTGGAGGCGTTAGCAGCCAGATCGGGATAGTATAGAGAAATTTTGCCATCGAGCAGCGTTGCCGTATCGCATATTTTGGAAAGATCAAATTCAATCAAAGTTCTGATTGTGCCGGGTGTGCCGCTCCACGTCCACGTTGTCCAGAACAAATGGACCAGGTTGGCATAGTTGACATCCAAGGCGTCAGGCCTCGACCAGATAAAAGTGTCCTTGCCTTTTATAGGTCCGGGTTGCATGGTATGAATACATTCCTC
This sequence comes from uncultured Chitinophagaceae bacterium, assembly GCA_964502525.1. Taxonomy (GTDB): domain Bacteria; phylum Bacteroidota; class Bacteroidia; order Chitinophagales; family CAIOSU01; genus DATLYB01. Next base: position 11,986 of record CAZCXH010000009.1, read on the forward strand.
CAAACCGGTAATGGTAATTATTCTGCTTGCCGTATCTGCACCGCAAGGATTATTTACGATCAGCATTACGGTATAAGTTCCGGGAGCACTGTATTCGTGTATCGGTTCGCTGAGGGTGTCTGTTTGTCCGTCACCGAAGCGCCAGGTACGCCAATCGTCAGCGGTTGAATTGTTGATGAAATATACCGATAAAGTGTTGACGATATAATCAAAATCGGCTACAGGAAGACGACAAGCGTTGCACACAGAGTCAACAACAGGCGGATTATAGGTATTATTGACGATGGTGTAATTTCCCTGTGCAACATCTGACAATGCAGCAGGATTATCAATACTGTGAATGCTGTTAGGAGCAGCAACCTGCGTGAGAGGCGAGTTGAGCAAACAGGAAACATTGAATAAGCTATCGGTTTTAATGACATGCACATCGTCCTGACCTTCACCAAAGCTCAATGTTGAAATCGTAATTGCTACTCCGCAATCTCCGGTAGCGCTAATGTCGGTTCCCACATCATCAAACTCACCGCCAATCGTTTTCGACCAAAGATAATTTCCGGCATCATCAATTTTAACAATATACGTGTCATAACCACCGGCTCCAAAGCTTAATGTTTTGCCGATCACATAATAGCCACCGTCACAAGACTTGGCGATATGCTCTCCCGTTTCGTCTTCGGGACCTCCGAATGTTTTTGACCAAAGCAAATTGCCTCCCGCATCGGTTTTGTAAACGTACATGTCCGACTTGCCTGCCCCCCATGAAAACGTATATCCTGCCACGACAAATCCGCCATCATCAGCAATAACCATATCGCCTGTAATCTCGGATTGAGTTCCGCCTGTAAACCTGAACCATTGCCTGACTCCTGCCGAGTTGAACTTTATAAGAGTGGCATCCCACAAACCTGCAGAGCCCGATGCCCAGCTTTCACCGCAAACGATATAACCTCCATCACTGGTTTGCCTGACGGTTCTCGACTCTTCACGGAAATCGTTGTCCACTATAGTCTTCCACAATATGTTTCCCGTGCTGCGATCCAATTTAACAAGCGACTGACCGGTATTATTCAAGCCGGTGCTTCTGCTTCTGATGGCTATTACAATATTCCCATCGGCTGCCTCAATAATATATCGTCCAAGATTCGGATAATCAACATTGTTGTTAAACCATTTCGACCAAAGCAGGTTGCCGGAGAGGTCGGTGCGTACCAAATAAACAGATGACCAAATGTGGTTTCCGAGGATGGTTTCTCCAATTGCCATATAGCCGTCACTCAATACCACTACGTCTTCAAGGCGATTCAATTTCAAATCCCCGTAGGTCTTGAACCATTGCAGTTTTCCTTCAGTATCAAGCTTCGCTAAAAAGCCATCCTCCGCTCCTGCCCCATAACTTGAAGTTGTGCCTGCAACGATATATCCGCAGTCGGTTGTCTGGTATATCGCGGATGGGATGTCACGCGCCCAGCCGCCAAATATTTTCTGAAAATTCACCGATTGCCGGCAGCCCTGGGATACTGTAATCACTGCGCTTCCGGAAACGGTTCCAGAACATTGGCTGCTTTGAACGCCCGCCAGCGTATAGGTTGTGGTAGCGGTAGGGTTAACATTAATATAATGCGGACTGGAAGTAATACCGGTGACGGAATAATTGTTAGAACCATCCGTGTAAGTGATGCTCCATGGCGGTGTGCCTGTGAGCGTAACGGTGATAAAAGCAAGACCACCTATATTGATGATACCTCCACCGCTTAGTGTTGCTTGCGGAAGTCCCACGGTGATGTATCCTGTCTTGACGATATTATCTGTCCCGTTTGCATTTGACACGGTGAGCGAAACATTATAAGTCCCAGGAGTATTGTAGGTCACAACCGGATTTTGTGCGTTCGAAGAGGCGGGAGTGCCGCCTGGAAAACTCCAGTTCCAGCTTGTCGGCTGGCGATAACTTTGATCGGTGAATTGTACGGTCAGGCCTGGGCATACTTCTGTAATGTTACTGGTGAATTCTGCAATCGGAGGTCCAGCAAGACAGGTCATTGCGAGAAATGCATTAATCCTTCCGGCACCAAGCTGACCAATATATGATGGGTTTTGCGCGTCAATGTTATCAGCAGTGGTTTTAATACAATCCTCTACATCATCTGGAGAGAGCGCTGGATTATAGGAAAGCATCAGCCCCGCTAATCCTGCAACAAGCGGACAAGCCATTGACGTGCCGCTTTTATTACCATATGACGATGAAGAACCCGCGAGAGTGCTGTAAATGTCCGCCCCTGGCGCAGATACGTCAACGGTTGAACCATAATTGGAAAAGTAAGCTCTGGTATCATTGACGTCAACGGCTGCAACGCTGATCACATGATTGTAGGAAGCCGGGTACTTGGGCGAGTTTGAATCGTCATTTCCCGCAGCCGCAACGCATACAATGTTATTAGCATACGCAAGATCGAAAATGGCCTGATTTGTTGCCGAAGACATTCCACCTCCCCATGACATGCTGATAACATTCACCCGCGCAGCGATGGCATATACCACACCATCATACGGATTGTTCATGCTTGGTCCGGGATTGCTATCGAGGTTAGACTTAACAGCCATCAAGCTCACGTTAAATCCTATCGAAGCAATTCCTTTCCCGTTATCTGTAGCGCCCACAGCAATTCCTGCACAATGAGTTCCGTGAGTGAATGAGTTATTAGTCGCGGAACCGGGCGGGTTTGGATTGTTGTCCCAGTTTGCCACGTCCCAGCCGTTAATGTCATCCACGTAGCCGTTGCCATCATCATCCACATTCGGGCTCCCCGATGCTTCCGCGTTGTTCACCCATAATTTTCCGCTTAAATCTTCGTGCGTAATCATCACCGCATCATCCACGATGGCAACCACCACATTGCTGCCGCCCCTCCAGATGTTCCATGCATCTTCGGCTTTGATGTTTTGAAGAGCATATTGAGAGCTGAAACCGGGTTCGTTCGGGGTATAAAAAAGACCATTGGCAGGAACTCGCTCCACATATTCAACAAAATCGAGCGACCTGATTTCTTTAATGAGTTGCTCAGTCTTCTCGTACTTATCGAAATGCAGGCGATAAGTATTTTTCAGCGATCGGATAAAATCGTCTCCTTCAAGCAAATCCTCGTTCAGGGCATCAAACGGACGTTCCAAGTTTGCAAGGCTGTACTTTTCTTTTGCTGAACTTAGAAAGAACTTTCTGTCATCGGGATTAGGAATATCGCTGTATTTGAATGCAGGAAAGTAAACCGGAGCATCATCCTTCACTTTGATAAAAAGCTGACCGCTCATATAACCCAAATCGTAAGTCTGGGCGGTCAAAGCAGAACAGCAACTTAATAAAAGGAAAATCAGAAACCTGGCTTCATTGATCGGTTTACATGCCATTTGCAGAGGTTGGTATCAACAAATTAGGAATAATCCTTCACAAATTGCAATCCCAACTTTCTAACCGCCAAATTCCCTTTACACCGCCTCTCCCTTCCTCGCCTTCATGAATGTCTTTCGGTGCGTGACTTCATCCACCACGAGCTTGCTGATCACCTCGTGCATGATTTCTGTCGTTCCTGCACCGATGGTCATCAGGCGGGTGTCGCGGAAGGCGCGGGCAATGCCATAGTCTTCGTGATAGCCCCATCCGCCATGAATTTGAAGCGCTTCGTTGATGACGTTGAAGCTTTCTTCCGAAACGAACGCTTTCGCTATGGTGATAATCTTGATCGCTTCCGGTCCTTTTTCAATATATTCCTGCACAGCCCTGAAAGTGATGGAGCGGCAGGCTTCCACTTTTATCGCCATCTGCGCCATCTTATGGCGGATCACCTGGAATTTGTTGATGGATTTTCCAAACGCTGACCGCTCGCGGGCGTATTGCTTGGCTTTTTCCAGCGCGGCTTCTGCGCCATAGGTTCCCATCACTGCCGCGATAAGGCGCTCCTCCTGTATGTTGTTCATGCAATAATAAAAGCCCATGTTTTCCTCACCAATCAAAGCGGATTTTGGCACTTTGCAGTTTTCAAAATATAATTGCCCTGTGTCGGATGTATGCATTCCTAATTTGTCATGCACCGGCACTGCCGAGAATCCGGGAGTTTTTGTATCGAATAGTAAAAAGCTGAGATTATAGCCTTCGCCCGTGCGCACCAGCAGCACGATGAAATCAGCCATCGTTCCATTGGTGATCCACATCTTCGCGCCATTCACGAGATAGTGGTCGCCCTTGTCGTCAGCGCGTGTTTTGATGCCGCCTAAGTCGGAGCCGACATCCGGTTCCGTCAATCCCAGCGCTGCAATCTTCTTTCCTTGCAGCGCAGGGGTGAGGTAATTCTTTTTCTGTTCATCCGTGCCCAGCGCGTTGATAAGCGGAAGCGGCAGGTAAGTATGAGCATAAAGCGACATGGAAAGCCCGCCCATGCCGGAATACGCCAGCTCGGATGAGATGACAACAGAAGCCCATAAGTCCATTCCGCTGCCTCCCACGTCTTTCGGAAAGCTGACTCCGAAAAATCCAAGCTCGCCCATCTTCTCAAAGACATGGCGGGGACACAGATGTTTTTTCTCCCACTCGCGCGCATTGGGAATCAATTCTGTTTCCATGAACTGGCGGAATGATTCGCGCAGCAATTCGTGTTCTTCGTTGAAAGGGTTGGTCAATGACATGAGTTGAAGTTTAAGGTTTGAGATTATTCAAAAGCAAAGTTAGCAGGGCAAATGTGATAGCGAAATTTGATTTCGGTTGCGCATTTGGTTTTAGCACTGGGATGAAATGAAAAAAGGCAGGGTTGCTTTTGATGAAAACTAAGCCAAAGCCAACCCCGCGATTCAGCGCTTGGTGCACAACTCAATTGCGAAATAATTGTTCTCCCGCAAACCTCACTCTGACCCTGTTTGCGGAGTTCTGTCCCACTCATAGAGGCTTGCCTGTGCACACATCTTTTTAGAATATCCGGAGGACAAAGGTTTTGTCCTGCTTTCGTCTCAGCCTCACTCCCGTATCCTCTCCGAAGGAGAATATGTGTTGAGCGCATCCGTTAACCCCGGCATTTATGCCGGGGCATCGAAGACACAGGCAGCATGGCTTTAGCCATGATTTGACAGTTTGCAATCTTCCTGTCAGGGCTAAAGCCAATCGAACCTGCAACTCAAGTCTCCGCGATAAATCGCGGGGATGCAAGATGCATACTTCAAGCGCTAAACACATACGAAGGAGAGGGGTGTCCGAGCCATCTTGCCACAGAACAGGAATCAGTAATTTTTTTTGCCGGGATAAGGAAAACTGTCCTGACACCTTCTCCCTGCCCGTCCGGCAGGCGGGCTTTGAAGAAGGGCGGGATGAGACTTGCCCTACTAAGGAAGAGGGCTATCTGAAGGATTCCTATATCTGCTAAACTGCCTCCCAAAAAACAGGCGGATATCACCGTGCCTCCGGAGTTTATTCTCCGTTGAAAATAAACTTGAACTATTGGCGTGTTTGCCTCTAATTGCTTTCAGGATTATGATTTGATTGACAAGCATTTAGACCAATAAAACACACTGCTCTGCCATAAACTGAAAGAAAAATATTAACTGACTTGAACGGAAACAAAAGAACTTCAGCGATGAGGAAGGTGATAATTGTGTCCTTAGTGATATGCGCTATCAGTGTGTCCGTTGCTGAAGCTCAGGTAATTATATCAGGTCAGTTGAAGAAGTGGCACAAGGTAACCCTCACCTTCGACAGCGGCATCAGCACCAGCGAAACCAATGCTGTAAATCCTTTCACGGACTACCGCCTTAACGTCACCTTCTCCAACGGCTCAAAAACATATCTTGTGCCCGGTTATTACGCTGCCGATGGCAATGCCGGAAACACCAGCGCAACAGCCGGCAGCAAATGGCGCGTCCATTTTTCGCCCGATGCGGAAGGCAACTGGAGCTACCAGGTTTCTTTCAGAACCGGAAGTTATGTGGCGGTGAACACCAGCCCGGCAGCGGGTACTGCCGTTGCTCCGCTTGACGGCTTGACCGGCAGTTTCACCATTCAGCCCACAGACAAGACCGGCAGCGACCATCGCGCCAAAGGCAGGCTTCAATACGTGGGAGAACGTTATCTCCGCTTTGCCGAAACCGGTGAATATTACCTCAAAGCCGGCTGCAACAGCCCGGAGAATTTCCTTGCCTACTATGAGTTTGACGGCACCTTCGACCGCGGAGGGGATGGTCCAAACACGCCTGACGGCTTGCACCGCTATCCCGGTCATGTGGGCGATTGGAACACGGGCGACCCTGCCTGGAAAAACGGAAAAGGCAAAGCCATCATCGGTGCGCTGAATTACCTCGCGGAGGAAGAAGTCAATGCCCTTTATTTCATCACCATGAACATCACCGGTGACGGAAACGATACATGGCCTTACATTTCACCGGATAGCAACGACCGCACCCGCTTCGATGTTTCCAAGTTAGACCAATGGGAGGTGGTGTTCTCCCATGCGGATTCGCTGGGCATCATGCTCCATTTCGTGACGCAGGAGCGCGAGAACCAGACGCTGCTCGACAATGGTGCCGTAGGCAACACCCGCAAGATGTATTACCGCGAATTGATTGCCCGCTTCAGCCATCACCTCGCCATCACCTGGAACATGGGCGAGGAAAACGGCTGGGACTACCAGAACCGCGGCACTCAAACCACCCAGCAGCGCAAGGACATGGCTACTTATTTCAAAAGCAATGATCCTTACAAGAGTTTCACCGTCATCCACACCTACACTGCTGATATCAACACGATTTACCAGCCGCTGCTTGGCTATCCGGATTATGACGGCACTTCCATCCAGATGGAGGTGAATAACGTGCATGATTACACCCTTAACTGGATTACGAGTTCTGCCGCCAGCGGCAAAAAGTGGGTGGTGAATCATGACGAAACCGTGGGTGGTGTTGATGCTAATGGTTCCGGTTCCAATCAGGGCATCATGCGCGAACTGGCTTTATGGCCTCAATACATGGCTGGAGGCAGTGGCGTGGAGTGGTATTTCGGCAATGACGACCTCAGCGAAGAAAGCCTTCGCTCCCGCAGTGGCATGTGGGATTATACCCGCAGTGCAAAACATTTCTTCCACACCTACCTGCCTTTCTGGAAAATGAAAAACAATAATGCCCTCACTTCTGACGGCTCGGATTATGTCTTCGAATTGCCCGGTCGTGTTTATGCGATTTACAACCGGTTTGGCAACTCCAATACCTATATTAACCTTCCGTGCGGCACATATACGGTGAAGTGGTACGATCCGACAAATGGCAGCTACATCCTTCAGAACGGCAGCGTAACCACCATTCAGGGTGGAGGAAGCGTTTCGGTTGGAAACCGCCCTTACAGCAACAACGATTGGGTGATGCTCATCACCAATAATTTTTCAGCGGACTTCACCGTCATCAACACCGGTTGCGATACGCAAGGCGGTGAAATAACGGTGAGCGCCACGGGAGGCGCATCACCTTATTCTTACTCATGGTCAACCGGTGAAATGACTCAGACAATCAGCGATTTAACTATCGGGGCTTATAGGGTAACTGTAACAGATAACAACGGCTGCCAGTTGGTTGACAGCGCATCTGTTCAGCAAACGGCAACAGTGAGCATGAACATCAGGGTGTTCCTGGAAGGACCTTATGATGCCGCCACCGGAATGATGCGTGACGACCTGCGGGCTGCCGGGCTGATACCCCTTTCCGAGCCGTTCACCGCGCTTGGCTTCACGCACGCCTATCCCGGGGGAGGCGAAACCACCACGCCAGCGGTTTTCAGCGTGAGCGGTCCCAATGCCATTGTGGACTGGATCATGGTGGAATTAAGGAACAAGAACAACCGGGCGCAGGTGATGGCTACGCGCTCAGGTCTCCTCCAGCGCGATGGCGATATTGTTGACGTGAACGGCTACCTGCCGCTGGTATTCCCCGGCACTGCGTGCGATGATTATTACATCGCCATCCGCCACCGCAACCACCTGGGGTTCATGACGCAAAACCCGGTGCCCCTCACCGCCACCCTCGGTCTTGATTTAACCAACACGTCCGTGCTGCTCTATGGATCCAACGCGCAAAAAACCGTTTCCGCCAAGCACTTGATGTGGTCAGGCAACTGCAACAATGACAAGCTGCTGAAATACACCGGCAGCGGCAACGACAGGGATTTGATTTTGACGAGGGCTGGAGGATCTTCCGAGCCTGCCAGCGTGGCCAGCGGCTATTACCGCGAAGACGTGAACCTTGACGGATATGTGAAATATATGGGATTGAATAACGACAGGGATATCATCCTGCTGAACGTGGGCGGAATAACGCCTGCGGGCACAAGAACGGAGCAATTACCCTAAGATTTATAAATGAAATTGAGCCTGCAAATATCATCATCTGGTTGTCCTTCTGGGAAAGGCAAACTGCCGCTTGCACAATCCGAGCCGGCAAGAGCACTTTCTAATCCGGCAAATTCCCTTGTCAATGGTATTCATAATCACCTGTCAATCAGAATATTGATTTTGATTATTGCTATAATTTCTTTCAGTAGGTTGACCGTTCAATCCCAGCCATTAGCTGACATTGGGCTTTACTACGGCACTAACGATACCCTTGAGGTGAAACTGATGCCGAAAGGCTTTTTCAATGGCGTGGTTTCCAACGTGGTCTTCACGCTGAGGTGGGAAAGCGGCTGCAACTCATCGCTGGGGAATATCTCGCAATCCGGAACGCCCGCCACTTACATACCGATGGTGAAATCGGGCTCGCCAAAAACCGCCAACGGTTACACCTATCAGGTGTTCGGTGGGGCGGGAATGCAAACTCTGAGTTCGCTGGGCGCCAGTTGGACCAACGGGGTGCCTTTTACCCTGATGAAAATTCCCGTTGCCAACCCTTCAGGAACCTTTGAGGTTATCAATGATTCATGGACGGGCGTGGTGACCAACAATGGCGACTATTTTGTTTCCCTGAACGGGTTGAAAAAAACCGGAGCTATTGCTCCGGGCAAATATTCGTTTGTGCAAACCGGCACTGCATCCATCTGCCAGGGCGACAGCATCCTGCTGGGCGGTGTTTACCGGAAACTTCCTGGAACCTATTACGACACCCTGCAGGGCGCCTGCCACCGCATCGTGCTCACCACGCTCACCGTATCCAATTCCGCTACGGTTCACCGCTCGGCTTCGATCTGCGAGGGAGGCAGCTATTTTGCGGGCGGTGCGTGGCAGACAGTTTCCGGAACATATTACGATTCCATCAGTGTTGGCAACGGCTGCGACAGCGTGATTGTAACGCACCTGACAGTGAATCCTGCTTATTTACAAGAAATCCACATTCAGCTATGCCAGGGACAGAGCATCATCGCAGGCGGTGATTACCGAACAACAACGGGCGTTTATTACGACACGCTCATGTCGCGGCACGGCTGCGACAGCATCATTGCCACCAACCTGATGGTGCTGCCTTACCTTTCATCTACCATCAATCCGAGCATTTGCGCGGGGCAGAGCTACTTTGCCGGAGGCGCCAGTCAAACAACATCCGGAACTTATCACGATACCTTGTTATCCTCGGGCGGATGCGATTCCATTGTAACCACGCACCTCACGGTGAACATCAACCCGGTTGTGACCATTTCGCCTTCATCCATTTCGGTGTGCAGCGGAACAAGCGCCACGCTCACCGCCAGCGGTGGAATATCTTACATCTGGAACGTAGGCGCAACTTCAACCGCCATCAGTGTTTCTCCTCCAATTTCAACCTCCTATTCAGTGACTGCAACCAATGCCAACGGATGCACCGCAGCCGCATCGCGCACGGTGATGGTGAATTCATCGCCTGCCTCGTCCATATCGCCCGCCTCGGTTTCGATATGTATCGGTTCAGGAGCAACGCTTACCGCCAGCGGTGGCGTATCTTACATCTGGAGCAACGGGGCTGCCAACTCTTCCATCAATGTTAGCCCGGCTGTCACAACCAATTACTCCGTCACTGTAACCGATGGCAGCGGCTGCACAGCCTCCGCTTCCCGCACCATCACGGTGAACGTGCTTCCAACAGCTTCCATCTCGCCAGCCAGCGTGGTCATTTGCAGCGGAGCCAGCGCCACTTTAACCGCCAGCGGTGGATCGTTGTATTCGTGGAATACCGGTGTAACTTCCGCAGGCATCATTGTTAATCCAACAGCCACTGCGGCTTACTCGGTTACTGTTACCAACGCAAACGGATGCTCGGCTGCCGCTTCGCGCACCGTAACGGTAAATGCTATCCCTGCTGCTGCGATTGCACCCGCCACTGTTGCTGTGTGCAGCGGAGAAAGCGCTACCTTGACCGCCAGCGGTGGAGTCTCTTACAGTTGGAGCGCTGGAGTTGCGGATGCCAACCTCCCTGTAAGCCCAGCGGTCACGACCGTCTATTCCGTTATCGTTACCAACGCCAACGGATGTACGGCTGCTGCTGCGAGAACGGTAACTGTTAACTCGCAGCCGGTTGCCGCCATATCACCGGCTGCGGCAGCCATCTGCAATGGCGCAAGCGCGACACTGACTGCCAGCGGAGGCGTATCTTACGCCTGGAGCACAGGAGCAGCCAGCGCAAGTATTGTTGTGAACCCATCAAGTGCTGCAAATTATTCCGTTACCGTTACTGACGGGAACGGATGCACGGCATCAACTTCACGAAGCGTAACGGTTAATTCCCTGCCCACCGCTTCCATCTCGCCTTCATCGGTTGCCATCTGCCGCGGCTCACATGCATCGCTGACCGCTGACGGTGGAATTTCCTATTCATGGAATACCGGCTCCACGAATGCGAGTATCAACGTGAACCCGATCAACACCGCGAGCTATTCAGTCACGGTCACCAATTCAAACGGCTGCACTGCAACCGCCTCGCGCACGGTAATCATTAACCCGCTGCCGGCCTCTTCCATATCCCCTGCGTTGGTATCTATTTGCAGCGGGCAAAGCGCCACGCTGACCGCCAGCGGTGGCGTGACTTACCGGTGGAGCAATGGGGCCGCCAATGCAAGCATTACGGTCAGCCCCGCCATAACGAGCGGCTATGCAGTTACCGTTACCGATGCCAACGGCTGCACGGCTGCCACGGCACGGACGGTTTCGGTGAATGCGCTGCCCACCCCTGCGATTGCTCCTGCAACTGCCGCCATCTGCGTGGGTGAAAGCGCCACGCTGACCGCCAGCGGAGGAACAGTTTACTCATGGAGCACTGGCGCTTCAAATACAAGCATCACCGTGAATCCCGTTTCCGTCACCAATTATTCCGTCACCGTTACCGGCTCCAACGGATGCTCTGCGGCTGCATCACGAACTGTAACTGTTAATGCTCTTCCGGTTGCCGTTGTTATTCCATCGAGCGCCACGATATGCACCGGCTCAAACACCACTTTGATTGCCAGCGGAGGGGTGGCTTATTCATGGAGCACAGGTTCCTCAAATGCAAGCATTATGGTAAGCCCGGTTTCCAACGCTACCTATTTCGCAACGGTGACCGATGCTAACGGATGCGCTGATACCGCCTCTGTTCATGTAGAAGTTATTCCGAGCCTCACGGCCACCATCAGCCCGTCCAACCCTGTCATCTGCAGCGGGCAAAGCGTTGGGCTTTCCGCCACAGGCGGCACTTTCTATTCCTGGAGCAACGGCTCGACCAGCTCAAACATTACCGCAAGCCCGGCAACGTCTGCGACTTATTCGGTCACCGTTTCCGATGGAGGCAACTGTTTCGCGAGTGCGTCAAAAACCGTTATGGTGAATGACACTCCCGCAGCAGGCATATTCCCCGCCAGCATTTCCATTTGCCAGGGAACAACGACAAGGCTGACTGCAAACGGCAGCGGCAGCTATCTCTGGAGTACGGGAGCTGTCACCGCTGACGTGTTTGTAACGCCTTCCGCAACGACAACCTATTCGGTTGCCGTAATCGGTTTGAACGGCTGCGCGGGTTCCGCTTCGCGCATTGTAACGGTGAATCCATTGCCCTTGGTAAGCATCTCTCCCCCGGTGGCGTCTGTTTGCAGAGGGGAAAGTATCACGCTGGTGGCAAGCGGGGGCGCATCTTATTCATGGAACAATGCCGCGCTCACGGCAAGCAATACCGTATCACCGCTTTCAAATACCATTTATTCCGTAACCGTCAGCACCGCGCAGGGATGCGTGGGAAGCGGCTCGCGGCTGGTTGCAGTGAAACAGTCTGCGACCGGCACAGCCAACGCGCATATTTGCGATGGAGAGAGCTATTTTGCCGGTGGCGCGCTGCGAACGATTTCAGGCATCTATTACGATACACTTACAGCCCGCAATGGCTGCGACAGCATTGTAACGACCAATCTTTCCGTGCATCCTGCTTACCTCGTTGTTTTTGATGTAGCCGTCTGCGAAGGCTCCGGCATCATGGTCGGTGGCAGTTACCGGACGCAGCCCGGAATTTATCATGACACCCTCAGCTCGCGTTTTGGTTGCGACAGCATCATTGCCATCAACCTCACGGTCAATCCTTATGTTTACCAAAACCTGAATATTTCATCCTGCCGGGGCGAAAGCGTTTTTGCCGGAGGAAGCTATCAAACAACACCGGGCGTCTATTATGATACGCTCACCGCATTAACGGGATGCGATACGGTAAGGATAACAAACCTTGCCTTTTTTGATGCCGACACAACAATAATTGATATTCTCCTGTTCTCGGGAGGCAGCTATTATGCGGGAGGAGATTGGCAAACCGTCAGCGGAATTTATTATGATACTCTTGCATCCGCTCAAGGCTGCGACAGTATTGTTATGACGTTTATTTCTGTTGAGAATATCGAATCGGAATTGACGGTGAATACCGTGAATCAAACGATGACAATCCGCTCGTCATTGGAGAAAGATTATGCCGACAACACTTATGGCGCAACGGCAATAGGCTGGGGCGTATCGAGAACATTGGATAGCCTTATCGCGTCCGATCACCTGCAATGGGCATTGTATGATGCATCGGGGATGAGGAAACTCGATTTCAAAGTGGATTATTTCAGCAACAGTCTTGATGTTCCATCAGGATATAAGAGCATGGGCGTGGAAGGAGGCGATGGCAAAATGTTGATCGGCAGCGACAGCAGCATCCTGAGCAGCACTACATCTATCAATGAAAATTTCAATACTTATGGCTATGTGCTCACTCAAAACTCGCCCGCGACCGATACAAACTACAGTTCTAATCCCGCATATCCAAAATGGATATATGATGTTTGGTATGAAGCTACGGTCAAGCTGGATGCTTTTGGAAATGCAGGATTTGGCTTTCACGATGTGGTTTCCGCACACGCCAGCCCCGATAAGGATGACATATACGCAACCCACGAGCCGGATTCCATCATACCGCGCGTCTGCCCGAGGGATGAGAATATTAAAATTATAATTTGCGAAGGCGGCAGCTACTTTGTTGGCGGGGCGAATCAGACTACTCCCGGTATTTACCGGGACACAATCTTCACTGCTGATAATTGCACCATCGTAGTGACTTCCAATCTGATCGTGTTGCCGGTGGCTATGACGGAGGTGAATGTTTCCCTCTGTCCGGGTGAAACCTATTTTGCCGGAGGAAGCTTGCGCAGCGCAGCGGGAACCTATTATGACACTTTGGCGGCTGCAAGCGGCTGCGACAGCATCGTGGCGACCCTCATTGAGATGCTTCCTGATTATAATCAGCATGTTTTCATCGGCATCTGCTCGGGAGAAAGCTACTTTGCAGGAGGCGCCTTGCAGACAACCAGCGGAACTTATTCGGATGTGCACATCGCATCCAACGGTTGCGACAGCACGGTGATCACTCATCTTAACGTTCTTCCGGATTATCAGAGCGCAAATAGCGCGACCATCTGTGAAGGCGACAGCATATTTGCCGGAGGCGCTTATCAGCGGAACCCCGGTGCATATTCAGATACGCTTGCTGCTGTCAACGGCTGCGACAGCATCGTTGTCACCACGGTGACGGTTCAGCAGATTGCTGTTGAATGGGTGGGAGCTGAAATATGCGAGGGCGACAGCATATTTGCCGGAGGCGCTTATCAAACTGAATCGGGAGATTACCTCGACATGTTTCAGGGCTGGCGATGCGACAGCGTTGTGATCACCACATTAAGGGTTATTGATCCGGTAATAGAAACCGTTCCCATATCAATTTGCTCCGGTGAAAGCTATTTTGCCGGAGGGGCCGGTCAAACCGCGAGCGGAACGTACTACGATACGCTGGCGGCTGCGAGCGGCTGCGACAGCATTGTAGCCACCGTGTTGCAGGTGAATGCGGCTTACGCGCATCTCATAAGCGTAGCTATCTGTAATGGCGAAAGTTTCTTTGCAGGAGGGGCAAATCAAACATCATCGGGAACATATATTGATACGTTCACATCATCCAGCGGCTGCGACAGTGTGGTGACGACCAATCTTGCGGTTCTGCCGGTTTATCAGACAGCAGTGGAAATAGAGCTGTGCAGTGGCGAGAGCTATTTTGCCGGAGGCGATGACCAGTCCGCCAGCGGAATTTACCGCGACACGCTCACCGCGGCAAACGGCTGCGACAGCGTGGTGGTTACTACGATCACCGTTAACCCGGTATATTCCCTTGCCAGCGAGGTTTCCATTTGCAGCGGTGACAGCTTCTTTGCCGGAGGCTCATTCAAAAGCGCGGCAGGAGTTTATTCGGATTCCTTTATTTCATCGGATGGCTGCGACAGCGTGATTGTTACTGATTTGAGAATCAAGCCGGCTCACCTGGCTGAGCGGGATGCGCGCATTTGCAATGCTGACAGTTTGTTTGCCGGAGGAAACTGGCAGTCTGCATCAGGAATATATTACGATACGCTTGCTAATGTTTATGGCTGCGACAGCATTGTCAGAACCAATCTCACGGTTGCATCGCTTATACAGATGAGCCTCGATGTTTCGATATGCCCGGGTGACAGCCTTTTTGCCGGAGGAGGCTACCGTCATTCAGCAGGCAGTTACCATGATACCCTGACAGCCTCAGGCGGCTGTGACAGCGTGGTGATTACGAATCTCTCCATCCGCAGCATTGCATCGGAAAATATCACTATGGAAGTTTGTGCCGGTGAAGGCGTTTTTGCCGGAGGAGGATTTCAAACAACATCGGGAACTTATGTTGACACATTGGCTGCAGCAACCGGCTGCGACAGCATTGTAACGACCACATTGATCGTGCTTCCGAAAAATATTGTGACGATCAATGCAACCATCTGCGAAGGGGAAACACACTTCGCTGGCGGTGCGGCTCAAAATTCAAGCGGGGTCTATCGCGACACATTCACCGCCCTCAATGGCTGCGACAGCGTGGCGGTGACAATGCTGACCGTTAATTCCGTTTATGCCCGCACCCAGGAAATTTTTATATGTGATGAGGATAGCTTCTTTGCAGGCGGAGCGTTCAGGAAGACTGCGGGATTTTATCACGACACCTTGACTGCAATGAACGGCTGCGACAGCATTGTGATGACGGATTTAAAGATTAATCCGATCAGTCTGAGCGAAGTTGATGCAAGCATCTGTGACGGGGACAGCCTGTTTGCCGGCTGGGGGTGGCAAACAGCGGAGGGCATTTACTATGACACGTTTGCCAACCGCTTCGGGTGCGACAGCATTGTAAGGACAAACCTTACCATCGAGCCGGTTGCCCATACGAATCTTGATATTTCAATCTGTGAAGGGGAAAGCTATTTTGCCGGTGGCGCCAGCCGCGATTCTACAGGAACATACTTTGATACATTAATTGCAGCTACAGGCTGCGACAGCGTTGTCATCACCGACCTTTCAATTACGCCAATTTTATTTAAATATATTGCCATTGAATTATGCGCTGGCGACAGCGCGCATGCAGGCGGCAGATTCAGAAACGATGCAGGCGTTTATTACGATACCTTGCCGCAGGCATCGGGATGCGACAGCATTATCATCACTCAAATTTCAATCATCTATCCTGTTGCAGATTCCGTGTTTGCCGCCATTTGCGACAACCAGAGCATTTTTGCCGGAGGTGAATGGAGGAATACGGCCGGGATTTATTACGATACTTTCACTGCCTCCACCGGCTGCGATAGCGTGGCGGTGACCGTGCTGGATGTTGTTTCAACCTTTGACGATTCCGTGAATGTTTCGATCTGCGAAGGAGAGAGCTATTTTGCCGGAGGCGCCAATCGGACAACAACAGGCCGTTATCTTGATACTTTTATTTCGGTTTCCGGCTGCGACAGTTTTGTTACGACCATTCTGAAAGTTTGGGAAAACGAAAGTTCAAACAATCCGGTAACGATATGCGCGGGGCAAAGTTATTTTGCGGGAGGACAGGCAAGAACAACATCAGGAATATATTTAGACACCCTGTCCGGCATTCACGGCTGCGACAGCGTGGTGCTCACTAATTTGAGTGTTGCGCCTGCGGTCACCAATACTGTTAGCATTGATATTTGTGATAATGAACAATATTTTGCGCAGGGCAATTGGCAAACCACTTCCGGAATTTATGTTGACACGCTTGCAACTCCAGCAGGCTGCGACAGCATTGTGACCACTATCCTCAGGGTTAATGAAACTTACCTTGTTAATCGGGACGTCTTCATCTGCAGCGGAGAGAGCATTTTCCTCCAGGGCGGATTCAGAAATTCTCCGGGTTTATATTACGATTCTATTGTATCCATTAATGGGTGCGACAGCATCATAGCGACCAATCTCATTATTAAAAACCATAGTTTGACTTTAAGGACAATTTCCATTTGTGAAGGTGAAACTTACTTTACGGGAAGCGGCAATCAAAATGCCGATGGTATTTATTACGATACGATGACGTCTTCCAACGGATGCGACAGTGTTGTGGCTACTACCCTCATTGTTATTGCATCAAAAGTCACCCCTGTGCAAATAATAATCTGCGAAGGAGAAAGCTATGTTGCCGCTGGTTTGCCCCGGATAGCTTCCGGCATTTATTATGATACCCTTGCCGCTGCCAGCGGCTGCGACAGCATTATTGTCACCGACCTGCGGGTTATCCCTTCAAAGCGCACCAGCTTGAATATTTCAATATGCAATGGCGAGAGCTATTTTGCAGGAGGCGCCAGCCGAACGGCATCGGGAACCTACAACGATACCCTGAAGTCAGAGGAAGGCTGCGACAGCATCATCATCACCGTCCTCACTGTGCTTCCGAAGTACTCTGTTATTGTTCCTGTTTCAATCTGCGAGGGCGAAAGCTATTTCGCTGGCGGTGGTTATCAAACGGACGAAGGCGCTTATTTCGACACGCTTGTTGCAGGCAACGGTTGCGACAGCATTGTAGTTACATCTCTAAAAGTCCTTCCTGCATTTACCGGTTCAAATCAGGTTACGATTTGCGCTCATGAAACATATTTTGCAGGCGGAGTTTATCAAAACACGGCTGGCGTTTATGTGGATACATTTATCTCGCGCCTTGGCTGCGACAGCATCGTGACCACCGAGCTGATTGTGCTGCCTGACTTCACTGCCAGCAATCCTGTTTCCGTCTGCGAAGGCAGCGGCTATTTCGCGCAGGGAGCGTTCAGGACAGTTTCCGGCACTTATTACGACACGCTCAGCGCATCAAACGGCTGCCTCGATATTATTGTAACCGAATTAAATGTATTAGCCGCCAGCAGAACCAGCCTCAGTGTTTCCGTCTGCGATGGGGAACGATATTTTGCCCAGGGTGATTGGCAATCCTCTTCCGGAATCTATTACGACACATTAATCGCATCCAGCGGTTGTGACAGTTTTGCAACCACATATCTGACCGTATTGCCGAACAGGTCTGACACGGTTCATGTGGAAATCTGCAGTAATGAGAGCTATTTCGCGCAGGGCGCTTTCAGAAATACTTCTGGCTTGTATTATGATATTTTATCAGCAGCAAACGGCTGCGACAGCACCGTTGTGACGAGCCTTACGGTTCTGCCGGTGAGGTCGCATTCAACCAATGCTGCTATCTGCGAGGGAGAATTCTACCTTGCCGGAGGCGCTGCAAGAACAATTTCCGGAGTTTACAGGGACACTTTGACCGCATCAAACGGCTGCGATAGCGTGGTGACCACCAACCTTACCGTTTTACCGGTGCCCATCGCCAGCCTCAATTATGAGATGTGCCAGGGCGACAGCTTCTTTGCTGCCGGAGAGTATCAATTTGCAGGCGGAATTTATTATGACACGATGACTGCCTCAAGCGGATGCGATAGTATTATTGTAACTAATATTTCGGTGAATCCGGCTCATGTTGTCAATACTGAAGTTTCCATATGCAACGGTGAAACGCACTTTGCCGGAGGCGCATTGCAAAACTCCACAGGCATCTATTTTGACACGCTGGCAAACACATTCGGTTGCGACAGCGTTATCGCCACCGACCTCACCGTCTGGAATCATATAACAACTTCCATTACGGCAGTCATCTGCCTGGGCGACAGTTACTATGCCGGGGGAGCAATGCAAACTCAATCCGGAACCTATTTCGATTATTTAACAGGAAGCCATGGCTGCGACAGCACGGTGGTTACCAATTTGACGGTGGTGCAAACTGAATATCATTCCAATGCAATTACAATTTGCACAGGCGACAGCGTGTTCCTTCAGGGCGCTTACCGCAAACTGCCCGGCTCCTACCAGGATGCGTTTGCCGGCTCACACGGCTGCGACAGCATCGTCAAAACACAGTTGATTGTGAAGCCTTCGTCTGTCGTTAACCGGTTTTTCACTATCTGTTTCAACGAAAGCATTTTCCTCGGAGGCGGCAATCAATCATCCCCCGGGATATATTACGACACGCTCACGGCTTTCAACGGCTGTGACAGCATCATCGTTTCCCATCTTACGGTGCTTCCTTCTGCTTCGAGCAATCTCTCCTACGCGATCTGTGATGGAGAAGGAATGTTCCTTGCGGGAGCGTTCCGCACAACCTCCGGGATTTATGTTGATACCTTAATAGCTTCCAGCGGCTGCGACAGTGTTGTTACCGCAACATTGCAGGTGAATCCCAATCCTGTGGCTGATGCGGGAAGTGATCAAACGATTTGTTATGGTGAAACGGTGACGCTCGCTGCCGCTGGTGGCGACAGCTATATGTGGAGCACAACGGAGACAACAGCATCCATTTCCCTGACACCGTTAAATTCAGTTACCATTTCGGTAACAGCAACCAGTTCTTTTGGGTGTTCGGATGCGGATTCGGTTGTCATCCATGTTGATTCGCTGTTGTTTGTTTCTTTCACCGGTTTGGATACAGCCTATTGTTCCAATGATGAGGGAGATACTTTAACCGGATATCCATCTGGCGGCTCTTTCAATGGCGCGGGAATTATTGGCAGCTTTTTTAACCCGGCAACGCTTGCTTCAGGCTATCATGTAATTACCTACATGTACGCCAATCCGCAGGGATGCCAGGCAAGCTCAAGCCTGATGGTGAGGGTTAAAGCTGCGCAAGCTGCAAGTTTCACGGGGCTGGATTCTTCTTACTGTCTCAATGCTCCGGCCGGCACTCTCACTGGAAGGCCGGCAGGGGGTGCGTTCAGTGGCGCGGGAATGAGCGGCAATGTATTCAGGCCTGCGGATGCGGGAACAGGAAATCATTTGATCACTTACAGATTCACGACAGCAGAGGGGTGCGCAAGCGAAAATAGTCAACCAGTCAATGTTCAAGCTATTCCGCAGGTCAGCTTTCAATTAAATGATTCTATCAAGTGTATTACTGAACCTCCATTGGTCCTGCAGGCAACTCCGGCAGGTGGAGCGTTTTCAGGAGCAGGCGTGACAGACTCTTCATTTTACCCGATGATTGCCGGAGTTGGGTATCATGCGGTTGCGTATGCTGTCACGGATGCCAATGGCTGCTCGGCATCGCTGTCGCGGATTATTCATGTTAGGAAAAACCCGGAAGCGTTATTCGAAAGGCTTGCACCGGGTTATTGCGTCAGCAGGGGAGATATCCTTCTCGGTGCTTCTCCACAAGGCGGCTTGTTCATTGGAGATGGAATTACCGCTGACTATTTTAACACGCAGCACGCGGGTGTTGGAGAGCACTTAATTACTTACCTGTATGTGGATGCTTATGGTTGTGCTGCGACCGATACGGCAAGAATCCTCGTTTACCAAACTCCGCACGTTGAAATCGAAGGGCTTGGGGAACAGTATTGCATGGATGCCTCACCGGTTTATTTGTCGGGTGTTCCTTCAGGCGGAACATTCAGCGGAGCGGGTGTTGTAGTGAACGTATTTGATCCGGACAGAGCAGGCGCGGGAGGCCCCTATCCTGTGTCATACAGCTACGCTGATGCTCATGGATGCGCATCCGCTGACACGCAATGGGTTACCATCAACCCGCTTCCGGTTTTGGGCATTGACAGCGCGAGACTCAATTATTGCTTAGATGGAAGCATCATTGAATTGCCCTTGTCGCCAGATGGAGGAGTGTTCATTGGTCCCGGAATTTCTGACAACAAATTCGATCCTTCTCAGGCAGGACTTGGAACGCATGGCATTATTTACACATTTACCGACTCGAACCGCTGCAGCAGCAATATCACCATTGCCGTAGTGGTGGAAGTTTGCAGCGGCATTTCAGATATTGCTTCCGAGAACTGGCACATCTATCCGAATCCGTTTATTGACTTGATTCAGTTGCGGACGGATTCGCATCCATCGGCTATTGACATACGCCTGACGGATATCCTCGGTCAAACTGTTTTCAGGGAAACCATTCCGCTGCTCAACGGAGTGAACACTATTTCTCTGAAAATTCCCGGATGGCTGGCACCGGGAATTTATCACATCGAGATTTTAAGCGGAGATAAAATGTTTATGAAAAAACTTCTCAAGTCGGAGTAAACTTCGCTTTCTTCTGGTATAGTTGCAGTTCATCTGCGTTTATCCACACAAGCGCGATAATTCAGGTACCCTCTCAACACGTATATTTGGGCGTTTTTTTTAAAATGCTGACACATCCATGAAGGTTTTCAAATTCGGAGGCACGTCCGTTGGCACACCGCAAACGATTCAGGCGCTTATCAGGATTGTAAAAAAAACCATAGAAGACGACCGGCTGGTGGTCGTTGTTTCCGCCTTCGGAGGAGTTACGGACCAATTGATTGAAGCCGGAAAACGCGCGGAAAAAGGTCAGGACAACTACAAAGAAATCATCAATGCGCTGGAAAAGCGCCACATTGATGCCGTGAAGGAGCTGATTGACGTGAAGCGTCAGAGTTCTGTAGTGGCGCGGGTGAAAATGTTTTTCAACGAGTTGAATGACATTCTTCACGGGATTTTTTTGGTGAAAGAGCTGTCGCTGAAAACCCTTGATTACGTGATGAGTTTCGGAGAAAGAATTTCATCATACATCATCACCGAGAGCTTTAAAAACCAGCGTGTTGATGCGTCACTTGCCGATGCGGCCGCGCTGATCAAGACCGATAAAAATTTCGGCAATGCGCATGTGCTCATGGATGAGTCCAATGAAAACATGCGCAGCCATTACCGTGAGAATCAAAGCCTGATTATTTATCCCGGATTTATCGGCAGCACCCATGATAATGAGATCACTACGCTCGGCCGGGGAGGTTCTGATTACACCGCATCGCTTGTCGCTGCCGCGCTGGGCGCTTCCGAGCTGCAGATATGGACTGACGTGGATGGCGTGATGACCATTGACCCGCGCAAGGTGAGCAAGGCTTTTCCTATTAAAAGATTGTCTTATGCCGAGGCGATGGAAATGTCTCACTTCGGAGCCAAGGTGATTTATCCGCCCACCATTCAGCCGGTATTCAGCAAGAATATTCCGCTTTGGATTAAGAATACATTTAATCCTGACGCGGAAGGCTCCCTCATCAGCAGGAAAACATCAGATACCGGCTCGCCCATCAAGGGCATCTCATCTATTGATAAAATTTCATTATGTACTTTGCATGGCAGCGGCATGATTGGCGTAGCCGGCATTTCAATGCGGCTGTTCACCGCCCTGGCTGACAACAGGATCAACGTCATTTTGATTTCTCAGGCATCGTCCGAGCATTCGATCAGTTTCGCCATCTCTCCGCAGGATTCGCAGCGAGCCAAAACCGCCATCGAGAAAGAGTTTGTTTTTGAGATTCGTCAAAAGCAAATTGATAAGGTGGAGGTGGCCGATGACCTTTCAATTATTGCAGTCGTTGGCGAAAACATGAAAAAGTCGCGGGGAGTGGCGGGAAAGCTTTTCAGCACCCTCGGCAGAAACGGCATCAACATTGTTGCGATTGCACAAGGCTCATCAGAGTTGAACATTTCCTTCGTAGTGGAGCATCGGGAACTGCGCAAAGCGCTCAATGCGATTCATGATTCATTCTTTCTCTCCGAAACCCGCGACATTCATGTTTTTCTGATGGGCGCGGGCAATGTAGGACGCATGCTGCTTGCACAGATTCAAAACCACGTGAAGCAGCTTGCAGCAGAGCACGGCATCAATTTAAAGGTCACCGGACTTGCAGACAGCCGCAAGATGCATTTCAGCGAAGAGGGGATTTCCATTGAAAATTGGAGAAAGGATTTGGATGAAACGGGCGGGAAATCCAATATCTTCAAGTTCATTGATAAGATGATTGAAATGAATTTGCCGAATAGCGTCTTCGTTGATTGCACGGCAAATGCAGACATTGCGGCTTGCTATAAAAAAGTGTTGAATGCGAGCATCTCCATCGTGACTCCCAATAAAGTGGCATGTTCCGGCAAATATTCTGATTATAAGGAGTTGAAGGAGGCCGCACAGCGCAGAGGAGTCAGGTTTTTGTTTGAAACCAATGTGGGTGCAGGTTTGCCCGTCATCAGCACCTTGAACGATTTAATCAGGAGCGGAGACAGGATTCACAAAATGGAAGCGATTTTATCCGGGACGCTTAATTATATTTTTAATAGATATGGCAGGGAGGTTCCGTTCAGCCAGGCGGTGAAGGAAGCCCAGCAAAAAGGCTTGTCCGAGCCTGATCCTCGCATAGATTTGAACGGGATTGACGTGGCAAGAAAAATTTTGATTTTGGCGCGTGAAAGCGGAGCGAAAATGGAATCGGAGGATATTCAAAAGGAGAATTTCTTGCCTGAGAAATGCCAGAAGGCCAGAACAACAGAAGCATTTTTGCGCGAGTTGGAAAGCTATGATGCTCATTTCGAGCAGCAGCGGGCGCAGCTTGAAAAACAGAACAAGAAGCTGCGATATGTGGCGACATTCGAAAACGGAAAGGCATTCACCCGCCTGACTGAATTTGATCCGGGTCATCCGTTTTATTGGATTCAGGGAAAGGATAACATCGTGCTGTTTTACACTGACCGTTACGTTGAACAGCCGCTGGTGGTGCGCGGAGCAGGCGCAGGCGCTGAAGTGACGGCTGCCGGGGTGTTTGCGGATATAATCAGGGTGGCAAATTTGTAAGATGGCGAAAAGCGTTAAAGTATTCGCCCCCGCCACGGTAGCCAATGTGGGTTCCGGTTTCGACATTCTGGGTTTTGCACTGGAAAATCCCGGTGATGAACTGGTTGTTAAACTCTCAAACAGCCCGGGAATCAGCATTCTTAATAAGACTGAATTCAAAAATATCCCGACACAGCCTGAGAAGAACGTAAGCGGAGTTTCACTCAATGCGATGCTGCAAAAGCTGAAAAGCAATCAGGGATTCGAGATTGAAATAAGAAAAAAAATTATGCCGGGAAGCGGACTGGGGTCAAGCGCAGCGAGTTCAACAGCCAGTATTGTTGCCGCCAATCACTTGCTTGGAAACCCATGCAGCCCGCAGGAATTGATTCCATTTGCGATGGAAGGGGAGCGGCTGGTTTCAGGCGTTGCTCATGCCGACAATGCGGGGCCGTGCGTGTTGGGCGGATTTGTTTTAATCAGGAGTTACAAGCCTCTGGAAATCATCGCGCTCGATTTCCCAAAAAGCTTGCACTGCGCGGTGGTGCATCCGCAAATAGAGGTGAGGACGGAGGATGCCCGAAAAATTCTGAAAGACAAAATCACTTTGAAAGACGCAGTCGTGCAGTGGGGCAATGTCGCAGGATTGGTCACCGGCTTGTTCCGCGGAGATTTGGGTTTGATCGGGCGCTCGCTTGAAGATGTGATTGTCGAACCCATTCGCTCGGTTTTGATACCCGGATTTGACGAAGTTAAAAAAGCCGCTATGGATGCCGGTGCATTGGGTTGCAGCATTTCGGGATCAGGGCCTTCCATGTTTGCTTTGTGCAGATCACAGAGCGATGCGGAACGCGTGGTTCTGCAGATGAGCGAAACATTTGCGGATGAGAATATCGAAAGCGAAACGTTTGTTTCAAAAATAGGAGAGCGGGGAGCGCGTCTCATTGACTGATGTTTTTTTACAGCACCCATAACAAATCACTCCGGGTTTCCTTGCGGGAGGCTGTTCTCAAAGGACTGGCGGATGATGGAGGGCTGTTCATGCCCGAGCGGATTCCACAATTGCCTGAAGATTTTTTTGAAAGCATGCAGCGGCTCTCCCCGTCAGAAATTTCATTGCAGGTCGCGCAGGCGATATTGGGAGAGGATATTCCTGAAGCCAGGTTGAAAACGATTGTTGCAGATACGCTGAATTTCCCGATCCCGCTCGTGAAGGTTGCCGGCAATATTTTTTCCCTTGAACTTTTTCACGGACCCACTCTCGCTTTCAAGGATGTCGGAGCACGGTTCATGGCGCGTCTTCTTTCGCATTTCCGGCAAGGAGAGAAGCAGGACATCACCGTGCTGGTTGCCACTTCCGGTGATACGGGAAGCGCGGTGGCAAACGGTTTTCTCGGTGTAGAGGGAATCAACGTGGTGATTTTGTATCCGAGCGGAAAGGTGAGCGAGATTCAGGAGAAGCAACTCGCTACGCTTGGGCAGAACATTACTGCGCTTGAAATCAAAGGCACGTTTGACGACTGCCAGGCCTTGGTGAAACGGGCATTTTCGGATAAGGAACTCAATAAGAAAATAAAACTCACCTCCGCCAATTCCATCAATATCGCAAGGCTTATTCCGCAATCGTTTTATTATTTCATCGCTTATGCGCAGGTTGCAGATAAAAAGAATGATGTTGTGATTTGCGTCCCCAGCGGCAACTTCGGCAATCTCACTGCGGGGCTGATTGCAAAAAGGATGGGATTGCCGGTGAAGAAATTCATTGCGGCAACGAATGTGAATGACGTTGTTCCCGATTATCTGTTGAGCGGTGTCTTCTCCCCCAGGCCATCCAAACAAACTATTTCTAATGCGATGGATGTCGGCAACCCAAGCAACTTCGCCAGGATGCTCGATCTGTACAATCATGATTTGAAAGCGATGCAGGGTGATATTGCCGGCTATAGTTTCAAAGATGATGAGACCAGGCAAACAATGAGGGAAGTTTACGCCAACTGCGGTTACCTGCTCGATCCGCACGGGGCTGTCGGGTTTTCAGCTTTGAAGAAATACTTGTCCGGCAAAAACGAAACGGGAATCTTTCTTGAAACCGCTCATCCGGCAAAGTTTCTTGATGTTGTAGAATCCGTGATTAAGCGGAAAATTGAAATTCCGGAAGCGCTGGCGGCATGCTTGCCGGAACCAAAGCAATCATTGCTGATGGAAAATTCTTATGATGCTCTGAATAGATTTTTAAGAGATTATAATAACTTATTGATTTCTTGGGTAACGATTTCAATATACCTATTTGCTGTAAACTGAGAATGTATTTTTTCACTGCCTGCTTTTCCTAACCGGGATGACAAGACCGGATCATTGGCGATTTGAATGATGAACTCTGCCATGCCTTCTATGTTTCCTTCTTCGACTAAAGAACCTGTTTTGCCATGTTCCACCACATCCGGAATTCCAGCATGATAGGTTGCAATGACGGGCAATCCTGAAGCACTTGCTTCCATCACCGACACAGGTGTGCCTTCAGAGTCGTTACTCGGAGTTGTAACCGAATGTTGCAGCAAGGCTCTGGAATGTGACATCAGTTGCGCAATTTCAGAATGTGGCAATACTCCTTTGAATTCAATAGCATGCTCAAGCTTCAATGCTTTCGTCATGATTCTGCAAGCTTCCTGAAGGTGTCCGTCACCTACCATGATGAGTTTAGATTCCCTAATTTTTTCATAAGCCCTGGCAAAAGCGAGAATAGCAAGGTGGGGGCTTTTTGAGGCTTCAAACCGTCCCACAAAAAGAAAAATGGGTGGGTTTTTACCGGCATCATGATATTGAAACATGCTGGTGTCTGCCCCGCATGGATTTAAAATTATCTTTTCAGCAGAAGCACCCAATGTTATCAGTTGTTTTTTCATCCCTATGGAAACAACAAATATCTTTTTTGCAATCTGAAAAAGTTGCGGATAGTCATGGCCATAGCTTTCCAGTATATCCTTACGGAAGGCGTCATACCCGTGGAAATATACAATCAGCGGAATGGTTAGTTCAGCGCAGATATTCATCACTTTAACACCTGAGGGGCCATATTCAGCGAGCACCAGTTTAATCCGGTTCTCAGTCAGATATGATTTTATTGCATTTTTCAGCGATGCTTCATCTGAACTGTCGTCCACAAACGGAGTGTCGCTCTCCCCATATCTTGTCGGCAAATATCCCGAGTGCAAATAATGGACATCAAAAGGTAGCATGGAAACCAGTGTATGAATGAAGGTTTCCGAATATTTGCGCTTGTTGGTGGAAACCACCGCTATTCTTTTTGAAGTTGCCGCCATTCAATCCAATCTTTGCTTCCGGAATTTTTGAATGCAATTTACGGTATCGGCATTAAGTTTGGCATCGCGCGGGCTGGTTCAAATCGGGTTTGCTTAGCCGTACCAAAAGATGCTAATTTCAATAGCGTTCCGATACGCTGCGCTGGACTGCAATGAAACCGGATAAGTTATAGAGTATAAGAAAAGCGGATTGATCTTTGGACAGAATGGAGCGTTTGAAAAATCATCTGGGATTTTTAGCAATTGTATTGCTAACAATCGTAATTGCTTATCCTTATCAGCAGGGGATCTCTCCTTTCGATCCCGGTGACTATGCAAGATGCGCGGTGCAGTTTCTGCGGGGAGAATGGGACTTTCAAAACTTTTATTGCAATCGTATCGGGACTTATTTGCCGATTGCTCTTGCAATAAAACTGTTTGGTTATGATGGATATTATTTGACCTGGGTAACGGTTTTTGAACTTGTGATGCTGATGGCTGTTATCTATTTCTCATTGCGGAGATATAGCCATGAGATTTCCCTTATCGCCTGCATGCTGACCGGTTTCTCACCTGTGATGCTGGAGTTGTCCGGAACCTTGTTTGGCGACATCATGGCTGCATTAACCTCCAATTTATGCATATTGTGGATTTGGCATATCCGTTATGTTTCTTCCAAGCCAAAGCAGACAATTGCAGGAGTTCTGCTGGCTTTCATGTGGTTTTTTGCAGTCGCAACTAAGGAATCTGCAGTGTATTTTTTACTGCCGATGCTGATTTATTTTATTTATGATCTCAGGAACAGGCAATTCAAGCGGTTCTGGTATGCGGCAATCGTTACGGGAGTTGCGGTGGGATCTGTTTTTCTGCTGGTTTATGTTCTGAAAACCGGGGATATTCTATACCGATTGCGCATTGTTGAAGAGGGTCCTAATGTTGGCCGGGACACCTACCTTCTTTCATCATGGCGGATAATTTTCACGCGCATCACCGTTTTGCCGGTGAAATTCATGTTTGAGCAGTATTCTTTCTTCGTCCTCTTCCTGCCAGCGTTGTTGTTCCTTTTTAACAAGTCGCTAAACGAAAAAGAGAGATTTTTTAAAGTGTATTTGATTTCCCTTTTGACAATGTGGTGGCTGGGATCGCAGTCTTTCAGAGCATGGACTCCGGTGTTGCTGATTGATCGTTTGTGGCTTCCCGTTTTGGTTCCATTGGCAATTAGCGCTGCTCATGTATATTATTGGGTTGGGAAGAGAAGCGTAACGGGACTTGCAACATGGCGCTCGAAGGTGATATTGGCGCTTGCCGCTATTTTAATTGTGATAACCGGCTTCATGTACGAATACGAATTAAGCCCATATAAAATTACCCTGCCGGAGTTCATGGCGTTGAGGATGATGTTGCTGATCTTTTTGTTTGTTGCAATTTTTCATAGGGAAACGGCAAAAAACGCAATCAAACGTCTTTGGGAATTTTCATTGAGTTACAAGCATTATTTTTTGGTGATGCTCGTATTTTTTATAAGCGTGGTTTATTTCAACACCAACGTGGTCATATTGCGGGACAGCCCCAAGGACAATAACTATCGTTCGGAAAAGGAAATGATTGACTTTGTTCAGAAATCCGGGCAGCATTCAATCATCGTGTGCGATAAGGCATTACATAACAATTACGGCATTTATTTCGGATTTGCCCCGGATGCAGATCAGCAGATTCATTTTCTTGACTGGAGCGCTGCGGATTCGTTGCAAATAATTGAATTGGCGAAGAAGCAGCCTGTTTACCTTCTGGTTACAAAGGATAGGTTGCAATGGTTCGTAAAGAATAATTCGTTGACCGGTGATTTGTATCCTCAAAATTTCGGGAGAAGCAGCATTCCGTCATTCGTATTGAATCCTGATTTGAACTGGGAGGTGGTTAAGTCAAATTCCCGCTCAACTCTCTACAGGCGCAGACTTGCGCAATCAATGCCTGAAGAAAATATGTAAAGTAGTTTTAATGCCTGAATGGATTAAAGTCCTTCCTTCATCTCCACCAGTAAGCCGCGCACCTTTTTCAGCGATTCGACAATCTCGAACTTGTCAATCGTGTCTTCCTGATTGCCTTTCAGCTTTTTCTTCGCGCCTTCCAGCGTAAATCCCCGCTCTTTGACAAGATGATAAATAATCTTTATGTTTTTAATGTCCTCGGGAGTGAAAAGGCGGTTGCCTTTCCGGTTCTTTTTGGGCTGCAGGATGTCAAATTCGCTTTCCCAAAAGCGAAGCAGCGAAGCTGAAACCTTAAACATTTCCGCCACTTCGCCTATTGAATAATACAGTTTTGTGACTTCAAATTCTTTGTATGCCAATTGAGTTTGTTTTAGTCGAACGATTGATTGTGGCGCGAAGCAAGATCTATCACCATGTCATATTCTTCCGCGGACAGATCTTGATAGAAGTAATTGATGGGATCAACCTTCTTGCCATTTTTCATCACTTCATAATGCAGATGGGGAGCCGTTGACAAGCCGGTGTTGCCTACTGTTCCGAGCACGTCACCGCGCTTCACCTTCTGACCACTCCTTACTTTGATTTCTTTCATGTGGGCATAAATTGTCTTATATCCGAATCCGTGGTCCACCATCACGTTGCGCCCGTAGCCGGAGCCATGGTCCACCTCCAACACCACACCGTTGCCTGTGCAGTAAATTTCTGTGCCGGGCGGAGCTGTAAAATCCAGCCCCGTGTGCATCCTCACGGTTTTATAAATCGGATGAACGCGGTAGCCAAAGCCAGAGGCTATGCGCTGAAGGTTGGTATTTGTTTTGGAAATGGGTTGTATGGCAGGAATGGAGGCAAGCATGTCCTCCTTGTTTTTTATCATCTGGTGGATATCATCGTAAGACTTCGACTGGATATACAACTGCTTGCTCATTTTGTCGAGGCGTTTATAAGTGGAGATGATCAGGTCTTTATTGTCATAATACTCAAGGTGGTCGTATTTGTTGGAGCCTCCCGAGCCAGCTTGCCTCACGCTGCTTGGTATGGGTTCCGCTTCGAAGATCACCCGGTAAATATTATCGTCTCTGTCCTGCAGCCCTTGCAGTATTTTCTGGAAGTTGCCGAGTTTTTCATTGAGCAGCTCATATTCAAACTTCATCGCGTATATCTCGCGCTTCAATTGCTTTTCCTTGGGCGAGTCAATGAAATAATATGCGACAATGAAAAGAATTCCCGTTAGCGTGAGGATAGCCGCACCCTGCCCGAACAGTTTGAGCAAGCGCTGTTTCCATGTCACCTCAATGCGCTCATACTTCAGGGTATGAGTGTTATAGTGGTACCTTGCTTTTTTCCTTGGCATTAAGCGCTATTTTTGAATCGCTGCCAATGCAAATTTGAGATTGTTAAAGATAATAAGCAGGCTCCTAAAATAAAATATACGTAATCAACATTGCAACGTTAATGTACACATCTCAGGAAATCCGGAAAACATTCCTTGAATTTTTCAGATCGAAAGAACATTCGATTGCACCCTCGGCACCGATAGTGGTGAAAGATGATCCCACGCTGATGTTTACCAACGCGGGGATGAACCAGTTCAAGGATATTTTTCTCGGGAACAAAAAAGCAAAATCCGTTCGGGTTGCGGATACGCAAAAATGCCTGCGCGTTTCGGGCAAGCATAATGACCTGGAGGAGGTGGGGATTGACACCTATCACCACACCATGTTCGAGATGCTCGGCAATTGGTCGTTTGGCGACCCCGAATCGCCTGACGGTGTCGGGGCAGGTTACTTCAAAAAAGAGGCGATTGACTGGGCTTGGGAATTGCTGACAGATGTTTTCAAGATTGACAAGGACAGGCTCTATGTAACTGTATTTGAAGGAAGCCCCGATGAGAACCTCTCAGCCGATGATGAAGCGGCAAAATATTGGTCGAAACATCTGGGCAAAGACCGCATTCTTCGCTTTTCGAAAAAAGATAATTTCTGGGAAATGGGAGATACCGGTCCCTGCGGTCCATGTTCCGAAATCCATGTTGATATCCGCGATGATGTTGACCGAAAAAAAGAAAGTGGTGCTGAGTTGGTGAACGATGGACATCCCTTGGTGATCGAGATTTGGAATCTCGTGTTCATTCAATACAACAGGAAGGCTGACGGCAGCCTCGAGGAACTTCCCGCAAAGCACGTGGACACCGGCATGGGATTCGAGAGGCTATGCATGGTGTTGCAGAAAAAGAAATCCAACTATGATACGGATGTTTTCCAGCCGGTTATCAAGAGAATTGGAGACATTACAGGTTTTGTTTATGGTAAAAATCCAAAAGCCGATATAGCGATGCGCGTGATTGCCGATCACATCAGGGCGGTTGCATTTACCATTGCTGACGGTCAGTTGCCCGACCGCGATGGCGCTGGATACGTGGTTCGCAGGATTCTGCGCAGGGCGGTGCGATATGGTTACAGTTACCTCAATCAGAAGGAATCTTTCATCTACAAGCTGCTGCCCGTGCTGGGTGAAACGATGGGCGGGCAATTCCCTGAGTTGAAATCGCAGGCTCCGCTTGTTTCAAAAGTGATTAAAGAAGAAGAGGAAAATTTTCTGCGAACGCTGGAAAAAGGGATCGTGCGGATTTCTTCTTTCATCGAAAAAGAATCGGGCAAAAAAGAAGTTCCCGGTGCGCTCGCCTTTGAGCTGTTCGATACGTACGGGTTTCCGGTTGACCTCACTCATCTGATCGCGCGCGAACATCACTTCTCGGTTGACATGGAAGGCTTTCATCGTCATCTTCTCGAGCAAAAGCAGCGCTCGCGCAAAGCCGCTGTGCGCGACACGGCTGATTGGGTGGTTGTGCATGATTCGATGAAAAATGAATTCACGGGATATGATGAACTCGAATCGGAAGTGAGCATCACCCGCTATCGCAAAGTAAAATTGAAGGATAAGGAATTTTATCAATTGGTTTTTGATAAAACGCCTTTCTATGCCGAAAGCGGAGGACAGGTGGGCGACACGGGGTTTCTCGCATCCAATGGCGAAAAAGTGGAAATCGTTGACACCAAAAAGGAAAATGAACTTATTCTTCATTTCGTAAATGAATTGCCTGAGCATCCTGAAAAGAAATTCACAGCGGTCGTCAATAAGGAGATGCGGCTGACGACCATTTATAATCATTCCGCCACGCATCTTCTGCATGAAGCGTTGCGGACTGTTTTGGGAAAGCACGTTGAGCAGCGCGGCTCGCTCGTGCATCCCGATTACCTGCGATTTGATTTTTCGCATTTTCAAAAAGTGAATGATGACGAGCTATCGAAAATAGAAGCGATGGTGAATGAAAAGATTCAGCAGAATATCGCCCTTGATGAAAAACGCAACATCCCGTTTGGCGAGGCGAAACAGATGGGCGCGATGGCACTGTTCGGAGAGAAGTATGGAGACAAGGTGCGCGTGATACGCTTCGGAACTTCGGTTGAACTGTGCGGGGGAACGCACGTTCATTCCACCGGGCAGATCGGTGTGTTCAAGATTGTCTCGGAAGGCGCTGTGGCAGCGGGCATCAGGAGAATTGAAGCATTGACTGGTCCGAAGGCTCTGGAATATTTCAACCAAAAAATAGCGGAACTGAATAAAATAGGATTGCTGGTAAAAAACCCGAACGTGGCAGCCGGGGTTGAGAACCTCGTCAATGAAAACAGGCAACTTGCAAAGGAGGTTGAAAAGATGCAGGCGATGATTTCAGCCGGCATCAAAGAGCAACTGAAACAAAGCGTACAGAAGCTGAACGGCATCAACTTCATCGGCAGCGTGGTGAGCCTGCGCTCGGCTGATGCGCTGAAAGACCTGTCGTACCAGCTCAAGCATGACGTGAAAAACCTTTTCCTCGTGCTGGGCGCCAACATCGAAGGCAAGCCCATGCTTTCGGTGATGATTGACGAAGCGCTGGTGAAGGAAAAAAACCTTCATGCCGGCAACATCATCCGCGAGCTTGCCAAGGAAATCGAGGGCGGTGGGGGCGGACAGCCGTTCTTCGCCACTGCGGGCGGGAAGCGGGTGGAGGGACTGGAGAGCGCGGTTGCCAAGTCAAAGGATCTGCTGACAAAAGTGAATTAAAATTCGTCTAACTTTATACCAAGAGTAGTGGAATTTTCCGAAGGAAAGAGTCGTACTCTTGGTTAATACCGGACATTCTACAGTTCAATTGTTCGAAAACCTGAGTTGTTTCGGTATAAAACAGACAAACCTCATCAACCATCAGCCCATGAGAGCAATATTTATTTCATTAATGTTCATGTACTTTGGAGCATACGCGCAGGAAGAATCCAAAGCGAAAGAGAAAAAGCACGAGCCGCAGATCGTGGAAGCATCGTGCGGACAGTGTAACTTCGGCATGAAAGGAAGCGGATGCAGCCTTGCCGTGAAAATTGACGGCAAACCCTACTTCGTGGATGGCGTGAAGTTGCGCGATTTGGGCGATGCCCATGGCGAAGACGGCATGTGCAACGTGGTGAGGCAAGCCGAGGTGGAAGGCGCCATCGTGAACGATCGTTTCCATGCCACCAGTTTCAAATGGCTCCCTGCGGAGAAACCTAAAAAGGGCAAATAGAGTTATAGGTGAGTTTCGGAGGATATGTGAACAGAAACTGCTAAAACATCTTATCCCAGAAACCGCCCCTTCACCACCGGAGCCGGCATTTCGCAATAATCTTTTTTGCCCAACCACCGGTAGCGGTTGCGCGCCACGAAGCCATACGCAGCATCGCGGATAAAGCGGGGAACAATGATGAACGCATACAGCAGCGGCCACAAGTCGTCAAGGCGCCTTGCTATTTTCAGCGCGGCTGTTGACTTCACGTAAATCTTTCCTTTTTCCAGAAGCACGATGCTGTCAGCATCCGCGGAATCGAAATTCAGTTTCCTGAAAAGGGATGTTGCGTAATCCGACTGCAGCGAGGCGAATTTGAAGCGGGCTGTCCGGTTTCTTTTGATGACAAACCTTACCGATGCGTTGCAGAGATTGCAAACGCCATCGAACAGGATAACGGACTCATCCATTTCAGCGCTTTACAAATTTCCGGACCCAAACTTTGTCATTTGAAGAAACACGAAGGCAATACAATCCGTTCGATAAGCCTGCGAGGTCAATGCGCTCTGCAGGGTTTGAAACCTTTTTCACCAGCCGTCCCTGCAGGTCAAAAATCTCCATCCGGCAGGCGTTTGGAGGCAGCACGAGGTTAATCGCATTTTCCGCAGGATTGGGATACAGAATAACTTCGCCCCTGGCAGCAGGGTTTTCAACCGGGCCTGTTCCAACCGGCAATTCTTTGCCGACAACCGGTCTGATCATTGCGGCATATTTATCAAACCCAGTGATATTCGATTTCTTCCATGTTCCGCTTGAATAATAAAACATGCGCTGTTTTGCGGAAGTGGAAGTATTCAGATCAAGCCCCAGTTGAATATTTTCCGAAAACAACTGCTGCCAGCCGACATAAAAAGTTGAGTCGGGAAGGTTAGTGAAATCCAGAAGTATGGGTGAATCCAAATGGTAAGTAACAAACCCATTTCTTTCGGGAAGATACACAAACGGAGTGGCGGGCCGGGCGTACAGCGTGTCTTCCGTCCTGCCGTCAATGCCGATGTTTTTCCAAACCATCAGCGTAAACTCCAGCAGCGAGAGGTTTTCGTTCACCTGGGCGAAGTAGAATTGAATGGCCCTGAGCGTATCCGGACGATTGAACTTGAACTTGTAAGCAAACTTCAGCAACCCCTGCGGCTCCAATCCATAGGCTCGTTCGGCAGTGCCATCATCATAGGCGAAGTAGTTTTTGAACAGGACCGGGGAGGAAACCGAATTATTCTCAATAGTTAATCCATTAGCTGTGTCATTGAAAGTGGTTGTGGATATTATATCAAACAGCACGCTATCTGCAATCGGAGGCAGATAGGGAAGGAAACTATCGGAAGTAAATGGCCTCTCTGGAAATCCAGGGGCTGGTCCGGGGGTAGTAAAAGATCGGGATGCGAATGCGTTGAGATTTAAATTGGCTGTAGGGTTATAATCAAACAATGTGTCAGCTGAATAGACCTCTACCGCAGTATACTTTGTCGGGGTATTCTGTGGATTTGGAAGGGAGTAATTATTGCGAAACGAAAGTGCAATTGGCTTCACTTGCTCAGATTGTTCAAATCCCTCGAAATGATACCAGGGCATGGAAGTATAATTCTTGAGAAATGAACTTGCAGGATTAAGAACAGAAATATCATTTATAAGCGGATTCCCCGTGATATTATCATAGTAAGGAGGAAGTTTTCGACCCAAAAACACGTAGTCCAAATGCCAGTGGTCATTATTGCCGGAGATGGAGGCTTTGTTTATGAAGCGAAATTGAAAACCTTTACCCTCGTAGCTATTCAGCTCGCTAAGGGTATCGAACAAGATGATGTAATAATTAAATTTCAGCGAATCTATGGTTGCATCAAATCCAGCGGTTCCCCAAATTTGCTTCCACTGTTGAGTTGCAGAGTATTTAAACTCCAATATCAACGAATCTTCCACTTCTGGCCTATTACCCAGCCCCTGTGGTTGGTATAAAAAACTGAGAATTACGTTTGAATTCTGCCCCGGCAGATTAATCGGTTGTGAAGTAAGCGTATCAGCATATCCATACACTTCCAGCGTATTATTGTTGAAGGGCAATCCATACTGGTTAAGTCCGTCAAATGTGGCAACGCCATAGCTCCACTTGTTGACGGGGTAATCGTCATTAAGATACACGTAGTTGTCAAGCCAGAGAGCGTTAGGATCATGAACGGCATAAAAAATAGAATATTGAATGGTTGAATCCGGAGACAAGAAAACTGTATCTACAGCTCTCCCGGTAGTATCAAAAATATTATAAGGGGCAAAGCCGATGATGCTATCAGTTTTCCTAAGGAAATCACTGGAATCATTATTAAGGATGAATCTTATCACATTGGCGATGGTAGTATCAAGCTGGAATGAGCTGTCGAATTTATAGGTCCATGTAGTATCAGTCATAAAATGGAATTCGCGGATGGTATCTGTCAATGTGATGCTTCGGTAAATGCGATAGCCAACCGGCAGGCTGTCAAGGGGTTTATCAGATTTCAAATGGTTTTTAGAGAAATCATCAACAAAAGGAAGAGGAAGGGTGTCGGGCGAGAAAATAATAGTATCGTTCAAGGATCTTCTGTTCCCTTTACTTTCTTGCGACAGTTTGTACTTGTAATAAAGCTGAGGATTGAAGGGCAGGTCAGAAATTACTTCCTGCGAAAAACCAACGAACATCAGTGCTATAAGGATAATAGTTAAGACGTATTTCTTCATTCGATTTTGGTTGTATCTGAGAATTGCTTCAAAAACTCCGGCAGTGTTTGCGTAATGTAAATGTCCACCGCCTCGCCAAAATTAATCTGATGGGGATTGAGCGGGTCATAATCAGGCACCTGCTTGTAGATAATGGCTGTGGATGAATCCTCAATCGTCTTGTCCCATTCTGCATAGCCGATATTGAGCTTCAGCAGGGTGAGCGTCCATTTAGCTTCGCGGAATGTGCGCCCGATGAGGTTGGGCACGTCCACCTTCGTTTCCCCGATGCCGTCAGCCAATATCAGCTCTATCTTCGATCCTTTCGGGAGTTTCGTTCCCGGCTTGATTTCCTTGTCCTGGTATAATTGTTTCAGCACAAGGTTTTTCCCCAAGCCCGGGTAGTATTGTATTCCGCCAACCCGCAATCCGTTCTTCTGCAATTTATCCCTTGCAATTTCAATCTTCAAGTCAACCAGATCGGGCATGGACACCGGTGGCGGAATTTTTCGGGTAACGGTTAAATAGATTTTTCTTTCCTCCTTCACGCTTTGCCCCGGCTCAGGATCCTGGTCAAGGATAAGACCTGCCGGTTTGCCCTGCAAAAAAGCGCTGTCAATAATCGCATAATTCAGACGCTGTGCCGTCAACCTCTCGCCAATGGAGTCAACGTTTTGTCCAACCAGCTTGGGAACCAAAATAGACTGACCGTGATGCGTATAGCCCTTTAGTGAATACATGGTGAATTGAATGACTCCAAAAAACAACAATCCGGCAACCGCAAGACTAATCCAGAAATGCCGTGTGAGGAGGAAGTTAATGAAGCCCAACGCGGTTTTTTTTGAAGCTAAATTCCAAAATTTTGTCAATAAACTCGAAAGGCTTGTAGCCATTGATGGCTGCCTGGTGGAAGATGCATGTGGCAGGCGTCATGCCCGGTAACGAGTTGATTTCAATGATTATTATCTCCACTTCCATCGCTTGCGAAACTCTGACAAACGCATCTATGCGGCAGTAGCCTTCCACATTCAGGATGCGCGCGGCACGTTCCAAATCGCTTTTCAC
Organism: uncultured Chitinophagaceae bacterium; assembly: GCA_964502525.1. Taxonomy (GTDB): domain Bacteria; phylum Bacteroidota; class Bacteroidia; order Chitinophagales; family CAIOSU01; genus DATLYB01. Next base: position 49,104 of record CAZCXH010000009.1, read on the forward strand.
TCTCGCGGAGATAATATCATACTCCTTGCGGTTAACACCGAATCGCGCAGGGGTGATATTCTGCCCTTCCCCCGCCAGGAACTTCTCTTCAAGCGAAAGGACTTCGCCACCCGCAAGCGTTTCAGAAGGCTCGAACATCTCGTAAACAATATTGTCATTGTCATCGAGGCGAGTGAGCATGCCCCCGGTCACTTCCAGAAAATATTTGGCGCCATGACGGTCAATGAAATCCTCAACAAGCACCGTGCGCATCTTCGGGAACTCCTCTTTCTGCTTCAGTTGCAGCGCAGCGGCAAGAAACGGATCCATCTCTTCGCGCTCGCGGAAAGCCATCTGCAGATAGTTCATCAGGCTTTCCTTATTAGCGATTTTCTTAACGGCAGAACTGCATCCCTCATCCACCGGCTTTGCGATGACGGGGAAGGAATGTTTTTCCGAAATCCCATTGACGGTTTGCTGCGGATTCGATTTGAACTCATCCCGCTGAATCAAAGTCTGCTCCGCCACCTTCAATCCGTTCTTCTTCAGCAGTTGATTGGTTTCATATTTATTGATCGTGATGCTTGATGAGTAAGGACCGGAACCGTTGTAAGGAAGATTTACTTCATCCAGCTTTTCCTGCACCGCCCCATCTTCGCCCGGCCTGCCGTGAAGCGCAATGAAAACTCCATCCACCTCTTCAGCAAGTTGTTCGTAGCTTGTTTCTTCCGGCTCAAACAACGGCTCTTTTGAAACATACTTTTCGGTGATCCCGCTCCCCGATTGCTTCACCCTTTCAACAACGGGATGTTTCTTGAATGACATTACCTTTTCCTTGATATCATCCGCATTATCCTTCAGGAGGATATTGATTGGAATCTTGTAAAGCTTATGCTGCTCCAGCGAGCCCGTAAGAAAAACCGGCACCGGCTCATATTTTTCCGATGATGCCAGCTTTTCATATATGTTTCTTCCGCTTTCTACGGAGATATGGCGTTCGGTGGAAACCCCTCCAAGTATCACGGCAATCTTCTTTTTGATGGTGGAGGCGGAGCGCATCAAAATCAATTCGCTGTCAAGTTGCTCGTAAAGCTTTTTGGAGCGCAAACGGATTCCACCGGCAGAGGCGATGGAATCCATTCTTTCAGCAAGCGATGTATGGATGATATAGGTCAGGAACTGTGATGGGTTCAAGCCGATCTCAGCCGCCTGGTGGAAGAAGAACGATGACGGGAGCATACCGGAAGTGGTGTTGGGATCATTGAGGTAGATAGTGTTGTTGGCTTTGATAAAGCCGTCAATGCGCGCGTAAACGTTGAATCCAAAGAATGAATACAGGTCTTCGCAAGCCTTGCGGATGGCTTCAATCTTTTCTTCCGGCAGGTTGATGGGCGTTACTTTGCGCGAAAGCCCGGCAAGATATTTCGATCGGTAATCGTAAACCTCTCCGCCCTTAACGATTTCCGTTGGCGGCAGGGCAAGCGGCTTTCCATCGGAATTGCGCACTACAATGCATGAAAACTCTTTTCCATCAATAAATTCTTCAACCACCACTTCTGTTTCGGAATCGGTGGCTTCGATGGCAAGAATATCATTCCCTGTTAAATAATTTTCAATGAACGAAAGCAACTCTTCGGGGTGATGAATCATTTTGCCGTTGATGATTACCGGCAATCCCAACCCTTCGCGGATGTCCGTGAGCGAGCGGATGCATGCTATTTTCTGCGACTGGCTGAAACCGGTCCACTCCTGGCGTGAAATCCTGCGGAGAAAGAATCCCTTGTCCACAGCATTGTTGAACTCGTGTTCATTGTTTCTGTCAACTATTGCAACTCCGATGGAAGAACCCTGATTTGCAGGACGGATAACGATTTTATCTGTTGCAAAACCTGTCAGGTTTTTAAAAACCTGACAGGTTTTAGAAAGCCACTCTCTTCTATTCGCCACTGCAAACTTTGGCGTGGGAAATCCCGCTCTTGAAAGGATGCGCTTTTGAAAAGCCTTGTTCATCCCGATTGCTGACGGAAGGATGCCGGAACCCGAATAAGGGATATCCAATCCTTCAAGGATACCCTGAACCACGCCATCTTCACCAAAGCTGCCATGCAGCGTCAGAAAAGCAAAATCAATGATGCCCGGCAGTTCGTGCGGCTCAATGCGCCTGCCAACGCTGCTTATCAGTTGATTCAGCGCTTTCTCATCGAGATTGGGGAGGCTCTCGATATAAACCTGAAAATTGTTCGGGCTGGGTGGAAGAAAACCGACAGGCGGGTAGAAATCGCGTATTGTTCCCTTGTAAACATATTGCCAGTCAAGCAGGATAAGGTTCCTGAGGCTGTCAACGAAAATCAAAACCGGTTCAAAAAGGCTCTTATTGAGATTATCATAAACCGTCCTGCCACCCGCGAAGGAAATCTCGCGCTCGCGCGAAGGACCGCCAAAGAGGATTCCTGCTTTTATCATAAAGAATCATTTAGACCTGACAGGTCTTGAAGACCTGTCAGGTCTCTTATCCGGTAAAATTAAGGCTCTATTAACGCTGAACGAGGCAGGATAATTCTTTTACTTAACAACCTCTAAAGCGCCTTGACTAAAATTATGTGCATAGACAGCGGCTGTATCATCTTCCTCCATTGCATCCTGCAAGTAGAAAACCGCTTCACCGAATTTTATCATGCATACAGCCGAAAACTCGACCTGAGCATCGCAATAGCCGAATACATAACATTCTTCATTATTTGCCGTTGCGGTATTCAGCACTTCCCGAAAGGCTTTCCTGGCTCCTTTGCCTATCTCTCTCCACTTTTGCCGTTCAACGATGCCGTTGATCATTTTGAAAACCGAAACCTTGGTGTTTTTCCTGGTATTAGAATCCATATTTTTCTTTTTTACTGAGGTTAAACGAATGTTTTTGAAATTGATTGTCTATTTCCAAAAATTCAGACGCCTTGATATGTGAGGCTGGAAACCGGCAACCGGCAACCGGATTTGGCATCGCTTAAATTTGAATGTCAAAGAAACGGGCCACCCAGCCAGGTTTTACAGAATTTAGAGGCGAGGCGAGGTTATAATAAAATTGATATTTGCATATCCGATACTTTAAGGATAAACTCCACCAACGTATAACTTTGGGGCATAAGGGATAGCATTGAATACTTACATCAGGCAATCATTCTTTTTTTTAGCCCTCGCATTTTCGTTTTATGGCGTTTCTTTTTTCTCTGAAAAAATCAATGCGCCTCCGCCTGATCAGTACCTTGCGCAAAAGGTTGAGAAGGCCATCGGCAAAATTGCCGATGATTATGAAAAACTGCTTGCCGATGAACGCGCTATTGGCGACATACTGAAAAAAGGGGTTGCGTCTGCCTACCTGGATGAATTGCTGGCCAAGCCATACGCGCTTTTGATTTACAAAGGGAGCGAGCTTGTTTTTTGGAATGACAACAAGGCAATTCCCCCGGGTTATCTCATTACATCCATGAAGGAGGGAAGCAACTCCATCCGCTTGCAAAACGGCATTTATGAAATTTCAAAGACGAAAAGAATATTTGAAAATCAGGACTACAGCATCATCAGGCTTATACCGATAAAAGGGGATTTCAGCGTGCAGAATAATTATCTTAAAAACGCTTTTAATCCCGCTTTTAATCTTCCCGGCTATGTTGGGCTAACCATGAATGAAGATGAAGGCGGCTCTCCGGTTAGAAATAAGGATGACAAAATTCTTTTTTTTATTAAATCAAACGTTCACAAGGCGGTTTCCCGAACCGACCATTTAAGAGTTGTTTCCCAATTGCTGGCTTTCGGGATGATACTCCTGTCTTTTTTCTTTTTGGTAAAATATTTTGCAAGGCAGAATGCCTGGGTTGCATTTGCGGCTATGGCCAGCGTGTTTGTTTTTGCAAGATGGCTCACTTTAAGATATAACATCTTCCCGGGGATTTACATTTATGATCTTTTTAATCCTCAGCTTTATGCTTCGTCATTTATCAATAAATCGCTGGGAGACCTGTCCATTAATCTGCTCCTGCTGTTGTGGCTGGTGGTATTTTTCTACCGCAATGTGCCGTTGGATTTATCATCAGGCGCTGTTAAAGACAGCGGCTGGTTCTCGCTGAGGATTAAGCAGACATGCGCGGTTGGAATCCTGCTGCTTGTATTCCTTTCTTCAAGATCAATGTCTGCGCTGTTCAGGAGTCTGCTGCTTGATTCGAAAATACCATTTAACCTGAACGATTTTCTCAGTCTTAACGGCTATAGTTTTATCGGACTGGGATGCATTACCATAGCCCTTGCATGTTATGCATTAATTGCCGCAAAGTTTCTCAGGCTCATTTCATCATGGCGGCTGAATGAGAAAGAAATGATTTATTGCACCGGCATATCGTTTATAGCCTATCTCATTTATATGATGCTCAGCGGCTGCCCGATGCTTGAATACCTTGCGGCAGCATCGGTGCTGTTTCTGATATGGATTCTGCAGCGGATGATGATAAGGCAGTTGTCGCTGGCAGCGATTTCCAATATGATATCCGTGATTGCCGCCATGTCAGTTTTCACTTCTATTTATCTTTATCACTATAATGAAATCCGCGACCTGGATAGCAGAAAATCATTGGCGCGCAAACTGTCCATCGAGCGCGACCTGATCACCGAGTACCTGTTTCTTGATGTGCAGCAAAAAATACTTGACGATCTTTTTATTCGCAACTATTTCAGGAAACCGTTTATCTCTACTCAGGAAATTGTTGACCGGATCAAAACAAAATACTTTGGCGGTTTTTTTCGAAAGTATGACGTCAATGTTTACACTGTAAGTACCGAAGGCAAGTTGCTGCGATCCAACCGTGAAGAATATCTCGAGCTGCTCGACCAGGATCTGCTTTCAAGAGCGCAGCAAACATTAAGCGACTATTTATTCTATATTCCAAAAGCATCGGGCAGTTTCGCTTATATCAGCAACCTGCCGGTTATTGACCGGGGCAAACTGCTTGGCTCTGTCGTCCTTGAGCTGACCTCCAAAACCTATTCGCACACCAATCTTTACCCGGAGCTGCTGCTGGAGGAAAAAGTGAAGCCTCCCGAAGCATTGGAACGGTACAGCTATGCCCTTTATTCGCTTGGTTTCCTGATAAAGAAAAGCGGCACCTATCCTTACACGTACCATTTCAACTTTCACGATGCGCCAGGCAAACAGGATGATTATTACGAGGTTAACGAAAAAAATTTGGTGCACCTGATTTACAATGACAGCGAAGGGAAAAAAGTGGTGGTGACAAGCGATGAAAGAAACTATTTTCAGCCTGTTTCTCTGTTTTCCTACCTCTTCTGTATTTATTTGCTTTTTGGGTTATCGCTGGTGTTGCTGAAATATGCTGTTGCGGCTTTGCTCAACCGGGACAGGTTCACGCGTCCGTTCAGCATGTCTTTCAGGGACAAGATTCAATTTTCCATGATCTTCATTATTATTTTCTCCTTTTTTATCATCGGTTATGTCACCATTGCCCATTTCACGTCTGAATTTGAATCATCGCATAATGAACTGCTCATTAAAAAATCGAATGACATACGGACGGCAATCGAATACATCCTAAAGGAGGATTCGACATTTCTTTATTCATCCGGTGCGAATTCAGGGCAAACCGATAACCCGCTCAATCTTACCTCTCTTTCCGACATTCACGGAATGGATATCAATATTTACAATCCTGGCGGCAAGGTTGCCGGCACTTCGCAGCCGGAAATTTTCGACAAGGGACTGCTATCGGAAATGATGAACCCCAATGCATACAGGAATATCGCGCTGGCTGAAAAATCTCAGTTCATTCAAAATGAAAACATAGGCAATCTTCGCTATATCTCGATCTATACACCGATCAGAAACAACCAGGGGCAACTGCTTGCCTATCTCAACCTGCCGTATTTCGCCAAGGAACGCGAGTTGAACAACGAGATTTCACTGCTGCTGGTGGCGCTGGTGAATGTATATGTGCTGCTTCTGGTGATAGCAGGATTGCTCGCATATTTTCTTGCAGACTCATTAACCCGTTCTCTCGGGGCGATCAGCGAAAAGCTGAAGCTGGTGAAATTGGGCAAGCGGAATGAGCCTATCGAATGGAAGAGCCGGGATGAAATCGGGACGCTTGTTGCAGAATATAACAAGATGATCATCGAGCTTGAAAAAAGCGCTGAACGGTTGGCTAAATCAGAGCGCGAGAGCGCGTGGCGGGAGATGGCGAAGCAGATCGCGCATGAAATAAAAAACCCGCTGACGCCAATGAAGCTGGGCATTCAGCATCTGCAGCGCGCAATGGACGAAGGCAATCCGAAGGCAAATGAGCTTGCAAAAAAAGTTTCCGTCACGCTCATTGAACAGATTGACAACCTTTCCCACATTGCCAGCGAATTCTCGTCATTCGCAAAAATGCCGAAAGCAATAAATGAGGCGCTGAATATTTCCGATGTGATTGAATCTGCCGTTAATCTGTTCAGCGAAGAAAAGCACGTTTCTATCCGGTTCAGCAAACCTGATAGGGATTTTCTGGTATTTGCGGATAAAAACCAGCTTTTAAGCGCATTCAATAACCTCGTGAAGAACGCTACGCAAGCGATACCGGGAGATCATCACGGCATTATTCAGATCAAACTCTTTTCTAAAAACGGCAGCATCGTAGCCGCAGTCAAGGACAATGGGGTGGGCATTCCGAATGAACAGAAAGAAAAGGTGTTTGTCCCGAATTTCACAACCAAAAGCGGTGGCACAGGATTGGGGCTTGCGCTGACCAAGGAAATCATCGAGAACGCCAAAGGTAAAATTTGGTTTGAGTCTCAGGAAAATGCCGGTACCACATTTTATATAGAACTACCTGAATATACTTTGTCCTGATGAAACATCGCCCCACCCTGATATTTTACATGCTCGTGATTTACGTTTTTACGTCTTTCATCTGGTGGTCATTCCTGCTTTTGAGCAAAAATGCCGATGCGTTCACCGACCAGGCGATGCTTGAAAAAATCAGATACGATTATTCCAACAGCCTGCCCGCCTCAAGCCGGGATTACTATTCAACCGAGCACTACCGGGACATTAAAAGCAGGTTTCAGCGGCAAAAACTAATGATTATCGGAGAAGGGCTTGTATTCCTCGCGTTGCTCTCAGCCGGCTCCATAAAGCTATGGCAAACGTTCAGAAAAGAAATTTTTCTTGCGCAGCAACAAAATAATTTTTTGCTATCCATCACCCACGAGCTGAAATCACCGCTTGCTTCCATGAAGCTTTCCCTCCAGACATTATTAAAGCGCAGCGCCCTCGAAGATAAATTCCAAAAATTGGTTGAAAATTCGGTGGAAGATGTTGACCGGCTTGGCAACCTGGTTGATAATATTTTGTATGCAGCGCGCATGGAAGACAGTTCCCTTTCGCTGAGCCCCGAAATGGAAAATATATCAAACCTCACTAATGATATATTGAAAAAAATAGGAACGACTTATAAGAATGGCATTTGCATTAAGTCCAACATCAGGGAAAATATTTTGATTGAAATGGAGAAAAGCGCATTCACTTCGGCTTTGCAGAATCTGGTTGAAAATGCGGTCAAGTATTCCAGAGGAAAGGCAAATGTGGAAGTATCGCTTCATCAGGACAACGGCTATGTTGTTCTGGAAGTAAGGGACAACGGCATCGGCATACCGGAAAAAGAACGTGAGAGGGTATTCAAAAAATTCTATAGGATAGGCAATGAAGAAACCCGCAACACAAAAGGCACCGGGCTGGGTCTATTCATCGTTAAAAGGGTAGTTGATCTGCATAATGGAAAAATTTCAATTTCGGATAACTCACCGTCAGGAACCGTGGTGAGGGTGTTGCTGCCGGTAAAAGGTCATAATTAATGATGATGATTATGCCGTTTGGAATTTAAACTTGCGTCATTTGATTTGACAAAAGGCAAAAGGCAATGGGCAATGGGCAATGGGCAATGGGCAAAGGGCAATAGGCAATTCCATTTAACTCCTGCTTTCAATAAGCCTCACCCCGCCCCCTCTCCGAGGGTGTTTCAATTTCTAATTGCATCGTTTGCATCATCGCAAACGGTATTTTTTCATTATCCCGAAACAAGTGTAAAAAACGAATTGTGATCGGTCCGAAGGACTCCGGAC
>CAZCXH010000010.1:0-56252 GCA_964502525.1 uncultured Chitinophagaceae bacterium
GTAGTCCCGCTCAGAATCGAACTGAGATATCAAGCTTCGGAGGCTTGCGTACTATCCATTGTACTACGGGACCTGATGATGATGCAAAAATAAGGAGCATCGGCACGAAGTTATCCCGAAACAAGCGTAAAAAACGAATTGTGATCTGTCCGGAGGACTCCTGACTTCTTCGTAGGATATACCATTGGGCGCTATTCTGTACAAGTTCGGAACCTGTTTACCGATGGCATATAACCGGAACCACGGTTTTTATATAGCATCTGATGATTTTGCTTGTGTGAAAAGACACTTTTTTATCGCACATCATTAATTTTGGACGTCAAAATAATAAATCTGATGAGAAAGTTGCTTCTCCGTATTTCAGCCATGTTCTTATTAATATATTGCAACAACAGTACCGGTGAACATGTTGCTGCCCCAACAGATTCATCAGGAAAACCATTTGAGCTGAAGGTGAAAGCCAACGGTTTTGCCAATGGCTATGTCAAGCTGATGAATTTCTATGCCGACCAAAATTTTATGCTTGATTCGGCATTGGCGGATGCCCAGGGAAATGTCGTTTTCAAGCAAGATACGCCTGTTTGGGAGGGGATGTTCTTTGTTGTTTTTCCTGACCAGGCTTTTGTTCAGTTATTGGTCGGAAAGGATCAGCAGTTTTCAATCGAGTTCAGCAAATCCGACATCACCGGAACGATGAAGGTTACCAATTCGCTTGACAACGAGTTGTTGTACAAGAACCTGAAGTTCGAACATGAATTACAGAAAAGATTCGATCCGGTCAACAAGCAGCTCGAAGCGCTGAAAGAGGGAACCGATGAATTTAACAAAGTGCAAAAAGAGCAGGACAAACTCGTTGAGGAGAGAAAAGAACACGTAAAATGGCTGACCGACAATTATCCCGATGCTTTTTTCACGAAATTCAAAATTGCCGGACAGAATCCCGATCTGAAAAGACCGCTTCGCCCTGATGGAACCGTGGATAAAGACGTGCAGGTGTATTACTACCGCAACGAATTCTGGAACGGAGTTGACTTCAGTGATGTGAGGCTGCTGCGAACACCCGTTTACAGCAATAAACTGAAAAGGTACATCAAGGAACTAACGCCACAAATTGCCGACTCAATCATTAGATATGCGGATATCGTCACCGTAAAATCAAAGGCGAACAGAGAAATGTTCAAGTTCACCGCCAACTGGATAGCGCTTCAATATCAAAAGACGAAAACAATGGGGCTTGAGGCAGTGTATGTGCACATGATTGACAGGTACTGGACATTCGACCAGGCATGGTGGTCTGACTCCACTGAGATCAAGGGTTTGCGGGGAGATGTTGCGCTGATGAAGCCGAGCCTGATTGGGCAGACAGGGCAGGACATTCAGGCTAAAAACGAGTTCGGCCAATTGATCTCCATGTATGACATTAAAACACCGGTGATCGTGCTTTACATCTTCTCGTATCACTGTGACAACTGCAAAAAGGAAACGCCCAAGCTGGTGAAAGTAATCAATGAATGGAAAGGAAGGGGAGTTGATTGCTTCACGCTCTGCCTGGATGATAAAGAAGACGAGTGGAAGAAATACCTGAAGGAAAACAATATGAATTTTCATAACGTGATTGACTTCCAGCGGGAAAGCAAATATCACAGGAAATACCACATTGACGTCACGCCTGAAATCTATGTTCTCGATCAGAGCCGCAAGATTATTGCAAGCAACATCAATTCGGAGCAGTTGCCGGCAATCTTCGAAAGAGCGGGATTAAAATAGGACATGGTTTTTCGGTTTGCAATTTTCGGGTTGTAATTTCACAGGCAACTGTTCGAATTAAGAGCAGAGAAAACCGAAATGTCCCGCGCTTTCTGCACAATAACAACGAAAAGCCATCTTTTCAAAGTTCATGCGCTCAATCATTCCCTCAGAAAGTTCGGTTCCGATTCACTGCATGCACTGGTGGTTGACGTGGCCGACAAATTTCAACTGCAGGAACAGCAGGGAGTAATATATCACACTTTGGATGAGATCGGAAATGAATCTCTTGTTAGCAAGCTGCTTAATAAGTATTCCCGGCAAGACCACATCCGGTGGTGCTCCAAACCATTGCTGATGCTGCATTTGCTGAAAGATGCCGAACGCCTGATATACCTGGATAACGATTTATTTTTTTACAATCCTTATGATTTTTTATTCGATTATCTCAAAACAAGCAGCATTCTGCTTTCGCCCCACTGGCGCATCATTGATCCGGAGCGCGAGCAATTGTTCCTGATCACCAACTTCAGGGAAGGTGTTTACAACGCAGGCTTTATCGGAGTGAATCGGAACGCGATAAAAACGCTTGAATGGTGGGCGAAAGCCTGTCTTTACCGTTGTGAAAGAAATTTCTACTATGGCTTGTTTGATGACCAGAAATATCTTGACATTATTCCTGCGATGGAGCCGCAAACGCATATCCTTCATCATAAGGGATGCAATGTTGCCGGATGGAACATTGGCAACTGCCCGCGAACCAAAGCGGGGAGCGAGGTTCTGATCGAAAACAAATACCCAATTATTTTCATGCACTATGTCAACGATACATTCTATCGGTTGCACAAAGGGCAAGACCCTTTGCTGAAGCCGCATTTCGAGAAATACCTGGAAACACTAAGACGTTTTAAGCCTGATTACGACTGGCTGCCAGAGGCAAGGCCTCCAAGCCGGCTCGCATGGTTTCGTTATTTTCGTTGGAGGTTTTATGAGTTGTTTAACAAAAAATAAGGCATGCTTCCAAAAATTTCCATAGTCACTCCGAACAAAAACGGTGGAAAATATCTGGAAGCCTGCATGCTGTCTATTCTGAACCAAGGCTATCCAAACCTGGAATACATTATTGTTGACGGAGGAAGCACTGACAACAGCATTGATGTAATCAGGAAATATGAAAAACGGCTGGCATTTTGGACGAGCGGGCCTGATAAAAGCCCGGCAGATGCATTAAACAAAGGCTTCCAACGTTCCACCGGCAGCATTATGGCATGGCTGAACTCCGATGATCTGCTTTTTCCAGACAGCCTGAGAATAGTTGCGGATATTTTTGCATCATTCCCGGATGTTCAATGGATAATGGGCAGACCGACCTTCGTTGACAGTGAAGGGAGTCTCATAAAAAGATTTTTTATCAATAAAGAACTGACACCGCGTCCGCCATTTGTCACTGAAAGCATGTTCACGGCATGGACGCGATGGTCGAAGCACCGCTTTTACAATCGTGACTTTCTCGCCATTCAGCAAGAATCCACTTTTTGGAGACGGGAGCTTTGGGAAAAATGCGGAAGCGGAATGAATGCGGATGCCCTGGCGTGCGACTTTGATTTATGGTTGCGATTTTTCGACTATGCGAGGCTTTACACCACAACCGCAGCCTTGGGCGGTTTCCGTTATCATTCAGACAAGCAGCTTTCCATTCACGAGAGAAAAAATTATGTAACGATTTGCCACGAGTTGCTGAACAAAAAACTCGCATCTTTTCCAAAAGGAACGCTTGATAATTCAGAGGAGCGGTGGAGAAAAAGCCGCTTTTGGAAGATTTTTTTTTACTTTAATATACCGTTTTTGCGAAAAAGATATGCTGACCTGCTGGAGTTGCCGCCCTTAATCCGCTATTATTATGATTCAAAGAAATTGAAACCGTATTAGCGCACCGTCAGGGCATATATGACTTTTGCCTGGAGATTTTCTGAAACTAAAACAATGTCCAAGCCCGAATTATTCAAGCGAGTCCTCAATTACTTCCGCAAGCGCAATCCCGACCCCGAAACCGAACTCGAGCATGCAGATCCTTATGAACTGCTGGTGGCTACCATTCTCTCCGCCCAGTGCACCGACAAGCGGGTGAACATGGTGACGCCTGCCCTGTTCGAGCGGTTTCCAACAGTTTTTGATTTGGCGAAAGCGACTTTCGATGATGTGTTTCCCTATATCAAAAGCGTGAGCTATCCGAATAATAAAACCAAACACCTTATTGGCATGGCAGAGATGCTGGTGAAAGATTTCAAAGGAGAAGTGCCTGCCGATGCGGATGAATTGCAAAAACTTCCTGGTGTCGGGAGAAAGACTGCGCACGTCATCACTGCCAACTTATTCAATCAGCCCAACCTTGCTGTTGACACTCACGTTTTTCGCGTGGCAAACAGAATCGGGCTGACGGTTTCAAAAAATCCTTTGCAAACGGAAAAACAACTTGTAAAATATATTCCTCCGAAAGAAATCCCAAACGCTCATCACTGGCTGATTTTGCACGGAAGGTACATCTGCGTTGCCCGCAATCCCAAATGTCAACAATGCGGGTTGACGGATGTTTGTAAATATTATCGCTCGCTTCACAAGAAGGAAAAGCGAAAAGTTTTAACTTAACCGCCCATTTAAAAGGTTTACCGTTTGCGGTTGATTAAACCCCGGACTGTAAACCGTAAACAGGAAACTGTAAACATTACCTGAAAATTACAAACGGAAATAATTTAGAAAACACTTAAAACAAAGTTTATGTCAGACAACAAAGAAAAACTCAAAGCTCTTCAACTCACGGTTGACAAACTCGAAAAGACATATGGCAAGGGCGCAGTGATGAAATTGGGCGACAGCAAGGTCGTTTCGGCTGATGTTATTCCCACCGGCTCGATCGGGTTGGATGTGGCATTGGGAATTGGCGGATTGCCTAAAGGCAGAATCGTGGAGATTTATGGACCTGAATCATCCGGCAAAACAACACTTGCCATTCACGCCATTGCGCAGGCGCAAAGAAAGGGAGGACTTGCCGCTATTATTGATGCCGAGCATGCTTTTGATAAGACCTATGCTGAAAAACTGGGTGTTGATACGCAAAATCTTTTGATTTCACAGCCGGATGATGGCGAGCAGGCTTTGGATATTGCCGAGCATCTGATTCGTTCAGGCGCATTGGATATTGTGGTGATTGACTCCGTAGCAGCCCTCGTTCCCAGAGGCGAACTGGAAGGCGAAATGGGCGAAAGCAAAATGGGATTGCAGGCGAGATTGATGTCACAGGCGATGCGCAAGCTCACCGGCTCCATCAGCAAAACGGGCTGCTGCTGCATCTTCATCAACCAGTTGCGTGAAAAGATCGGGGTGATGTTCGGAAATCCGGAAACAACCACAGGCGGCAACGCGCTGAAGTTTTATGCTTCCATTCGCCTTGACATCCGCAGAACAGCGCAGGTAAAAGACAAAGACGGCAACATCACTGCCAACCATGTAAAGGTGAAGGTGGTGAAAAACAAAATGGCGCCACCGTTCAGAACTGCCGAGTTCGACATCGTTTACGGACAAGGTATTTCCAAGACAGGTGAGATCGTTGACATTGGCGTTGAACTCAACATCATCCAAAAGAGCGGTTCCTGGTTTGCCTACGAGGGAACCAAACTCGGACAGGGAAGGGAATCGGTGATGGATTTGCTCAATGACAATCCCGAACTGGCTGACGAAATCGAAAAGAAGATAAAAGGCAAACTGCTTCAGTCACCCGGACAACCAATGCAGGAAAAGAAGGAAGCGAAGGAAGTGGAGGCTGAGTAAGAGAGGTAATTTTCTGCTGGTTTGAATCATGAGAAAGTTATTGCAAACCCTTCTTATACTCATCACGATTCAATGTACAGGACAACAATTACCCGGCTTCGGGCTACCTGCCTGAATTATTATGATCCGTTTGATAATCCGGGAGACGATTTGGTTCAGCAGACTTCCTGAAAAAAGACCGATATTGATTCGCTGAACGCTCCATTGGTCAGGCAGATGCAAAACAGGGATTTAACCTGAGACAATATGGAGGGTATTGATGATGTTTTTACTTATGGGCAGTTCTAAAAATTACTCTTTTTATCGCCTCACCCCTTCCCTCTCCAGAAGGAGAGGGAGTAAGTGGTAGAATTTTTAGAACTGCCCTTATCTGAAAGCGGACTCGTTAATATAGAAGCGAAAATTTGTCGTGCGTCCCCTTGTAAATTGTGAGGACCGTGACCAGTCCGAAGGATTCCGGACTCCTTCGGAGGATGTACCATCGGGTACTATTTGATACTCCCGACTACTCGGGACGGAAACCTGTTTACCGATGGCATACAAGGCTGCTTCTGCATTCATGAGTAAAAAACAGCTTATGGAAATTCCTGCATCGGCTTTAGAAATTTTTGCCGCAAAGTTCCTTTAAGTATTCATCGAATCTTTTTACATTCGTGGTACCCTTCTGCAACCGGTTTTATCAAACTTCATAAAACAAAAAATGAAAACAATAACTCTCCTATCAGCTCTTTTGTTTCTTGAGAGCAGTTTAGCGATGGGCCAGCAATACGGCCCCGTCCACCTGCAAGGCAGACGGGACTATATCAGTTCATCAGGATTTCATCATCCTCAGAGAGGCGGACAAAGAGGGTTGCAAAGTAGTTTTAATCTGGATTATGCGTCTGCTGATTTCAACTATGCCCAGTTAATCGGCACGTATCCTTATTTTCTTTTCTGGCCAATTAACAATGCATTTAAAGCGGGACCTCCGGCAGACACTTTGGGTAACAATACCTGCAAATGGACGGCAGTCAGATACGATTCGCTCTATAATTTCTCGTCAGGAATCGGCTATCCGTATCAGGGCACAGATATCACCATTGATTGGATTGGACTCCAGTGCAATCACAAGAAACATTCCGCGCAAAACGACACGCTGATCGTAAGCGTTTTGGAAAGAGCCAATACGCCTTCCGGATTTACCAGCGTCAACAACGGAGTAACCGTAACCAACGCGGTTCTATGGGATACCATGATCATAACCAACACATCCCTTACACCGGGCGTACCCGGTAACCAGGCGGACACTTATTCCATACTCTGCTATGCTCAGGTTCCGACAGGCACAAGATTCATCATCAAGGTTGATTACAAAGGTCCTGTCATTGATACTTTCAAGCTGGCTGACTATAACCGCGATGATTGCCTCACGCCTGCAGGTCCGGCTCCCGGTGATTTCGTAAACGCATCAGAATCCATCTTTCCTTTCAACTCATGGCGGTATTTGAATTTATTTTTCCCGCCAAGCAATAATTTAAGCGGCATCGGAGGATTGATTTTGAATGGCGTGGATACAACGTGCAACCAGTATTATTTCCAGAACTGGGGTATTTCCGCGTATGTTACGATTAATACTTCTTCTTCAACTCCGTTATCAGTTTCAATTTCCGGCAACACGAGCGTTTGTCCCGGCAACGGGACCAATCTTACCGCCAATCCTTCAGGAGGCAATCCGCCCTATGATTACTTTTGGTCAAATGGATCCACCACGCAAAACATTTCGGTTTCAGCAATTGGAACATATTCCGTTACCGTTACTGACTTCAACGGGAACATAGCAACGGCAAGCGTCAACATAACAACGAATTCGAACTGTCAGAATGGATGCACAGCGGTGCCCTCATTAGCAACCGGCTCATGCACCCCTCCCCCACTGCCGGCAGCCGGCTTCTCAGATACATCAATTTGCGTTGTTCAGGGACAGGCGGTATATGAAGAAATTTATTTTCAAAATTTCGATACAATATCCGGTGTCGTTGTCGAGTGGATACGGATTGACAGCCTTACGAATTTGCCCTGTGGTTTGTCTTTTGAAACAAACCATGGGAACAATACTTTTCTCACTGCCGAAAACGGATGCATCACATTCACCGGCACAACAAATACCCCCTCAGGACCCTATCAACTTGGGATATGGATCACCCTAAAAGTATCAATACTTCCAAATCCCATTAGCGGGGAAGCGGGCTTCATCAGCTCGCAATTTGGCGGACCGCCTTTCGCTTTTAATGTTGTTGTCAACAATCCCGGAGTTCCGTGCACAAGCGGAGGACAAGTCACTGTTTCAGGAAATATTCTTACCGAAACAGGTAATGGCATCAATACGGTTACCGTCAATGCAACAGGCGCTTCTGCGCCTACCGACATTACCAATTCAGCAGGAAGTTACTCGCTGGTGTTCAATGCGGGCGGAAGCGTTTCAGTGACACCATCCAAGAACAATGACGCCTCCACCAACAACGGCAACAGCACGCTTGACATATTGCTGATCAGGCGGCATATCCTGAACGTGGCGTTGCTCGGTACTCCTTACAAGGTCATCGCAGCCGATGTGAACCTGTCCGGGTCGGTTTCCACCGCAGATATTTTGTTAATACGCTCTCTTGTTCTGCAAATGACTTCGACATTCCCGAATAACAAGCTCTGGTCTTTCGTACCTCATAATTACGTATTCTCCAATCCGCAGAATCCTTTCCCGTTTGCGGGCAACCGCACTTATAACAATCTCAGCACTAATATGTCAGGCGAAGATTATATCGGCATGAAGCTGGGCGATGTGAATGGCGACTACGATCCTAACACCGCCAAGACGGATGCGGTGGGCAAAGTGGAGTTCATCATTGGCAATCATGAAGCATCTACAGGCGGTGAAATTATTGTTCCGGTGAAGGTGAAGGGTTTTCACAATGTAACCGGGTACCAGTTCACAATAAGCTGGGATTCGGAAACGCTTGAACTAACTGATGTTGCCAACAGATCATTGAACGGTTATTATGGAAAGCAAAAAGCCAGCGAAGGATTTCTAACCACTTCTTGGGACGATGAAATTGCAAAAGGCGTTTCATTGAAAGATGGTGAAACGGTTTTTGAATTGAAGTTCAAAGTGATTGGAAAAAATGGAAGCTTCTCGGAAATCAAAATCGGCTCGGAGATGACAGCGGGCGAGGCATATAATGAGCATCTTGATTTGCTGGATGTCAGATCAACAAACGGCATCGTGAAAGTTGGAAACGCAAACAGATTCCATCCCTCAGAGGGATGGAATCTGTCGGTAAGTCCCAATCCTTTTACCAATTCCACCCAAATCATCTTCGACTTGCCGCAGGATGAATCCGTTACAATTTCCATTTATGATATCCTCGGCAAAGAGGTGAAGCGGATTGGCGGAACATATCACGCGGGAAGAAATCAGGTGCAGTGGACGGCAGATGATGCGTCAGGGAATGCTTTAAGCGGAGGGTTGTATCATATGAAGATAACAGCAGGATCAACGGTGAAGGCGGTGAAAGCCTCGCTTGCGCGATGAAGGTGGCTTATCGGGTTGGGTTTCCGGATTTTGATTCTTTCTTTAACAAAGAGACAATGATCGAAACAGCCAGTATGCCCCCAATCGCTGCCAGCGAGATGTTTATGGGAATTTTGTAAACATCCGCGAGGCACATCTTCGCGCCCACGAAAACGAGGATGAGCGCTAACCCGTATTTCAGGTAATGAAATTTATTCGCCAGCCTGTTCAGCGCGAAGTAAAGCGACCGCAATCCGAGAATTGCAAACACATTGGAGGTGTAAACGATGAACGGGTCGCTTGAAATTGCAAGGATGGCGGGGATGGAATCCACCGCAAAAATCAGGTCGGTCATCTCCACCACCAGCAACACAATGAACAGCGGGGTGAAGAATTTTTTGCCTTCCACGCGTATCCAGAACTTGTCCGCATGAAACTTATCCGTCACCGGAAACAATTTTTTGAAGAGCCTCACTACAGGATTTTTCTCCGGCTCCAATTTTTTCTCTCCTTCGGTTGCCATTCTGAATCCGGTGATAATCAGGAAGCCTCCGAAAATATAGATCAACCAATGAAATTTGCTTATGAGGGCAACACCGGCAAATATGAAAATGACACGCAGCACCAGCGCGCCAAGGATTCCCCAAAAGAGCACTTTATGCTGATAGCTTGGCGGCACCTGGAAGTAAGAGAAGATGAGCACAAAAACAAAGATGTTGTCAACGCTCAGCGACTTTTCTATGAGGTAGCCCGTTAGAAATTCCAGCCCCTTTTCCTTCCCCATGTAGTGATAAACGCCATAGTTGAAAATCAGCGCAAGCGTGATCCACACTGCGCTCCATGCAAGCGCTTCCTTCATCTTCACCTCATGTGATTTCCGGTGAAAAACACCAAGGTCCAGCACAAGCATCAGCAGAACGAAGAGGTTGAACCCTCCCCACAGGAGCAGGTCACTATCCATTGTTATTTTTGATTAAGGCGCAGCAAAGATGGAGGGCTGTTGCTTGCAAAACAAAATGCAACCGCATAAAAGATGCTGACAACAACAGCAGGATTCCCAATTGGCCGGCAGCGGTTAGCGAATGTTTCACTGCTTCACCTTTACCACTGCCGGACTGTTTTAGAAATTTTTACAGAAAGCCATTAACTTGTAAAAAAATGCGCGCGTCATTCGTCTTACTTTGCCTGTTGCTCACCGCAACATCCAGCATGTGCCAAATTCAGGAATTCTATGTAAAACCGCAACAGACCGATGCAAGCTACCCGCCCCAGGATAGCCACATGGTGGCATTTAACACCACGACTCAAAATGGCAAGCTGTTCCTCTTTATTGGCGGCACGTTCAGCACCCCTAAAAATTACGACTACATTACCCGCCATGCCGCAAGCCTCGGCTTTGATGCTGTCAATGTAACCTACCCGAACAGCGTTTTAACCACGTTGCTTGCAGGAAGCGCGGACAGCCTCGCTTTCAATAAATTCAGGCAGGAAATCTGTTTCGGAACGCAGGTAAGTTCAGCGGTAAGTGTTGACACGCTGAATTCCATTTACACGCGAACTGTGAAGCTGCTCCAATTCCTGGCGCAGCTTTCATCACATAATTGGGGGCAATATCTTGCTTCAGATTCAACGCTTGACTGGAGCAAAATAGCGGTGAGCGGACATTCGCAGGGCGCAGGTCACGCTTGTTATCTCGCAAAAAAGTTTTCTGCAGAGCGCGTGGTGATGTTTTCAGGTCCGAATGATTACAGCGCTTATTTCAGCAACGCAGCGCCCTGGCTGCGTGAAGCAGGCGTCACGCCTGCAAGCAGGCATTTTGTCTTCCTGCACCTGATGGACGAAATCGTTCCGTTCAGCCACCAGTTTGCAAATATTACGGGACTTGGAATGTTGCAGCTTGACGACACAACAATTGTTGACGGAGTGGCTCCTCCCTTTTCAATCTCACATTGCCTTTACAGCAACCATGCGCCCGGCTTGTCAGGAAATTATCACGGTTCAACAGTGATCCATTCAGCCACCCCGCTTGACGGCAACGGCAGCCCCATTTTCATTCCGGTCTGGGGTTATCTGCTGACCGGAACCACATCAACCACTGCAATTGCAAATGAAAGCAGATCGGATTTTGCGCTATTTCCAAATCCGGTTACAGAATTGACAGCTATTGAGTCTTCAAATCCAATAGGTGAAATCTCAATTATGAGCGCGGTGGGGCAAATAGTGTTTTCCGGATTTATCCATGATAATAAATCATATATTGATTTAAGCGGATTGGAGCCGGGCGTTTATTTCATCCGGCACGGCACCTCGATTATTCCGATCGTGAAGGAATAATTTGGTTTCACGAACTTCCCAATAGTTGAAAAAATCTAAAGCAAAACAAGCGGCTCCGATTCAGCGCTTCAGTTGGCAGAAGGTTGCCCGGCTTTTATATATCGCACTTCCCGCCTTCGCCTTCCTGCTTTACAGCAACACCAACCGCTTCGGATACAATGGGGATGATGATGCGGTAACAAGGGGCAACCGGCATGTTCAGCAGGGAGTCAAGGGCATTGGAGAAATTTTTACTACAGGATATTACGATGGATTTGCGCACTCCGACCGATCTTCAAATGACCGGTTGTACCGCCCGTTGCCGCTTGCATCTTTTGCAATTGAAAAACAGCTATGGGGCAATAGCCCGGAAACCGGGCATCTGATTAATGTGATTTTGTATTCTGCGGCATGCCTGCTTCTTTACATGCTCCTTATTAAACTGCTGTCACCAGCTCCCGCCATCATTTCCATTTGCATCACTCTTCTTTTCATCGCCCACCCGGTTCATACGGAAGTTGTCGCCAACATCAAGAGCCGGGATGAAATTCTTTGCCTTTTCTTCCTATTGCTATCCTTGATAACGCTGGTGAATTACGCCCGAGCTTATCATTTTGCATGGCTTGCCGCAATGGTTCTTTCGCTTGCCCTGTCCCTGTTGTCAAAGGAGAATGCCATTGCATTTCTTGGGCTTGCGCCTCTTACCATTTTTTTCACGCAGAAGCATTTTAACAAGAAGGTATGGCTCTCGGCAATGCCCGCAATAGCTGCGGTTGCCGCAGCCTATCTTTTTGCACGAAGCTTTGCCCTTGGTGAAATCGCCAATCGCGAACTGGACATCATGGACAACTCCCTGGTGGCGGCAAACTCGGCATCAGAAATATTCGCCACCAACTTCGTAATACTTTGGAAATACCTTCAATTGCTTTTTGTTCCGACTATGTTAAGCTGGGATTATTCTTACAATCAAATTCCCATTGCAAACTGGTCAAGCCCGGTTGCATGGTTATCCCTGCTTATTCATGGAGGTTTGTTGACATATGCCCTATTTAATATCAAAAACAAAAGCTGGATTGCATACGGGATATTTTTTTACTTCATCGCCCTATCCATTTCCTCCAACTTCATCATCAAAATCGCAAGCACCATGGCGGAGCGGTTCCTGTTTATTCCGTCCATCGGGTTTTGCATTGCTGCTGTGCTAGTTGCCGAAAAGATGATCCGGAAAATCCCTTGCCCTGCATTGAAAACTGCGTTAAGCCTTATTCTGATCTCTTGCGTTGCTGCCGGTTTTTCTTACAAGACCGTTACTCAAAACAAGGTGTGGAGCAGTCCGCTTTCGCTGATGGAGCATGGCGCTAAGGCTTCGCCCAACAGCGCGCGGGCGCATTTGTTTCTCGGTCATGAATACATGGACATGGCTGCCAAAAACTCCAGCGAGCTGAAGAAAGTGATGGATGTGAAAAAAGCAATTGGCGCATATAAGAAAAGTCTGGAAATATATCCTGAATATGGCGGTGCGCTGAACAGCATCGGCAGGGCGTACTTTTTTCTTGGAGATATGGACAGCGCCATTTACTTTTTCAGAAAGGTTTCGGCAACAGACAAGGAGTTCGTCAAAGCCGGTTATAATCTCGGTGACGCATGGTTCAGCAAGGGGCAAAGTGATTCAGCGCTTCATTATTTCCGGAGGGTAACGCCAGATGATGCTGCTTACGGGCTGGCTTGCAACAGCATAGGATTCATCTATGCGCAGATGAACCTTGCCGATGAAGCGCTGGCGAGCATGAAGATAGTGCCTCCTGGCGATCCCGCCTTTGGCAAGGCCTGCAATAACATCGGAAAAATTTATCTTAATCAGGAATTGCCGGACTCAGCGATGAAATATTTCTTGTCAGTGCCTGAAGATGACGATGCCTTCGGCAACGCCCGCAACAATGCCGGCAATATCTACTTTGAAATGAATGATATGGAAAATGCCTTGTCCATGTTCGAAAAAGTGAAGCCCAAACACGGCATGGATTACAGGGACGCTCTGTTTTTTTCAGGCAGAGTCTATTTTGCGCAGGGAAATGACAAAGCCATCGTCTGTTTTCAAAACGCAATTGTGGTTGATCCGAAATTCACTCCGGCTTATGAGGCTTTGAGCAGGATTCAAGGCGCAAAATAAAGTTGCTTTAGCCGGTAAGAATAAACCGGACGCTTTCCTGACAAGTCAAAAATTTCTTGCAAAGAAATATTACTGCATAAAGAAATTGAAATCAGCTCAAAGAAAAAAGCGGCAACCTTAAATTAAAGATTGTATAATATTACAAACACTTCCATTAATAGTACTTTGCAAGGTAATTCCACCCGGAAGCATCACTTCCGATCCTTCGAAAAATATTTCTTCATCAGGGCTTTAAATTCGGGAGTGGACCGGATATTGTCCAAATCGGTGTCTATTTCGATATGGGCAAGGCTATCGAACCCTGCTTTAATTGATTCCTCAAAGTATTTTATAGCATTAAGCTTGTCATTTAACAGTGAATAGCAGCAAGCTAAATTATAAATGACATACTTATCCGTGGAACCCAGTTTTAAAGCTTCATTATAGTATCGGATTGCCTGATCATAGTCCTTCAGGCTGGCAAATCTCCTGGCAATTGCAGTTGTCTGAGAAATCCGGGTTTTTCCCTCTATGGGTTTATCAAAATAATAGCCCGCAGAATCCAAAAGCCCCAGGTAATAATAACTGACTCCCTTGCCCACGCTCGCGCGCAGTGTCCAATCCGGATCGTTGATTGGGTATAATTTATTGAACGCTGCGATTGCTGAGTTATACTCCTTAAGCGCAATGTAGATATCACCCATCAGTTGGTAGGGAAGCGCGTATGCTGGCGATAGTTCACTGGCTTTTATGGCGTCTGAAAGCGCCTGCTGGTATTCTCCAAGAGAAAAATGGGCTTGCGATCGGGTATTGAACAGGTAAGCTGCGTAAGGATCGTAAGTTATAGCCGTATCCATTTTATGTAACACCACTTCTTGCAAAGAATCAATATTGTTCCACAGCAATGCGATGGATTCGAAAAACAACGCCTTTGACATGAAGCCGAACCAAATCATTTTTTCATCCCCCACCATCTTCCGAAGCGTCATTAGTTCATGCCTCGTATTCATCAGAGTTTCAAAACCGGTGAAGAGATAATTCGCAATTATTGAATCCATGACCATGTTAGCGTGATCCATTATTTCCACAAACAGGTTTCTTTCCATGATCCCTTTGAGCAGCCTTGTGGAGCCATCCTCCGGAATTTGCGCCAGATAGTAGTAAGCGGACGGCATGGATGCCGCTCTCACATATATTGCAGAATCGAGATAAAGATTGAAATTGCGGTAATGTTGTCTGATAGTATCTGGCACTGTGTTCAGCAGTTCTTCATCGAACCCTTTTACATCAATTGCAGCTAAAATATTGTTTTGCTGAGATGGAAGCGAAGCAAGTATTTGGTCGTTTGTTTTGGAAATATTTGCTTCAGCATCTCCAATCAA
Source organism: uncultured Chitinophagaceae bacterium (assembly GCA_964502525.1). Lineage (GTDB taxonomy): Bacteria > Bacteroidota > Bacteroidia > Chitinophagales > CAIOSU01 > DATLYB01. The sequence continues at coordinate 14,960 of CAZCXH010000010.1, forward strand.
TACCGGATTTTGAGGAAAAGGATTTGCGGCATCAGGCACTTTCTCCAATAAATACAAGTTCAGTTCGCGCAGTGAAACAGCGCCATCGTTGTTGCGGTCAGCCTTTCCAGCCATTCCGTTGATGAGTTCATAACTGAATAATCCCCGCCCGTTTCCCCATTGCTTTCCCTCTATCGAAAGTTCTCCCGGCTGGCAACTCAGCATTTTAATCTCATCTTTCCATTTATCACCAAGCACAGTTTGGATGTTTTTCATTCCTTCCACGCCACCGGCAAGATTCCCCGAATGGCAGGCATCCGTGATCACAATCGCCTGCACCCCTTTAGCCGATAGTGTGCTCACATAATCCTGCAGGGTGCGAACGTTAATGGCGCTGATGGCGTAAACCGCCTTCGGAGCATCGTAGGTCAGCAGGTAACCAACATTGGTAATCACGCGGCTCTCCACATCGCCATGCCCGCTGAAATAGATGAATACTTTATCGCCAGCTTTTGCTTTCTGCGTACAGAGTTCATCCAGCGAAAGCATCGTTTCAGCAAAGCTGGCTTTTTCATTCAGCAGCAACGTAATATTACTTGAATCCACACCACTTGCAACCAAATAATTTCTGAAAGCAAGCGCATCCCTATCGGCAAATTGCAGCGAAGGAATTGCGGGGTTCTTATATTGGGAGATGCCTACGATGAGGGCGTAAGTTTTGCCGGTTTGCTCCTGCGGTGATGAGTAAGCAACGGAAACGCCTTTGGTGGTTTGGGCGTAAACCCAAAACACACAACTGCAAAGCAAAAGTGTGTTGATGGTTTTCATTTCACTCTTTGTATTGGTCAGGAAAATATTTCTTCATCAGGGCTTTGAATTCTCGTTAGGATGGATTTATCTGTCGTGCGATTTCCTTCAAGCGCTTATCAGATATATTCTCCTGTTCCGATTTGTCATAGAGGTCGGCAAGATAAATTTCATTTTCTGCACCCACTGCGCAGGTAATAACCTTGCTCCCCCTGATTTGTCCTTTCCCTTCGATGATATGGCTAAACGGATTTTATTGCAATTATTCCCGAGAGGTATTCCCATTACCGGGTTTTCCTGCAACTGTTCGGTTAAGTTTTTAATGTCCTTGGGAAGGGAGCGGTGCTTCTTCTTTAACCGTTTCAATTGCCTTTCAAACTCAGGCGTGTAGTAAATATCAAATTTCACGAAGGAGCTTTTGGATGGATTTTTTCGGCAGCTTTCCGCTGCGAATAAGCTTCACTTCTTTCAATCCCCGAGCAATGCTTGTATAAACCCAATCTGCGTTTTTACCTTTGCTCTTTGACTTTACAAAGCCAAGCTGGTCCATCAACTCCTCAAAAAACTCGTATTTGCTCTCCGGAATTTCGAGGATGATTTGTTTCATGGTGACGTAAAAATAACTCAAAATTCCCTTCGCCTTATTCTTCATATTCCTCCGGAAAGTATTTTTTCATCAGAGCTTTGAACTCGGGGGTGGAGCGGATGGGGTCGAGATCGGGAGTTTTCTGAATTACTTTGAAGAGAAGTGTGAAGTAGTCCTGTCTGACTAATCTCTTTTCTTCAGCCATTCTCTCGGCAGATTTCAATGCTTTCTCCGCGTACTCCACAGCCAATGAAGTTTTCTTGGTTACAGAATAGAAATCAGCAAAATTTCTATAAGCTGTTATGCTGTCTTCCGGGTGCAGTTCCATCACCTTGTTGAAAAAATAGAGAGCCGAATCCGGCTGGTTCAGTTTAAGGTAGGCGTGTCCTATACTACCGCATGCGCGTTCGTTATCAGGATTAATTAAAAGGGCTTTCCGGGAATAATAAAGCGCAGAGTCCGGTTGATTCAATTTATAATATCCATTGGAAAGCATGGCATAACCTTCCTCCCACTTTGGATCGATTTGAATCATCTTTTTACCGTAATAAATTATTGAGTCAGGCTGATATAAAATTTCATAAACTGTAGCGATAACGATAAAATTATATCCATTGGAAGGATCGCTTTGAATTGCCTTGCGGGAATAATAAATTGCTGAGTCCAGTTGGCTATACAAATAAATATTAGCAAGATTGCCATAATAGAAAGAAGCCCACCCTGGACTTGGATTGGCTTCTAATCCCTGCTTGTAAACTTTAGCTGCCTGTTCAGGTAATTTGTGCCAATCCAATCTTTGGGCGACATTAGCGTATTTGGGTATTTGGAAAGGCATATTCCTTAGTTCGAAAAAATTTTTCAATGCCAGATTGATGTACGCATCCGCTGAGTCATTGAGCACTTTTTTGTAAAAAATTATTCCTTTGCCGGTGGCGCCCAGTCCTAAATAGGTTGAATCCATCTGCAGAAGCTTTGTATAATAGACATCCGCTGAATCGAGTAGGTTATTTTCAAGGTACGTTGCAGCGAGCAATGCGTATGGAGGCGAATATCGGGGAGAATAGTGAATGGCTTTCTTACAGTAGAAAGCAATTGAATCAAGCTTATTTTGAAATCTGCTTTTTAAATAGTGACAATGCGCATCCGTGGGGTCGAGAACCATTGCTGAATCTAACTGCATTCTCGCGAGGTCATGTTTCTTATCACCAAAATAATGGTCCCAACTTCCAAGAAATAGACATTTTGATAAGTACCCAAGCCTTGAAAGCCTTCCATCTCCAAGTGTGGCTCTCAGGAAAGAAATCATTTCATGTGGTATTGCCGGGGTAAATGTGACAAAAATAAATCCGGGAGCTACCGTGCCATACGAAACCTCAGCTCCAAAATCATCAAAAGCTTTCGATGCCCTATCAATCTTGTGCAGTAAAGCTGCAACGAGGTTGCGTTTCATTAAAGCAACCAACAGCTTGGTTCCATCATTCTTCGGGATCTTTTGGAAGAAGAAATACGCTGAAACAGTGGTATCTTTTTCCCCTTCCTTATGTTTCCCGAAACTCCAGCGTGAAAAGTAATTACCGGTGTCAAGACAAGCCTGGAAATTTTTGTAGTGCTGCCTAATCGTATCATGCAAGCCGGCAAGCAATGACTCATCCAATCCTCGCATATCAATGTCTGCAAAGACACTCTTACCTTGCTCTGAAGAGAGATAAGTGAGCAGTTGCGGATTCATCTTTGAAACACTCGCTTCCATATTCCCGAACAGCATCGGGTTCTGCGGAAGCGGACTTGCCTCATCGGGCACTTTTTCCATCAGATATAAATTCAGTTCGCGCAAATTCACAATGCTGTCTTTGTTTTTATCAGCTAATCCGGACAAACCGTTAATTAACTCGTAGCTGAACAATCCCCTACCATCCCCCCATTGTTTTCCTTCCAACGAAAGTTCACCCGGCTGGCAACTCAAAATCTTTATTTCATCCTGCCATTTGTCTTTCAGCATGGCTGCTGCGGCTTCCATGCCTTCCCTTCCTCCGGCAAGATTTCCCGAACGGCAGGCATCGGCAATAAACAATACCTGAATGCCACTTGCTGAAAGCGTAGCAATCCAACTTTTCAGTAACGGTACTGCAATTGCCCCTGCGGGATACACGCACTTAGGTGCATCATAAGGCAGCAGGTAAGCATCCTTCACCACTGTTTTGTTCTCCACATCGCCATGCCCGCTGAAGTAGATATAAACTTTATCGCCTTGTTTAGCGATTTCAGTCAGAAAGTTGATGCTCGCCCAAAACTCTCCGTTGGTGGCTTTTTCGTTCAGCAACAGTGTGATACTGTTTGAATCCGCTCCGCTTGCCACCAAATAATTTTTGAACGCCAGCGCATCCTTATCGGCAAATTGCAGAGAAGGGATTGCCGGGTTTTTGTATTTGGAGATGCCTACGATGAGGGCGTAAGTCTCACCGGTTTGCTCCGGTGCGGAAGAAGAAACGGCCACGCCCTTTGTGGTTTGGGCGTGGAGCGACCAGGCGAAAAAGAGATACGACAATGCCATGATGATGTGCTTCATCGGAATCGGATTTTAAAAAGCCGTTAAATTTTAAATCTATCAAAGCGTCTTAGCCAGCCTTGAGATTTCCAGTTCGAACAGTTGCGCCTCTGTTTCTTTTCCCATCTCCCTGTACATTCTAACCAGGTTGCGCAAGCTGGCAAGATATGACGGAGCTGCGCTCAATGTTTTTTCCCATTCATTCAGCATTGCAACGAATCGCGGGTCGGCATCTGCGCAGCCGGTCATGTCATCATACAGTCGGGTTTTCATGGCTTATGGTGGTTGGTGAACTCTTATCACCCTATACCAAAAGCCGGAAAACGTTACCTCATTTCACAATCCGGAAATTTTTTTTGATTTAATCCTCAAATCCCTAAATCCGCAAACTATTTGAAATGACAGGTTTCCGGTTGATTTCGCTGATTATCGCAGATAAAGAATCTTAGAATCTTACAACTACTTCGCCTGCTTGGCAAGTTGAAATGTACGGTCGCAGGAACAATCGCCTATCCCTGCCCAGGTATATTCACCCGCGAGGCTGATGGCGTTCAAATGCTTGTATTTCCCTGCGTCAACGCTGATATAGCCGGTTTTCTTAGGCTCCAAAGAACCTTGCCACACGGTGTCTAAATAGACATTCACTTCGTAATCAGCTTGGTTCTGCAAGGTGACAAGGCAATCAGACATGCCTCTTGACAGGGCAGGTTTGATGTCCGCAAGCTTTTTACCGCTGCCGGGCAAAAAAGCTTCCGCTTCTTCACCCCGTGATCCGGGATTTTTCTTAGCCTCCACTTTTATGGGCTTGCAGTCTTCTTCTCCTTTTGCCTGGGAGAACAATTGGTTGGACAGCGCCAGCACAACCGCCAGCGCAATGAAATTTTTGAGTGCGTCTTTCATGGCTTTTTGATTTTAGGTGTTTAATGGTTAATTGTCAAATGAAAGTGAGCCATTCCAATGGCAGCTTTCAATGGCAAATATGCAAGAAATTTATCCGAATAAAAATTTAGATGGCAATAGAACGCAGATGACGCAGAAAAATAGGATGACTACAGATAAAACAATCAGCGATCATCTGCACAATCCGTGCCACCAGCCTTTCATTATCATTTTGTCATTTTGTTATTATGATTTAACCGCCTCTTAGAAGCTGTTTAAATTTACAAAATATCAAAATATATTTTCTATTTCTGTTTACAGTTTATCTGTTTACAATTTACGATTTACGATCCCGAAATTCAAACTTCAAACTGATGATTTTCGGTAATGTTATTTTCACTAATTCTTTGTATTGGTCAGGAAAGTGGAGCGGAAACAACAAACCAAAACAGGAAAGTGGCGAGGGCTTTCATTGTTCCCTATTCAAAGCGTCAAAATCCACATGGCGATAGTAGATGCTGTCTTTGGCTGCGTTCAGCTCATTTCTATCAAAGGTACCCTTTGACAACTGTTCAGCAATTATCGCCTCAATATCCTTGTTCAACGTTGGCAGGTGGGTTTTGATAATTTCATAAGTGATGAATTTATCAATGCCTGAATAATCGTGAGCAATCCGGTTTCTGAAATCGCTGATTTTATTCCACGCTATTTCCGGATACGTGGAGCGCAACTCGTCACTTATTTTATTCACCTGCTCGCCAATATTTACGAGCAAAGCAAGCGAAGCGTTGAAGGGCTGCTGTTCGTTGGCATCAAAAAAATCAGCAGGACTTTTGAATCCATGGGAGTAAATTTTGATTTTCCCGATGGAGTCCAGTATCCTCAGCAGATAGACCAAATCGTTTTTAATCGAGGGCTGCATACTTAATGTCCTTCATCGCGCGATATAAAATGACCGGGTCTGCAAACTTTTTTACCACCACATCCACTTTCATTCCAAGAGCCGCTTCAAGGTAGGTTTTAAAGCCGATAAGTTTTTTAAAATCGGGATTTTCATCCTCGATGAGAATATCTATATCGCGTATATTTTTCTCTCCTCTTGCCAACGAACCAAAAACACCCATGCGTGTGATACCAAATCGCTGAAAGATTTGTTCCTGCAAGAGAAACTTTTGAAAACCGATAAAATCATTTACCTGCATTGGACAAATTTAATGAATCAGTTAAGTTTATCTCATTCTTTGTACTGGTCAGGAAAATATTTCCTCATCAGGGCTTTGAATTCGGGGGTGGAGCGGATGGAGTCGAGGTAGGAACTTTTAATGGTTTCAATCCGCTTAAAACCTTTTTGTAGTGACAGTTCGAGATGGTGTAAGGCTTTCTTCTGATCCAGTTTCATTGAATAGCATTTTGCCAACCCTATCTCACAATAACCGTTCGTTGAATTAGCGGCTGCTGCCTTCTCGAAACTTAAAATCGCCTTATCAAGCATCCGTTGTTCCAGAAAAAAGTCACCCATCTGATTATAGTTTCTGAATGGAAATAAAGACCGCAGGGGACGATCTTTTGGATCATAAATGATCCGCGTAAAGTAGTAATCAATTGAGTCAACAAGAGATTTGTCTGTGGAATCTCTGAAAGCATACTGAAAAAGATAAGTTGATCCTAATCCCTTGTAGGCTTCCAATTCCCAATCTTCACCGAATTGGTATAGTTGCCTTGCAGCCAAAATTGCTGATTCAAATTCAAATGAATTTCTGTATGTAAATGAAAGAGCGATATAACCGTAAGCAAATTGTGGGGACAGTTCAATAGCTTTTTCCGCGTAAGGCAGGGCTTCCCTGAACTTAATATCAGGAAGCGAATACTGGTAAGATAATAACGATGCCTTCCAGAGTTGGATATATGCGGCATTTGGACTCAGGAATATAGCCGAATCAATTTTGCTCATAGCAAATTTGGTCTCAACTGAATCTTTAGGGATAGATTCGAAGAATAGTGCTTTTGAAAGGAATCCCAATTTTTGAAGTTTGTCATCACCAAATAGCTGACGCAGAATTTTTGTTTCTGCGCTCTTCTGCTCGAAATCAAACAACGAGGAGTTCATGTCGGACGTGACGAAATTATCCAGCAACTGATTCGAGCTATTTATAATACCCATACTTAAATTTCTTTTCATCACCGCAATCATCAATTTGGTAGAATTATTCTGGGGAACGCGATTCAGGAAATAGTATGCAGATGGCAGTTGGGGCTTTCTTACATAGATGGCAGAGTCCATGTAGAGATTGAAATTCCGGTAGTGTTCCTTTATTGAGTCGTTCACACCATTTAAGAAACTATCATCAAACCCGCGTGTATCAATTGCTGCAAAACTGTTGCCATTGGGTTGAGCAGCGAGCGAATCGAGGAATTGCTTATTGGCTCTGGAAATGCTCGCTTCAGAATTTCCAATCAGCACCGGATTCTGCGGCATCGGGTTCGCCTCATCCGGCACTTTTTCCATCAAATACAAATTCAACTCGCGCAATGAAACAGTTTCATCATTGTTACGGTCAGCTTTACCAGCCATACCATTGATAAGTTCATAGCTGAATAATCCCCTGCCATTTCCCCATTGCTTTCCCTCCAGCGATAATTCTCCAGGCTGGCAACTCAATATTTTTATTTCATCTTTCCATTTGTCACCCAGAACCGTTTGAATGTTTTTCATTCCTTCCAGCCCGCCTGCAAGGTTTCCCGAATGGCAGGCATCGGTAATCACAATCGCCTGCACTCCATTTGCTGAAAGCGTGCTAACATAATCCTGCAAAGTGCGCACGTTGATTGCACTGATGGCGTACACGACTTTCGGTGCATCATAAGGAAGGAGGTATCCGACATTGGTAATCACGCGGCTCTCGACATCACCATGCCCGCTGAAATAGATGAACACCTTGTCGCCAGCTTTGGCTTTTTGCGTGCAGAGTTCATCCAGCGACAACATGGTCTCCGCATAACTCGCATTTTCGTTCATCAGCAGCGTGATGTTATTTGAATCCACTCCGCTTGCCACCAAATAATTTCTGAACGCAAGCGCATCCCTGTCTGCAAATTGCAGCGAGGGGATTGCCGGATTCTTGTATTTGGAGATGCCAACGATGAGGGCGTAAGTCTTTCCGGTTTGCTCTTGCGGTGATGAGTAAGCAACGGATACACCCTTTGTATTTTGAGCACAGAGAGCAGTTGACAAAACCAATAACTGAAAAAGAATTATGCTTCGCATCACGCTTTGTATTGTTCCCGGAAAATATTTTTTCATCAGGGCTTTGAATCCTTTTCTATTCCTTTAAAGGTCTCCAATATTTTTCCAGCCAATGACTTCCGTTCCGCTGCTGCGCTTTTGATTTTGGTCGCCTCCGTAAACAATCATACCGGTTTTGCTTCCGGTGAGTTTCTGCCAGAATGTGGTGCCTCGGAAAAAATCCTCGGTGACCGTTGCGCCTGATTTTATCTCAACCGGCACCAGGGACTTGCCGTTGTCAATAATCACGTCAATCTCGTTGCCGGTATTATCGCGCCAGTAATAGAGATTATTGCGCTTTCCCTTGTTGAAGCGGCTTTTCAGCATTTCGTTAATCATCAGGTTCTCAAAAAGCGCTCCGCGCAACGGGTTAAACTGCAATTCCTTTGGCTCCCTCATGCCCAGCAGGGCGCACGCCAGCCCGGTGTCATAAAAATATAATTTTGGCGTGCGCACCACGCGCTTGTTGAAATTCCGGTGATGCGGCCTGAGCATATAAATGATAAAGCTGCTTTGCAGCAAGCCGAGCCAGCTATGAACGGTGTTAACATTCACGCCCGCTTCAATCGCCAGGTTCGTCATGTTGAGCTGCTGCCCCGTTCTCCCCGCGCACAGCAGCAGCAGCTTTTCAAATGCCGCAAGGTTTTCAATGGATTTGATTTGCCGCACATCGCGCTCCACATACGTGCGGATATAGGAGGCGAACCATGGCTCCACCTTCGCCATTCCCGTTGCAATTTCGGGATAGCCGCCTTTAAAAATGTAAGTGTTGATGTCATTGCCGTATCCGCTGCGCTTCACCGTTCCGATTTCGTTGATGTTGAACGGAAGCAGGTCAATGTAACCTATTCTGCCCGCGAGCGTTTGGGTGATGCTTTCCTGCAAGACGAAGTTGTTGGAGCCGGTAAGAACGAACCTGCCGCGCTTTTCGGATGAGTCAATAACCTCCTGCAAATAAGAAAATAAATCGGGAGTGCGCTGGGCTTCATCGAATAAAGCGCCCTGCCGATAGGTATTCAGGAAACCCAGCGGGTCATCGGTAAAAAATTTCCGCACCGAAGGTGTTTCAAACGACACATAAGGCTTATCGGGGAAAACTTCCTTCACCAGCGTGCTTTTGCCGCTCTGTCGCGGACCTACCACCGCCACCGCGCGGAACTGGCGCGCCAACTTCTTCAATAACTCGGAGACTTCCCGTTTAACCATTCAGGAAAGGAGCGATTTTAAGTCCAAATATAGAAAATAATGGTTTACAAATTTCTCTTTAAAACAGAAATTTGTAAAAAACATTCCGGCTTTCCACCGATGATTTACGGCAATGACATCTTCGCTACTCCTTGTATTCCTCCGGGAAATATTTCTTCATCAGGGCTTTGAGTTTGGAGAACTATCTACAACCCCTTCACCACCTCATTCACCACTTTAATAAGTTTCTTTTTCAATTCATCTTCTGATGCGGAAGCGATTTCGTTTTTAAAATCCTTATCCCCGCATTTTATTTTGTAGGAAAGTTTCCATTGATCATTCACCCGGCTATAAGTTCCGCTCACCTTGCAGGCATCTGGAAATTGGTTTATATCCAAAAACACCAATGGTGCTTCCCCGCCTCTGGCAGACAATTCATAAAGTTGGTCATCCGCGTAAGGGGATAAGTTCAGGTTATCCTCACTTTCGTCAATGTTGATGAATGTTGAACGGATAAACATCGGCTTCACCTTTGCAAGCGGCACTTTTGCTTTGTCTTCATCCTCCATTTGCCCGATGTCGAAGCTTTCTGATCCGAATGGGCTGAACAACCTTGGCTCCTGGATTCCGCCAATACCTGCCGCCAATTTCGGCACACGATCTCTTGCCCATTGAAAAAGCGTTGATACATCCACAAATCTGCTTTCCCGCAATGCAGCCCCTTTTATGCCTTCCAGCCTTCCAGCAAAGAATAAGTGAGAACGCCTTGTCCATAGCGGCTTGCTTCATAGCTCACTGCATCAGCGGCTGATCCGGTGATGATGTGCATCCCGGTGCGGTCTTTCATCCTGTCAAACGCCCGGATGGTGGTGCTGCTGAACGCATCTCGCTTTGCAACAAGGTCATCCACTATTCGCCCGGATGCACATGCGTCTATTATCAGAACCTGCTTGAGTGCTGGTACTTGCTTAACAAGATTGACCAATTCTTCACTTGAGAGAGTGCTGTTTTGCCGGAATCGTTGCCCGCAAGACAGTGATACGCTGCTGACCATCAATTAAAATTTTCTTTCCTGCTGAAATTTTGCCGTCCTTCAAACGAACATTTGGATTTTGTCAGGTTATGACATAGCCGATAGGTTAACCCTTATACAGGCTATCCATCAAATCTCTCACTTTGGTGCTATCCCAAACGAAAGGTCTTTGCACTTCCGAAATTGCGATTTGATCATCTTTGACATAAGCAAGGAAAGTAGAAATCTGGTGCTGGTTTACAGAATACTTTTGGGTTTGCATAATTCTTTGTTATTAGCCGGAACGAATTAAGCGAAATTTTTCAAAGATTAAAATTTAAAAAAAATGGGACGGGTTTAAATACTCAGAATAACCAGAATCACATCTACGGAAACTTGAACCCACTTGCGAAAACCAAAACCGCTCTTACGGAAACTAAAATCACCGACTATGGAACTCAAAATCAGAGCGGCACTATCCAGAACTCCCACTCCCCCAATTTCCAAACCCACCGCACCGCGTCTGCATGGAGCGCATCGCCACAATCCGGTGTAATACTGCAGCAGGTTGGCCACTTAGCATCCTTTCATCCAATAATACATGATCTTGATATATTCATTATTCACAAAAATCAGCCCCTCTTCATTTTCCCACCAATGATCTTCCCTGTAAACGGAACTGGGCGCGCCATGGATGATGAGATCAATTCCCGCTTCTTTGAATTTTTTTTTGAACGTATTTTTGATTCTTCTTGTATGAAATTTAGTTGACACCACGCCAGCCTTTTTAATATCATGCTGCCTGCAATATTCTATGATGAAATCTGATTCTTCCTTCGTGCTGGTGCCTTTGGCGAGAAGTTCCACATCGGAAGGCGGCACGCCCTGCGCGATGATATGCATCCGCGTCAGTTCGCTTTCGGGATACCGGATGTCTGCAATCAGGAACAGGCGGGGAATGTTTTCGCCCGTACAGATAATTTTTCCCGTTAATCCCTTCTTATACAGATTCACAGCCTCGTTGCCCCTGTCCCACGGATCGCCTGAAAGCACGAACAGCGCGGGAACCCTCTCCATCCTGTCTTCGCAGATGAGCCGGTTGCCGATGAACTGAAGCATGGGAACGCGGAAAAAGAATGCCAACAACAGCAGGCAGCAGAAAGCTGTTGCCGTTGCCAGCAATGTTTTCAGAAATCTTATCATATAAATGATTGTAATTGTCAGGCGCCCATTTCCACCAATACCTCGTGCAGCACGCGGTGCGAGTTAACGCTTTTGAAGCCGTGCAGGTGCAGCCCATAATACAGCAGGATTTTGTCAAGAAGGAAATTGCGGTCGGCAAGGTTCATTTCCGATGCCGTTTCCCCTCTTAATAATTTATCCATCCAGCGACTGTGAGGCTGGGAAATGAAACTGTTGTGAGCGGGAATTTCCCCGGTGAACTCGCCTTCCTTCAGGTCGAAATACTCCGTCTCCTTGCCGGTGATGCTGGGAAAAAAGCCGAGATACCTGGTGAGGCGGAGCAAAAAGACAAGGTGGAAATTGCCTGCCGCCTTTTGCGTTTCGTCAAGGGTAATAAAAGAACTCTCAATGAAATGATACAACTCGCTGTTAGCCTCCTCTTCACGGATAGTCTTGTAAAGCACTTCCGCAAGGAACAGCGCTATGGAGTTTTTTATCATATCATGAGAAAAGGATTTGTAAATATATGCAGGGCGATAGTCCTTCAGGCGCTGCAGGTTTTTATTTTCCCTGTGATAAATCTCCAGGTCGAGAATAGTCATGGGGCTGAATAGCGATGCCTTGCTTTTCGCCCCCTTGTTCCTGACACCGTTCACGATATATGACCGCAGCCCGAAGGCTTCGGTATAGATTTTCGTGATGACGCTCGTTTCAGTGAATTTTATGGTGTGTAGGACGATGCCTTTGGTTTTGTGGAGCATGAAGATTGTAATCTATTGGTGACGCACTTCCCTCCATCCGCTGGAAGTGTAATAAATAATCACATCGGACTGAGAAAGTTTTTTGAACTTCACAACATAGCTCTGAGAGTCATCGGCAAAATCAACTTCGTAATGTTCATTTTCGTAATCCACGGCTCCGTAGTTATTATACCAGAACCACCTGCCCCAAGCGGGCAATGAAACCTTGAAGGATAATTCACTCAACTTTTCCACTGCAACCGAATCCTCCGGTGAGTTTATTGTAGTCCATGCCACTTCTTCAATGTTAGTTTCATAATCAATATCCCGCATTACAAATAAGGCCCTGTTCAATCGTTTTTTATTCCGAAATACATAAACTCCCCGAAAATAGCATGGCTGATTCAGAACAAAGATATTATCATAACCTTCCCATTTGAACGAATTTACTGACAACGATTGCACCTCACTGGCTCCCTTCCACGATTCTGCCGATTCCTGAACCAGATAAACGCTGGTGGCAAGGAATGCCGCAGAAAATACAATCAGGCCGGCTTTTCCGGCAGCAGAGAAGAGAAGCGCAACTGCCATGTAAATGAAATAAGACGCCATGTATGACAGCCTCTCATTTTCGGTAGAGGACAAATAGGCAAAATACATATTAAGCGCGGGCAGGAGCACGATGAAAGAGATTAAAAACAAGCATGCAATAAGCACCGCCTTTCTTCTGCTGAAGACAAATGAGATGACAGAAATGATTATCAGAAGAAAAAACGCGGTGACTGAGATGACCTGATGGCTGGCAATAAATTCATAAACTGCACTGCGCGTACCGTAGGAAAAATGGTGAATAAAAAAAACAAGTTTCACGATGTACTTTGAAAAGGCGGATGTCAGGCTGAATAAATCCAAGTTAGCCAGATGGACATCGCTTCCATAATGCCCGATGTAATTTCCTTTCATAATTTTTGTTAAAAGGAAATATATAAGAATGAGGAAGATATTGGGAACCATTATCCTGGAGATGACCTGTTTCATCCGGCTGAACTCAAACCAGGGCGTCCAAAGGAAACTGAACACAATAAAAAATATAGCCGGGAAAACCAGCGAAAGCTCAAGGGTGACCAACGCAAATGCAAAAAGAAGATGAGATAAAAAAAGCGGCAGCAATTTTCCGGATTCGAAATGCGCGGCTTGCAATATCAGGCACAGCCATAAACACCCAAATGAAACTGCATAGTGCAATGTTGCCCCCCAGATAACATTCTCTGTTTGGTGAGGACCCAAAAGAAAAAGCAGGCTGCCCGTCAGGGCAATCAGATTTGCATGGCGCAAATTGTTGTTTTGAAAGAGCCGGCTGAAAAAAGTAAACCCGAGGAAGGCATTCAGGCTGTGCATGCCGGTGAATAAAAGAAACCATGCCAGCCTGTTCATTCCAAACAGGCTGTAAGCAATCAGGTTTATCAGATTATGTCCATAGTATAAGCTCGTAAACCCGAACGAATCAAAAAAGCCGGCCCATCCCTGCTGGCGGAAGTAAACAAATAGCGTGAAATAGTCATCAACGAATTGGCTTCCGCATCCCTTGATATAAAATGCAGCAGATATGGCGAAAAAGATAAGGAACACCCGGCTTTGCCTGAAGTTGAATTGCATGTAAGCGAGACGAATTAGTTTGAGCTCATAATGCCGCCTGCATAGCCTACTCAGTGCTTTTATTAAAAACATTATCGGCTATGGTTGAGCCGCATACTCCCTTCATTTGAATGAATGAAGAAAGATTCATCTCCTTTGCGGAGTCATCTGTTTCAAAAGCGCATCCTTTAACATAGTAGGCTGCCGATTGGTCATCCGGTTTGTAATTAAACTTCATGAATTTTATTCCGAGCAAATTATTCCTGAATACAGAATTTTCCGCCAGCAATATGCCTCCGGCATACTTTTTCGCCAGCAACGGTCCTTCGCCTCCGGTAGTTATGCCGCAAACGGCATTTTCTATGATGGATTTGTTTAAGATTACCACGCCATGTTCATCACTTGCGCGGGGATAGCTTCCCCTTGCCGATAAAGCAAAGTCATAAATGTCTGAAATGTTTTGCGGATGTTCTTTTTTCAGCTTATTTCCTTTTGTCCGCTCGCTGTTGCCCAGCACCTGTATCCCGCGCCATCTGCCGCCACAGGCGCTTGTAATCCGGCCTCCCTGCATAATGAGCCTTGCTCCCCGCTCAACAATTATCCTCGCATTGTCAGGCATTCTCACGGTGCACGTAATGGCAAGCGTCCCTCCGCTTCTTACCACAATATCGCCAAACCAGGTGAAATCAAAATCAATCAATTCGTCTCCGGCTATCTCAAATACATTATCCGGATTATACGGGCAATCTTCTATGTAATTGCGGAGAACGGTTGTGCATAAATTCTTATGCACCTGTGCCAGTTGCTTTTGCATGAAGTAGTTTCTGTCAGCGCTGCTGCTGTTGTTCATGATGTTATGATGGCAATGGTTGTAGCCGTGCCCCAATCCCAGGCTGTGCCCTAATTCATGTATGATGCCAAAAGATGTATTATCAACAGCCCAGTTGAATGTGTTGCCGCTGTAGCGGGTTGCCCGGTCGTAAGGATTCCAGAATAAAGACGTATCCCATTCGGGCGATGACGGAATAAGGTTTTTACTGTAAAAACCGAGAAAAACGTCAGGCATGTGGCACTTAAGACTCCTGTCGGGGTCGCAGCCCGGCATCATGGAGCATGCGTGCGAGCCGATAAGGCTGATCTTCAGTTTCTTCATTGAAACGATAGTGTCGTAAGCCGAGCCTTTTTCGGTGAAGAACACGTTAATTCCCTTTGGCACCGAAGCGGTCATGGCTAGTGAATCATGCAGATAATTAAGATACCAGTTGCAGCCATAAAGGTCAGGACAGTTGGCGCTGCAACTGTCATTTTCATTATTCCATCCGTAGGAATCGCGGATGTAAACCGGGTTGATCAGAAAACGAACCCTGCTGTCTTTAACGTAACCGTCATAGCATGATTTCCCATCGTCCGCATTTTTCAGGTTCGCATATTTGTAATTGAGCGAGTTTTCCGGTCCGTTCACGGTTCCAATCACTTCATTCCAAAAACTTTGGTGAATGGCGTTGGCTTCCTCAAATCCTCCTGATCCATCGTCTTTCTGCATGAAGATGAAATTTGCGCGCAGAGTGATTTCGGGAGTACTGCTGCCGGGAATAAATCTTGAGAAATCATTTAATATCTGCGAACGCTTCGGGCAATCGCAATACTCGGGCGCTGAAACTTTTTGAAATTGTCCGGAAGGCTGCGACAGCGATGGGAAGAAACAAACGAGCGCTGCCGGCAACAGTGTCAGGTTTTTCTTCATCAGATTCAACCCCTTATCAGCAAAACGGACATGAATGAGATTATTATCAAATGGGACAATCCTGACATGCTGAAAGACTCAATTGATAATTAACAGTTTGGTAACATTGGTTGACGAGCCGTCTTCGTTTGAGGAGAAAACAAGGTAAACACCGGTTTTTGCCCTCTCGCCATTATAGTTTCTTCCATTCCACACCGCCTGCCCTCCAAGCGCAACAGTTTCGTAGAATAGCACTCCGTTAACATCGGTAATTTTTACGTTGGCATTATCAGCAAGCCCTTTAATGGCAATGGGTCCATCATAGGTTTCTTTTACCGGGTTAGGATAAACCAATACCCCGTGATGCTCTTCATCGCCTTCCGTTGCCTCGCCCCTGATTGATACAATTCCCTTTTCTGTTCCGATAAACACTTCGCCTGTTTCACCGTCAATGGCAATATCCATGATGTTGTTGGATATTAACGGGCTGTTGTCTTCAGTATAATAGTTGATTTGCTCGGTACCATCCGGTGAAAGCACGAATACACCGTTATTGGTGCCTACCCATTTGCGGTTCGCTCCATCCACCGCTATCGCATTCACAACCTCGGTTTCGAGCAAATAACCTGCAACTCCATTCACGGTTACGATTATTTGCTGCGCTTCGCACCCCTGCTCCGAAAATACCGCTGAAGGGCAATAAAATACCGCAATTCCCTGTTGTGTGCCCACCCATATTTCACCATCCCGGTCTTTGGCAAGGCAAAGAACGATATCAGGCAGGTTGCCATTTCCCGCTCCGCTTCCAAATATTTTGCAGGCATCTCCATCGTTAGGATTTTCAATGGTTGCGCCATGATTAAAAACCACTATGCTTTGGTTGGCCGTTCTTGGGATGATGAACCATTTCTGGTCGTAATCATCAACAATGACATCAGTTATTGCTTTTCCGGTTATGCCCTGCGGGCGAAACGACAGCCACTCTCCGTCAGCTTTGATGACTATTATTTGGTTTTCCCCAATGGCTTCTGAATTTGTCAGCCAAAGATTATTGTAGGAATCAAACGCCAATCCGCCCACCAATGTTCTGGCAGGATCGCCTATCCGTCCCTTAAGAATACTGTTATTCTGGTCATAAACGGTGAATGAGCCATTACCGGTTTCCAGCAAGCCCGAATACCAGGATGCGAAATATGCCTTATCAACTGACGGATGCACCTTTGCCTGCCAGATATTTTGCACATCAATTAATTCCGGATTGGTGTATTGATTGTAGTTGCGCCATATATCCGAATGCGAGAATATGCCATCGCTGTTATATAAATAATTGAAACTGGAGCTGACGCCCCCTGGCGCCACCCACAGTTGACCTCTGTCCGCAGACATCCCCTGCACATTGGTCGAGCCGGGGCCATTGGGAAAGACAGGGCTTTGCACCTCCCCGTTTTTTATTCCAACCAGCCCGTTGATGCCATCCGCTATCCACAGATTACCATCCTGGGCGATTTCGCCATCCACCGGTATCCGCAAGTCGGGGTGTGTATATGCGGTGAAGCCTGCGCCATCATTCACCTTCACCCGCCCGACATAGTCCTCGGTTTCACTTGACTCGCAGATCATCATTTTTGAGCCGCTGACCAGAATATTTGCAATCCGCCATGAAGTATCAGAATAAAATGCGGTCCAATTCGTGCCGTTAAATTCAAAAATAGTATCACTCATGTTCACAAAAACATCATTGCCGAAGGTGACGATATCAGAAGCCGTGCCAGCGCGGAGTCCCGGTGCTAAAGACCATGCCTCATAGCTTGCAAGGTTGGAAGCGTCCATGTCCGCCATTTTCACCCCCTTTTCGGTTGCAGCATAAAAATGCGAGCCATCCGATGTGAATGAAAACACTTTGATGTCGGCACCGTTGTCTCCGATATGCCAGGTATCCTTGATTTCCTTCTTCGTCATGTCAAGCACAACCATGCCGAAACTCATTGACAGATATGCGATGTCATCCAGGAAATAAACGTTGTTGATTTGCTTGTCACCGACAATCAGTTTTCTCTTAATGTCGGCAATATTGTAAAGCTCATTGTTGCTGATGAGGTCAATGTTGGTGTTTTCATAAGCCACAAAGAGAGTGGAATTGAATGAGTTGTATTTGACCAGCGTCACCCCCACATCGCTCAGCCCGGTGACCTTGTCGTATTTGGTAAGTTCTCCGGTTCCTTTGTCATAGGAAAAGAAAAACACATTGCCCGAAACGTAAACCTTGTTGTCAGCATTTGCCACGCTTGACGCGTTGCGGTAGGGAACATGCGTGCGCCATTGCCCGATGCCAATGGGTATCTGAGCGCTGATGCCTGCGGCAATCATCTGAATCAGCAAAAAGCAAAGGGGCTTCCGGAACATCTGAAGCATCTTAACGACAAGCGGATGCAAGTATTTTGTGATGGCGAAGGTAAGCAAGAATAGGCAAGGATGCGGGCGGAATCTCCCTGCGGATCGGCCTGAACGGTATCCGGTCACCGGATGACGGTCACGTTCCCGCTTTTCTCCACTTCGTTCCCATCGGAGCACCGGGCCCGCACTGACCATACATAGACTTCAGGATTGACGAACTCGCCCTTGTATTTTCCATCCCAACCCTGATTGATGTCATCGGTTTCAAATATGAGATTTCCCCAGCGGCCGAATATCCTGAAGCTGATCAGGTCAATAAATCCGAGACTGCGAACACGGAACAGATCATTTGATTCATCTCCGTTTGGAGTGAAGGCATTGGGCAGCCAGATATCTCCGTCACATGTTTTCAGTACTTGCACCATTACGGAATCTTTTGCGGTGCAACCGTTGGCATCGGTTACGCTTACGTAATAAATTCCGGATTCATTCGCGGTGATGCCGGTAGTTTGACAGTCAAAGCAGGTTACTTCCGCTGAAGGACTCCAGTAAAAAGCGGTGATGTTGCTGCTGGAAGTTGCTGTGAAACTAACTTCTGTCCCCGCCATCACGGTTTGATCATCACCGGCATCAACTTCAGGGCTTTCGTCAACGTGGATATGCACATACTGGGTGTCGGACGTGCATTGTCCGCCAGAGGCAACCAGCATGTAAGTGGTTGTTGCCGTTGGCGAAACCGTTTGCACCGGAGAAGCGGGATCAGCAAATGCGTCTTCCGGAAACCAAAGCACGCTTGTTTCGGCTGAACCGGAAATCGTGACCCGTGATTCCATAGTTACGGACTCACCGGGGCACATGCGCATGTTATCCGTCACCACCGCGTGAATCTGATCAATAACATTGATAAGCACCGTGTCACTTGCGGCACAACCTGACGTATTGCGCGCGACAATCACGTATTCAGTTGTTTTCTCGGGAGAAGCGACAGGACTGGGAGTGTCATAAGAACTCAATCCGAATCCGGGCGTCCATTCAAATACAGTTGCTCCTGAATATGTTGATGTCAATTCCACTGATTCCCCTTTGCAGATCATCTTATCATCTGTTGTGTGAATTTGCGGAGCCGGACTTACAGCGAGCGGAATGGTGTCGCGCCAGATGCAGTTATTATTGTCAGTCATTGTAAGAAAGTAAGTAGTGCTGGCGTCAGTTATTGCAACCGGGTTGGGACAGTCAGCGCAGCTAAGCCCGGTTGGAGGAAACCACTCATAGCTCATCGCTCCCGAAACACGGAACTGTGTGGTATCGCCAATACATATTTCATTATCCGCGTTGATGGAAATGGTTGGCTTAGGATACACCGTCACTTCCACCGAATCAACCGCATCACAACCCAGGTTGGTCTGAACATGGACAACATAAGTAGTGCTTGCTTCCGGACGTGCAACCGGATTTGGAATGAGAGGATTGTTCAATCCTGTTGCTGGCGACCAGGAGTAAGAATTTCCTCCGGCAACTTCCAGTTGCACGGAATCTCCGTAACATAAGCTTGCATTCCCTGAAATCGTTGTTATCGGTAAGTTGCCCACGGTAATTAAAACAGAGTCCACATCCAAACATCCGTTTGCGTCAATGACAATCAATTCATAGTGCCGAGTTACGTCAGGCGAAGCGGTAGGATTGGGAATATCGGTGGCGCTCAAGCCTGAAGGCGGAGACCAGATGTATTGCATGCCGCCTGAACCAGCGAGTTGAACAGCGCCTCCATCGCATATCGCGGCATCGGGACCCGCCACCGCCACCGGCAAAGGATTTACGGTTATGGACGCGCTTGCGGAGCCGGAGCAGCCGCCTGCTGTAGTGACGGTTAAAATAATATTGTGCGTCCCGGCAGTTTCAAAGACGTGATTCGGATGCTGAACATTTGAAATATTTCCATCATCAAAATTCCACTGCCATGAAACGATCGGAGCATCGGATGATGAGAAATCGGTAAACTGAACATCGAACGGCAGGCATCCCGTGCTTTCGGATAAAGAAAAATTTGCATTGAGTTCCAACACTTCAACTCGAACCGAATCGTTCCACGAACAGCCGGATGGTGAAGAAATGCTCACCGTGTAAGTGGTGCTTGAATCGGGCGATGCAACGGGAAACGGCACGAGGGCATTGTCAAGTCCGGTTGCAGGCGTCCACTCATAGTTGGTGCCGCCCGTTGCATTGAGCTGAACGCTGCCACCATTGCAAATGAATGTATCCGGGGTGATGGTAACGGTTTGCTGTGAAAAAACCGTAACCGTGACGGAATCGGTGAAGGTACATCCTGCGGCATCGGTACTATTTACATAATATGTCGTTGTTGTTGCCGGATAAGCGTCCGGGTTGCTGCAAGCAGTGCAACTCAGTCCTGCTGACGGATACCAGACAAAAGAAGTTCCACCGCTCACCGAAAGTCCTACCGTGTCTCCGTTGCAGATGGATGTATCGGAACTGACCGAATAGACCGGCATCGGGTAAACCGTAATAGCGACCGAACCTGTGTTCTCACAACCATTGATGTCAGTTGCGGTAACGGAATAGTTGGTAGAAAGCAGCGGTGTTGAAACCGGATTGGGAATGGCGGCATCGCTGAGCCATGTGGCGGGCGACCAGCTATAGCTCTCGCCACCGCCTGCATTCAGTTGCACGGATTCACCGTAGCAAATGGTTTTGTTTACGGATGAAACATTAACGACCGGAAGCGGATGGACGACCAGCGTTGCGCTGACAGAATTCACGCAGCCGTTGACGTCAGTGACCGTCACATTATATGTTGTTGTTGAAAGCGGGTTAGCAATAGGGTTTGAAATATTGGGGTTATTTAATGTTGATGCAGGCGACCAGGAATAGCTCATGCCTCCGCTTGCGGAAAGCTGCGCAGAGTCACCGGTGCAGATTGCCGCAGGGGATGCATCCACAACGGGCAGGGGATGAACGGTCACGGTGACGTCATCGGTATCGGCACATCCGATGCTGTCAAAAACTGTGAGGACATAAATGGTGGTGCTTGAAGGAAAAGCGGATGGATTAGCAATATTTTCATTGCTTAAGCTTGCCGATGGACTCCATGAGAAAGTCACGCCACCTGAACCTGTCAGTGCGGTTGTATCCCTGCTGCAAATTGAAACATCAGGACCGGCATTCGCAACAACCGAGGAGCTGCTCACTTCCACCGTTTTGCTGACCGTATCGCGGCATCCTGCGCTTGTTTCAATTATCAGGGTTGCCGTGAAGCTTCCTGATGAATAAGTGTGAGATGGATTTTGAAGCGAAGATGAATTTCCATCGCCAAAGGCCCATTGCCATGAAGCTATGCTGTCGTCTGACGATGAATTATCGGTAAATTGAACATTGACAGGAGCACATCCAACATTGCCGGAAAAAGCCATATCTGCATTGACATTCAGGACTTCAATATGTACGGTATCATTCCATGAACAGCCTGAAGCGGAAGTGATGCGAACCGTGTAGGTGGTAGTTGAATCTGGTGACGCCACCGGGGACTGAGCAAACGCATCGTCCAGCGCGATGGCAGGCGACCACTCATAGGTTGTGCCGCCAGTTGCGTTGAGTTGAACACTGCCGCTTTTGCAAATGAAAGTGTCGTTGCTCACTCCGCTTGCCTGCGCAGAAAGAACGGTCACGGTAACATCATCGGTATCGGCACAACCGATGCTGTCAAATACTGTGAGGACATAAATGGTGGTGCTTGAAGGGAAAGCGGATGGATTAGCAATATTCGCATTACTTAAACTTGACGATGGACTCCATGAGAAAGTCACGCCACCGGAACCTGTCAGCGCGGTGGTATCCCCACTGCAAATTGTCACATCGGAACCCGCATCAGCTACCACCGAAGGGCTGCTTGTTTCAACAGTTTTGCTGACCGTATCGAGGCAGCCTGCGGTTGTTTCAATCGTAAGGTTTACGGTAAAAATTCCAACCGATGTAAAAGTGTGCGAGGGGTTTTGCAGCGAAGACGTATTGCCATCGCCAAAATCCCACGTCCATGAAGCAATAGGAACGGTTGATGATGAAAGGTCGGTAAATTGAACAGTGACGGGCGCACATCCTACATTACCGGAAAATGTCATGTCAGCATTGACCTCCGAAACTTCAATATGCACTGAATCGCTCCACGAGCAGCCGGAGGATGAAGTGACGTGAACCGTGTAAGTAATACTTGAATCCGGTGTTGCAAGCGGTGATGAAATAAATGCATTGTTAAGTCCTGTGGCTGGCGACCACGTGTAGCTCGCGCCACTCGAAGCGCTGAGTTGAACACTGCTTCCATTGCAGATGGAAGTATCCGGAGTGACGGATGATGCCTGTGCTGAAAACACAGTAACCGTGACGGAATCTGCAACCGTGCATCCTGCGCCATCGCTGATGTCCACATAATATGTTGTTGTCGTTGCCGGAAACGCATCGGGATTCCCGCAGGCCGTGCAGCTTAAGCCGGTGGCGGGATGCCAACTGTATGTTGTCCCCCCGCTTGCCGTAAGTGGTACCGTGTCTCCGCTGCAAATGGATGTGTCGGGGCTGACTGTGTGCGCGGGAGCCGGATTCACCGTTATGCTGACGGCATCCGAATTTTCGCAGCCGTTGCTGTCAACTCCCGTTGCAACATAGCCGATGGAATTGCCGGGTGTTGATACCGGGTTGGGAATGTCCGGATCATTCAGCCATGTTGCGGGCGACCAGCTATAGCTCGTACCACCGGTTGCACTCAGTTGCACGGTTTGACCTTCGCAAATGGTATTATTGGAAGCCGAAACTGATACTGTCGGAAGGGGATGGACGACAAGCGTGGTGTTTACCGAATTCACGCATCCATTGACATCGGTGACGGTGACGGAATAAGTTGTCGTTGAAAGCGGATTGGCAATTGGGTTGGAAACATTAGCATTATTTAACGTTGATGCCGGTGACCAAGAATAGCTCACCCCACCTGTTGCGGAAAGTTGAGCGGAATCACCCGTGCAGATTGCTGCGGGTGAAGCGCTTACCTCCGGTAAGGGATGAACGGTGATGGTTACGTCATCCGTGGAAGCGCAACCCAGACTATCATATATGGTTAAAATATAAGTGGTAGTGGCTGTAGGAAAAGCGGAAGGGTTGGAAATATTCGGATTGCTCAAGCTGGCAGAATTGTTCCAGGAATAGGATGAGCCACCGGAACCTGCCAACACGGTGGTGTCGCCAATGCAAATAGCCGCATCCGGACCAGCGTCTGCAATCAATGAAGATCCATTTGTTTCTACGGTTTTGCTCACTGTATCACGACATCCGGCAACTGTTTCGATGATCAGCGCAACAGTAAATGTGCCTACAGTTGTATAGGTGTGAGATGGATTTTGCGATGATGACGTACTAGCATCTCCGAAAGCCCAGTTCCAGGAGACAATTGCGCTGTCTGAAACAGAAGCATCCGAAAAGCTGATGTTTTCCGGGAGGCACACCGGAGCATCGTTCGTAGTGAAGTCAGCGACCGGAACGGAAGCGGCAACAACGGTAACCGGCTTAGTAACGGTGTCTGAGCAACCATCAGCGTTAGTGATGATGAGCATAACATCATATTGACCTGCAGCGGCAAAATCATGTGTGGGGTTTTGGGCTGTGCTGGTACCGCCATCATCAAAATTCCATGACCAGCTTGCAGCGGCAGAAGCCTGGTCTGTAAAAGCATACCGGGTGGGACCGAGGCATGAGCCGCTCATTTTGGCTGCCGTGAAATTTGCAGTTGGGCTGGATATGTTGATATAATTAGGCTTGAAGCTCGTGCGTGTGCAGCCGTCAGCGCTGGTTACGGTAAGCCTCACGCCATAGCTGCCGGAAGCAGCGTAGCTGTGAGAGGGATTCTGCTGTGTTGAAGTTTGCCCGTCTCCGAACTCCCAAAACCATGAAACCTCACCGGTAGCGGTCTCGGTGAAATTGATGGTGAAAGGAATTCCGCATCCTTGCGTCTGATTGGCAGTGAAATCAGCAGTGGGGAAAGCATAAACAGTGATGAGGTCGTCATAAGTAATCTCGTCAATGCAACCGCTATTATCGGTGACGGTGAGGGTAACATCATAAGTTCCGGGAGCAGTGTAGTTGTGTGTTGGATTTTGCGCGGTGGAAGTGCCGCTATCACCAAAATCCCAGTGCCAGCTTGTGATGGTGCCTGATGATGAAGAAAGATCTGTGAAAACAGCGCTCAGGCTGCCGCAGCCGGAGGTGTCATCAACGGAGAAGTCTGCGAGGGTGGAGCCGCTGCCTAAAGGGATAGATAAAGTATCTGTGCTGGAGCAACCTGCGGTATCTGTAATGGTAAGCAGAACGGTGTAGGTGCCAGGTGCTGTATATGTGTGGGTTGGATTCTGTTGGTTGGAGTTTGTCCCATCTCCAAAATCCCACAGCCGATCAACAATAGTCCCTGAAGGAGACTGGTCTTCAAACGCAACACTAAGTGATGAGCAAGATGAACTAAGGGTGGCGTCAGCAGTAACGGTCGGTGAAGGATGTATTGTAATTCCACTGGCAAGGCTTAGGTTGTGGTTGCAGCCATTTGAATCATATACTTCCAACAATACAGCATAAACTCCTGGCTCATCATAAACATGAGCAGGGTTTTGCAATGCGGAAGAATTACCGTCCCCGAAGCCCCATCTCCACCAGGCTATAGGGGCGTCACCCAAGGTGGTCATGTCGGTAAAGGTGATCGCTTCAAATGAGCATGCCGAAGTACTAGTGGCAATGAAATCCACAACCGGATTAGCGAAAACACTTATCAGATCGGTGACAGTTTTTGAATTGCTGTTAGAGCCGTACGCTACTGTAAGGGATACCGTATAGGTTCCAGGAGTAGGGTATATGACACATGGATTACGGTCAGTCGAGAAGTTTCCGTTTCCAAAGTCCCAAAGCCAACTGTTTGGCCATCCAGTTGAATGGTCAGTGAAGCATACAGTCAGGGGACTACAACCTTCCGTTCTGTTGGTGGAGAAATCAGCGGTAAGTTGGGCGAAGCAATTGTTCTGTACAGAAGAGTAGAACAGCAAGAAGAACGCGCAAGCTCCCCACAGGTGCGCCAGACATAGTTTTTGCAGCTTGGAAAACATTGAGGGTACATAGTGGGTGATGGGAGGTTATACGGGAATATGGAGGGTTTGTTTGGAGCGGTTGGTGACCTCACCCCGCCCCTCTCCTCAAGGCTCCTCAAGGAGAGGGAGTCCGAACAGCATTGTTCCGGACTCACATTAAAGGAGATTCTTCGCGGAGCCTCCGCTGCCAATGACGCACATGATCACCCCCTTAATCCCCCTCAAGGGGGAAGCAACGCGCGAAGCAAGCACTCCCTTGATAGCGAAGCATCCCGATTCTATCGGGCTTGTCTATGCACACATTTAATTTTGGAGTAATAATAGCCCTCATCCTTGCCGGGCAAGCCTCATCCCGCCCTTCTCCAAAGGAGAAGGTGCCAGGACAGTTTTCCTATCCCGGCAAAAAAAATTACTGATTCCTGTTCACTGGTAAGATGGCTCGGACATCCCTCTCCTTCGGAGCCACATGGAGAGGGGAGTCCGGGCGGTGTGGCTGGGAGAAAAAATGCTTAGGGAATGAAACCGCCAGGGATGGGAAGGGACGCCAAGGACATTAAATGGTTTGAACTATGATTATGAATGGAGGCATTGCAAGTTTGGACAGTGGCAGCAATGTTCCGGATAGCGTAAACTGTAATTATGGCAAGGCTATCTGCAATTATGGCGATGACGCTGGTGTTCCGGACGCAGAGCGCGATTGATTAGACGGAAGCATCGTTGTTCGTGACGCTGGCCACATTGGGTTGAATGGATGCAGCGGTGCTCATGATGTTGGCAACGCTGGGTTGGAAGGAGGCAGCGGTGGTTGGGATGCGGCAGACTGTAATTGTGGCAACGACATTGGTATACCAAGAGTAGTCGAATTTCCGAAGGAAAGAGACGTACTCTTGGTTAATACCGAACATTGCGACTTGCTTCGTTCCGCTTCACGGAACGTTGACGTCTGATGCCCTTTCAGGGCGACTTGCTTCTTCATTGGGATTAAGATTTCGCGCTTTCAGCGCTGCCGGTTTTTTATGACTTCCTGCTTCGTTCCGCTTCACGGAACGTTGGCGTATGATGCCCTTTCAGGGCGGCTTGCTTCTGGTTCCGCTTCACGGAACGTTGGCGTATGATGCCCTTTCAGGGCGGCATGAATCTGGTTGCGCGTTCCGGAAACCCGACTACTCTCGGTATAAAAGCAAAAAAGCCGGTGCAGTTTTCACCGCACCGGCTTTTTGCTATTGCAAGTTCAGTTACTCTTAGTCTCTCGTCAGCGTCATCTTCTTCGTGTCAATCTTGATATTGTCAATGATGAGGGTGTAGAGGTATTCGCCTGCGGGGAGTGAACCTCCGCTGATTTCTACCGTCTGAACACCCTTGCCGCCCAGTTTCATGGACTTCAACTCAGTGCCTTCAAGGGTAAACACCTTTATCACGCTGGTTTTAGCCACTGCCGGGATGTAGCAGGTGATGATGGTATTCTGCGAGAACGGATTCGGAACGTTCTGGTCTAATCTCGGAGCATCGGCTAGCTGTGATGGCAAATTGATGTCATCCTTTGCAGGCGCTGATGAGCGTGTGCAGCAATGCGAGAGCGCATCCTGGAATTCCGCCATCTGTGCCTGCATTTCATCCAACTGCTCCTGTTGCTTTGCTATTTGCTGGTCTTTCGCTTCGTTTGCCGCTACCAGTTCACGCATCTTTTGCTGGATGGCTTCCAATGGTTTTTGCTGCGCTGCAATCGCTTCTTCCTGTGCCTTAATTTCTTCTTCCTGCTCTTCATTTTCTTTTGCCAAGGCTTTCATGCCGAGGAAGAGAACACCAGTTTTATCCATCGAAGAAATAGCGGCATTACTTCCTACTTTAAAAGCATTGAAAAAATCATCAGCCATCGGACCGATATGGTATTCGTTTTGTGTTCCGGTATATTTCCAACGCGTCACTTCCATTTTCTTGATCCTATTTAACACATCGGATGAATCCATCCTGGTAAATTCTTCTTTTATATATCTGTTAGATGCATCGAACCAAGCACCACCCGCGGAAAGGTAGGCTCCGTTCCCATTAAGTCCAGTTAATGGCGCATTGCAATCACCTACTTTTAAGGCCACTGCAGTTGCAGCCGGCAGTGGTGGATTAGCAGGAGGATTAGGATTTGCTTCGGTATGACCGCACACTGGAACTGAAACAAACGGTTGTGTGCCAAATCCCCAACCAGTTACGGCTGTTGCAGCAGCCAATGGAGGTGTTGTGTTTCCAAAAACCATGGTATTAGAATTAATAGCACGTGCTCCGTTGCCAATAGCTGTCGCATTGGTTACGGCAGCACCATTGCCATCCGTGGCTGTAACATTCGCACTATTACCAATTGCAGTATTGTTTGTGTTACCAGCAAGGTTCAACAGATTAAGCGCCCCGTTACCCACAGCAGTATTACCGTTACCTGCTGTGTTAATGCTCAATGCTCCGCTACCTACAGCAGTATTAAAACTACCTGCTGCGTTAACCGCAAGTGCCGCATCACCAACCGCAACGTTATTGTTGCCCAATTGCCCTGCAGCAGGACCTTGCAGCGCATTAAAACCAACCGCGGTATTAAGATTGCCTGCGGGGGCAGCATTAGCGGCAGGGTTATTATTCTGAAGCGCGCCTACTCCGATGGCGGTATTAGAACCACTGTTGGAATTGAATTGAAGCGCAGTTGCTCCAAGCGCGGTGTTACTCCCGCCTGTATTATTAGCAGGAGTGCCACTGCCTAAGAGAGTATTAAAACCAACTGCGGTATTATTAGTGCCAGTTGTGTAGTTGGACAAACTAGCCGCACCGAGAGCAGTATTATTAATGCCAGCCGTGTTGTTTCCTAATGCACTTGACCCAACGGCAGTATTAAAACCGCCCACCATACCAACCGCATTTAAGGTATTGAAACCAAGAGCTGTGTTGTTGGTAGCGCCAACGTTGGTTGACAGCGCGCTAAAACCCAAAGCAGTATTGTTAAATCCACCAACGTTTGCAGTTAAAGCCAGGCTTCCTACGGCAGTATTGTTGATGGCACCGGGGTTTCCTGCATTGCCACTCAATGCCAATGCGCTTCTTCCAACGGCTGTATTACCCGTTGCGCCTGCGTTGGCAGCGAGAGCGTTGAAACCAACAGCGGTATTGCCCAAGGCACCGTTAGCAGCCAATGCGTTGCTTCCAACGGCAGTATTTTCATTGGCCCCCGGAGCGGCATTAGCAGCCAAGGCATTAAGCCCCACGGCTGTGTTATTTATCGCTGCGACATTGGCAGCAAGAGCGTTGGAACCTACTGCTGTGTTACCAGCAGCCTGGTTGGCTGCCAACGCATTATTTCCAACAGCGGTATTATCGGGACCTGGTCCCGGTGCGGGCGCGCCTAATGCATTTGTACCAATAGCAGTGTTGTTGCTGCTAATGGCAGCATCCAAAGCCTGATCACCCACGGCAGTGTTGTTCGTACCGGCAACATTGGCGGTGAGCGCCAGATTGCCCACTGCTGTATTCCCAGTACCAGCACCATTTGCTGTCAATGCGAAAGCGCCAACGGCAGTATTGCCGGAAGCCCCGTTAGCGGCTAAGGCTGCGTTGCCCAAAGCAGTGTTGTTATTCCCCGCAACAGCGGCAGATAATGCAGCATTGCCCACTGCGGTATTGAAATTTCCAATAGCGTTAGCAGTTAAAGCGGTGCTGCCGATTGCCGTATTGTTGAGACCACCGGCCGCAGTACCTGCATTAGCTGTTAATGCGTTAAATCCTACAGCAGTATTATTACTACCTGAACCTGCCGGTCCCGCACCAGCATTGACGGCTAATGCCCCTGTACCAACCGCAGTATTATTAGAGCCTACACCAGGACCTCCAACGTTCAAATTCAAGGCATTGAATCCTAAACCTGTATTGCCATTGGCGATGTTAGCATTCAATGCTCCGGATCCTACGGCAGTGTTTTGCGCACCAATTACGTTTGCTTGTAATGCACCATTACCTACGGCTGTATTATTAATACCGGCTGTATTGGCTCCCAATGCATTGGCGCCAACAGCCGTATTTAAGGCACCTGTTGCGTTGACATCTAAAGCATTGCTGCCCACGGCTGTATTATTAGTCGCGCCAGCGGCATTGTTTGCTGCCAAGGCATTCTCTCCCACTGCTGTATTTCCTGCTGCAGCAACGTTGGTACCCAATGCGTTCGCGCCTATGGCTGTGTTGCCAGGAGCAGTGTTTACACCCAAAGCATTAAAGCCTACGGCTGTTGTATTAGCCACATTGCTGGCAGCGGAAGCTCCCCTGCCCACAGCTGTATTGTTAATGCCTGCGACATTAGTTGTTAATGCGTTAAAACCTACAGCAGTGTTGCCAGCGGCTGCAACATTTAACGCCAGCGCACCACTACCAACGGCTGTATTTTCCTGGGCAGTATTTGCGCCCAAAGCTCCAAATCCAACGGCTGTTGTATTAGCAGCATTGCTTGTAGCGGAAGCTCCCTCACCGACTGCGGTGTTGTTGATACCCGCGATGTTTGCACCCAATGCATTAAAACCAACTGCGGTATTTCCACCTGCTGCTACATTGGCATCCAACGCTCCGGAGCCAACGGCTGTATTATTAGGAGCAGTGTTTGCAGTCAAGGCATTGAAGCCCACTGCGGTTGTGTTTGCAACATTGCTGGTAGCTGATGCTCCAGCGCCAACGGCTGTATTATTAATTGCGCCCGGAGCTGAGTTTAAACCCAAAGCGTCTAATCCCACTGCGGTATTTCCAGCGGCACTGCTGTTGACATCCAACGCTCTTGTTCCAAAGGCTGTGTTGCCAGCGGCTGTGTTCAAGTTCAGGGCATTAAAGCCTACGGATGTATTATCGGCTGCATTACTTGTTGCAGATGCACCGCTTCCTACAGCGGTGTTATTAGCTGCTGTGGAATTCAATCCTAAGGCATCCAAGCCGACTGCCGTATTACCGGCTGCTGTTGTATTGGCATCCAACGCTCTTGCACCCACGGCTGTGTTGCCAGCGGCCGTGTTCAAGTTCAGGGCATTAAAGCCTACGGATGTATTATCGGCTGCATTACTTGTTGCAGATGCACCGCTTCCTACAGCGGTGTTATTAGCTGCTGTGGAATTCAATCCTAAGGCATCCAAGCCGACTGCCGTATTACCGGCTGCTGTTGTATTGGCATCAAGCGCTCTTGTTCCTACTGCAGTATTGCCCGGAGCAGTGTTCAAATTCAACGCATTAAAACCAACGGCAGTATTATCCACAGCATTACTGGTTGCCGATGCTCCACTACCTACGGCAGTGTTTCCGGTGGCGTTGTTTAACAACAGCGCATTGTTACCAACGGCTGTGTTGTCAATGCCTTCTGTATTTGCCCCCAAGGCGGAGCTACCTACTGCTGTATTCCTATTTCCGCTTGTGTTGACATCCAACGCCTGGAAACCCATGGCGGTGTTATTATTGCCTCCGTTCGCGGGGTTGCCTATATTATTTTGCGACAACGCTTGGAAGCCCATGGCGGTGTTGTTTGAGCCGCTGTTTTGACTGCCTATATTCTGTCTTAGCGCTTCAAAGCCGGTGGCAGTATTGCCTGTACCGTTTGTATTGGCAGTCAGCGCAAATGCTCCCATTGCCGTATTGCTGTTTACAAGGTTTGCATCCAAAGCCTGAAAACCCACAGCCGTGTTATTGGTGCCGGTAACATTATTCTCCAATGCTTGAGATCCAACGGCTGTATTACCATCTATCCTGGTGCCATTTAATTTAGACAGCGCTCTGTTGCCCAAAGCCGTGTTGTGTTCGCTCGGGTTTACTCCGCTGCTTGTCAGAGCTTCAAATCCAACGGCAGTGTTGAATTGACCTGTGACATTTGCGGTTAGCGCACGATTTCCAACGGCTGTGTTTTGTTCACCTGACCCATTAGCTGTAAGAGCAAAATTTCCAATAGCCGTATTCCCATTTGCAGTGTTAGCGCTTAAAGCACCATTGCCGACAGCAGTATTGAAATCGCCATCAACATTTGAGGTTAAGGCATTATTACCGACAGCCGTGTTGAAGATACCCCTGTCGTTAGTGAACAAGGAGAGGTTTCCAACAGCAGTGTTAAAAGCACCCTCGGTAGAAGCCGCGTTGCCGGTGTTATTTCTTAATGCCTGGTTTCCTAATGCAGTATTAAAAGAACCGTCCCTATTATCAAGCAATGATTCAAAACCCATAGCGACATTGTTTTTCCCGGTAGTGTTATCCCTTAATGCTTTATTACCTACCGCAGTGTTGTCACTGCCTTCTCCGGCAAGATTTCCCTGGTTTAACAACAAGGCTTGATTTCCTATTGCGGTATTTCCAGAGGCACTACCAGCGGGACCTGCATTTGTGAACAATGCCTGATGACCCAAGGCGGTGTTATTAGTACCGTTGTTGTTGGCAGTTAAGGCGTCTGTTCCCACAGCGGTATTATTTGCTGCATCGTTAGCCGCTAAAGCTCCTCTGCCTACGGCTGTATTGTTAACCGAACCGGCAAGACTATTTGTGCCTAATGCGTTCAGCCCAACTGCGGTATTACCAGTCGCACTCGTATTGGCATCCAAAGCTCCACTGCCCAGAGCAGTATTACCAGCGCCAGTATTCTTGTTCAATGCGTTAAAGCCTACTGCCGTAGTATTATCAATATTGCTTGCGGCTGAAGTTCCACTGCCAACTGCCGTGTTGTTGATTGCGCCAGCCGCTGTATTTGCGCCCAGCGCGTCTAAGCCTACAGCAGTGTTGCCAGCGGCAGTCGTATTGGCATCCAATGCCCTTGCGCCTAAGGCTGTATTACCCGAAGCTTTATTTTGCTGCAATGCAAGAAAACCAACGGCAGTATTATCGGAACCATCCACATTGGATGATAATGCCTGAGTACCCAACGCAGTATTATTATTACCGGGAGTACCTCCTGTTTCCTTATTCAATGTTAAAGCGCGATCACCCACGGCAGTATTACCTGTGCCGAATGTATTAGAAGTTAGCGCCAAATTACCAACGGCTGTGTTGCCAGCGGCTGTTGTATTATTCTTCAACGCATTAAATCCTAAAGCGGTGTTATCAGCGGCATTATTGGATTGAAGAGCTTGGTTGCCTACAGCAGTATTATTGGCTGCCGTTGAGTTTGTTCCCAATGCATCTAATCCAACAGCTGTATTGCCTGTGGCGGAAGTGTTTGCATCCAATGCGCGCGCGCCAACGGCAGTATTGCCAACGGCATTATTCGCCCTCAAAGCATTAAACCCAACTGCAGTATTATCAGCGGAATTATTGTTCAACAAAGCCTCTGCTCCAACCGCTGTATTGTTTGCCGCACCAGTCAATGCATTTGTTCCCAATGCGTCCAACCCCACGGCTGTATTGCCTGGAGCAGCAACGTTAACATCCAAAGCCCCGCTACCCACAGCCGTATTGCCGCTAACCGCGTTTTTGTTCAGGGCGTTAAAACCAACTGCTGTTGTGTTGCCTACATTGCCGGAAGCAGATGCACCAGTTCCAACAGCGGTATTCCCTGCCCCACCTGCATTTGCTTTCAGCGCTTCACTGCCGACAGCCGTATTGTTGCTTGCCCCTTGGTTGGCGGTCAAAGCAAGATTACCAACTGCTGTGTTGTGAAGGCCACCAACATTAGTCTGCAAAGCGCTAAGTCCCATCGCGGTGTTAAATTGTCCCGTTGTATTTGAAAGTAACGCCTGGTAGCCGTGCGCGGTATTTCCGTGTTGCAGGTTGTTGAACAATGCACGGTAACCGGTAGCGGTGTTGTTGGTGCCTGTGTTGTTCAAACGTAGTGCTTCCATGCCCACTGCAGTGTTTCTGCTGCCGGCAGCGTTGGAAGCCAGCGAGTTGGCGCCAACGGCAACATTGTTGGAACCGCCAATGAGGTTTTGCAGGGAGCTTGTGCCGACCGCGGTATTATTAACGCCAACTATGCTGGAGTTAATAAACCCGCGCATCGCCTGCCAGCCGATGGAAGTGTTGCCGAGGCCGGCAGTGTTCCTTAACTGGGATTGGTAGCCAAAGGCAGTGTTAAACTGCCCGAGGGGGCCAAGGTTTTGAAGAGCCTGAAAGCCCAGGGCCGTTGTGTACCTCGTGCCGGCAAGGCTGCCTTCAATAAGGCCGGCTTTTTCGTTATTGACAACGAAAATGAAGGGCCTGTGAACAGCCACGCTGGTTGTCCCGATTTTGTAATCATTGACGTCCTGAATTTCGAAATCGAAATTCCCACCCGTTAACCAGGATTTTTGCGCGTAAGCATTTTGAACAACTGCAAAAAGCAGAACGCATGCTGTAATGAAGAGTCTGTTTTTCATGACTTCAGTTTTTAATGGTTTGTGAATTGAGTTGACAATTTTTGTTTAAATGGTTTTTAAAGTTTTATGTTATAAAAGCGCGGTAAGGTATAAAGTTTTTGATATGATACCAAACGTTGCTGTTAAAAAATTTGAAATAATTGCGTAATCGCAGCCGGTCACGGGCGCATCACCCCCGCTCACCCCCTGTGTCCCCCTCCGCCCGGACGAGCCGTTCGGACAGGTGAAGGGGGAAGCAGGCGCGCAAGGCATGGCTACTGCCTGCGCCACCCTTCGACTCCGCTCAGGGTGACTGCTTGCGCGCATTGCCTTTAATAAATAATTGTCAAGTAATAAAATCATAACACTAATTCCTGATGAATAAAATTTTCTTTGTTTCGATAATGCCGTCATTGACGCTCACCCGGAGGAAGTACATTCCCACTGGATGAGACGTCATGTAAATCCTTTCGCTGTACCTGCCGCTGAAACCGGCTTTGACATCTTCGTACAGCACGGTGCCGCTCAGGTCGTATAACTGGATTTTCAGATTTCCCTTTTCTTCCATGTGCAGGGTGACGTCAAACTCGCCCTTGTTGGGATTGGGATAGACGGTTACATCAGGCGCATCACTTTCCGGGCCGGTCATCTTGAAGCCGATGCCATTCTCCTCGGAATTATTGTTATTGCCGCTGGTGAGGCAGGTGCGCGACTCGGACGTCAGCGTGAAATAAAGCTCATAGCTCACGCCCTGGATGCCGGTGCCGTTAATGCCCGACCAGGGGGTGGCTTTCAGGTGGTAGGTGCCGGGCGGCAAACCCAGCTTGTTGTAGTTGCCTGCCACATCGCCACCGAGGGAATAAGGCAGGATGTTATCAATCCGGTAGGCGTTGCCGTTGAGCCAGAACACCACGCTGCGGATTTTTTCCGGGCAGCCCACGTCAGCCCTGATGTTGACCTTGCAGGTCTTGCTGATGATGTCACCGTTATCCAGGGCGCCAATGTCACCCGAGATGCCGGCACGCACGAGGGTGAAGCCCGCCACCTTGCCGAGGCAGGTGTTGTTGTTATTGTTGTTGTTGGAGCGGGAGTTGTTGTTGTTCAAATTATCATTATTGTTATTGTTATTGCTGTTGCACTGCGAGCCGCTCACCGTGAGGGAGATTTCATAGCTGATGCCGCGGCTGCCGGTGGCGTTGATACCCGACCAGGGGATGGCTTCGAGATGGTATGTTCCGGGGCTCAGGGTCAGCTTTTTATAGTTTCCGTTATAATCGCCACCCAGCGCGTAAGGAGCATAGTTCTCTATGACGTATGCGCTGCCGTTGAGGCGGAACTCGATGCTGCGGATGTTGCGCGGACAGGCAACTTCAGCGCGGATGTTGATGCCGCAATCGGTATAGATGACTTCGCTGCCATTGAGCGGACCGATGTCTCCGTTCCTGCCCTCGCGCACCAAAGTGAGACCGACCACTTCAGCGCGGCAGTTATTGTTGTTATTATTATTTGTATTAGAATTATTATTGTTAGAATTGGTATTATTGTTGTTTTGATTCGAGTTATTATTATTGTTATTGTTGTTATTGTTGTTATTGTTGCTATTGTTGTTGTTGTTTGTATTAAAATTATTATTATTGGAATTGGTATTATTGTTGTTTTGATTTGAGTTATTATTATTGTTGTTGTTGCAGTTCGCAGCGCTTACGGTAAAACGGAGTTCATAACTGTCGCCCGCGTTGCCGGTTCCGTTCAACTCAGACCAGGGTATGGCAACCAGGAGGTATTGCCCTGGAGGCAGATTTAGGGCGAGGTAGCTTCCGTTGTAATCACCGGCAAGGGCATAGGGTTCATAGTTTTCCTTCTTGTAAAGAGAACCGTTCAGCCGGAACTCAATGCTGCGCACATCGCCCGGACAAGCGACATCCGCCCTGATATTAATGCCGCAATCTGTCAGGAGCACATCATTGTCATGAAGCTGTCCTATATCCCCGTTTCTGCCCTGGCGCACTACGGTGAACCCGGTTACTTCAGACCGGCAGTTGTTGTTATTGTTATTGGAGTTGCTGTTGTTATTGTTATTGTTATTGTTATTGTTATTGTTATTGTTATTGTTTGAATTGCTGTTATTGTTGTTTGTATTGTTGTTATTATTATTGTTGTTGTTGTTGTTGGAGTTGCTGTTGTTGTTATTGTTATTGTTGTTTGTATTATTATTATTGTTGTTGTTATTGGAATTGCTGTTGTTGTTGTTTGTATTGTTATTATTGTTGTTGCAGCTTGCCGCACTGACGGAAAAGCGCAGTTCATGGCTGATGCCGGGGTTGCCGGTCGCGTTCAACTCAGACCAGGGGGTGGCGGTGAGATGGTATTGACCCGGAGGCAAACTCAGCCGGAGATAATTTGCGCCATAATTGCCCGCGAGGGCATACGGATCATCATTTTCCAGCCTGTAAGTGACGCCATTGAGCCGGAATTCGACACTGCGGATGGAGCCGGGGCAAGCCACATCAGCGCGGATGTTGATGCCGCAATCCGTGAGGATGACGTCATTTTCATGGAGCGTCCTGATGGCACCGTTCCTGCCCTGACGCATTAAAGTAAATCCGACAACTTCCGCGCGGCAGTTATTGTTGTTGTTATTGTTGGTGTTATTATTATTATTATTATTATTATTGTTATTATTATTGTTGGTGTTGTTATTATTATTGTTGGTGTTGTTATTATTATTGTTGGTGTTGTTATTGTTGGTGTTGTTATTGTTATTGTTGGTGTTGTTGTTATTGTTGTTGTTTGAATTGCTGTTGTTATTATTTTGATTCGAATTATTATTATTATTGTTATTGTTGTTATTGTTGTTGCAACTTGCTGAACTCACAGTGAACCACACTTCACGGCTGGTGCCGCGCGTTCCTGTGGCATTGAACCCTGACCAGGGCGTGGCTTCGAGCCGGTAAAGTCCGGGAGAGAGGATCAGCCTCTGGTAATTTCCATTATAGTCGCCAGCAAGGGCATAGGGGAAATAGTTCTCGATCCGCCAGGTGGTGCCGTTGATCCTGAACTCAACGCTGTTAATCCGGTTGAGGCAGTTGACATCCGCCCTCACGTTCAGCCTGCAACTGGTGTAAACAATGTCATAGTCCCTGAGCGGTCCGATGTCGCCATTTCTGCCTTCGTTCACCAAGGTGAAGCCGATTACTTCCGCCCTGCTGCAATTATTGTTGTTATTGTTGTTATTGTTGTTTTGATTTGAGTTGTTATTGTTATTGTTGTTATTGTTGTTATTGTTATTGTTATTGTTATTGTTATTGTTATTATTGTTATTGTTATTGTTGTTGTTGTTATTGCTATTATTGTTATTGTTATTGTTATTGTTGTTATTATTGTTACAGTTGGCTATCGGGTTGAAATTGCAGTTGCCGTTGTCGCAGTAATCATAGGTGCAGCGGTCGCGGTCGTCACAGGTGGAATTATTCCGGCATCCCGACCGGGAGTCGCAGAAGTCATTCGTGCATCCCCATCCGTCATCGCAATAGGAATCATCCGCGTAATTGGAACAGCCCGTCCATGCCGCGCAAACATCCTGGGTGCAGGAGATAAAGTCGCGGCAACGCGAATGGTCAGGAATGTTCATGCACCCGTTCTGCCAATCGCACACATCATTGGTACAATCAGCACGATCGTCACAGTTGGAATGGTTCGGAATCCTTTGGCAGCCGTTCCGAAGGTCGCAGAAATCATTGGTGCAGGAGATGCCGTCATTGCAAACGTTATCATCGGGAAAATTGCGGCATCCGTATTGCGGATCGCAGAAATCATCGGTGCAGGCAACGCCATCGTCACAGTTGGAATAGACGGGAATATTGGCGCAGCCGGTTTGCGGATTGCAAACATCATTGGTGCAAACCGACCCATCGTTGCATCTGGAATGATCCGGAACATTCATGCATCCGTTCGGCCAATTGCAGAAGTCATTGGTGCATGACGCGCCATCATTGCAGCGGCTGCCATCCGGAAAATTGCGGCAATCGTTAAACAAATCGCAAATGTCATCCGAGCAGGAGATGCCGTCATCGCAACGGCTGTCATCCGGGAAATTCCTGCACCCGTTACGCGTGTCGCAAACGTCATCGGTGCAGTCAACCCTGTCGTCACATCTTGAGTGGTCGGGAATATTATTGCAGCCGGTTGCCGTATCACACACGTCATGGGTGCAACTGATCCTGTCGTCACATCTTGAGTGGTCAGGAATATTGCGGCATCCGGACAACGAGTCGCAGAAGTCATGGGTGCAGTCAATGCCATCATTACACAGCGAATCACTTGGCGTAAATGTGCATGTTTTGGTCAGGGTATCACAGCCATCAATCGTACAGGCTACGCCATCGTTGCAGGGCGGAGAGTTGTAGCAAAGCCCGAGGTGGCAGCAATCAATGGTGCATGGATCGCCATCATCGCAAACGGGAACAAAAAGACAGGCGCCTGTCACCTCGCTGCAGATGTCGCTGGTGCAAAGGTCACCGTCATCGCAAGGAATGACGCTGAATACGCAGCCAATGGATGGGTCGCAATAATCGGTGCAGATGTCATCATCACCGCTCTCGCAGACGATTGCAGGATTGGAGCAGGCTTCCGTTACCGGGTCGCAAATATCATTGGTGCACAGGGTGCCGTCATCGCAGGGATTGACTCCAGTTGTGCAAACACCGGTCGCGGGATCACAATCATCATTGCACGCCACACCGTCACCATCGCAGTCGGTCTGGGCGGTGCGCATGCATTCGCCTGTCACCGGGTTGCAAAATTCATCGGTGCAGAGGTTTCCGTCATCGCACGTTTTGGGCTGGCCGAAGAAGCACACTCCGCCATCGCAGAAATCCGTGCAGGGATCTCCATCAACATCGCAGATCAAAGCGGAAGAATAAGAACATGCCCCGGAGATAGGATTGCAAAAATCATTGGTGCAAAGGTCATTGTCATCACAAATGTTGGTGATGACACAGCCTCCTGTTGACGGGTCGCAGGCATTTTCGGTGCAGATATCCGCATCCACGGCACAAACTACAGGAGAATGACTGCAAGCCCCGGTAACCGGATTGCAGTTGTCATTGGTGCAAAAATCTCCGTCACTGCAAGGAACAGGCTGCCCGATGACACACTGACCGGTAAGCGGAATGCAGAAATCAGTGCAGAGGTCGTCATCAGTGCCGCATACAATAGGCTGATAGAAGCAAAACAATATGCAAACATCTTCGGTGCACAGGTCGCCATCTTCGCAGGAGGTGTCATTATCACAAGGCTGGCAACCGAGAACGGAAACTCCCGCGCAAACCGAGCTGTCGCAAACATCATTGGTTGTGTAAATGTTGGCGTCATTGCAGGGGGTGCCATCGGCCAGAGGCGTAAAGGTGCAGTTGCCGCTGCCGGTGTCACAGGCGTCATTGGTGCACTGGTTGTTGTCAGCGCATTTAGGTGAGGTGACGCAGTTGTTATTAATGCATTTGTCAACCGTGCAAAGGTTGCCGTCAGCGCACCCAGCGTCAGTTGTACATACTGCGCACGGTACGATGTCAGAGTGGAGGCAGACACCGCTGACGCAGGAATCATTCGTGCAGGAGTTGCTGTCATCACAGGATAAAGGAGTTCCCCCGCAGACACCGCTGATGCACTTGTCGGCTATCGTACAGGGATCGCTGTCATCGCAGGGATCGTTGTCAACCTGGCAGCACGGAGATATTCCAATGTGGACGCAACTGCCGTTATCGCAAGAATCAACGGTGCAGGGATCACCGTCTGAACAGTTAATGGGTAATCCCGCGCACACATTGCTGACGCAGGTGTCATTTTGGGTGCAAGCATCTCCGTCATCACATGGTGCGGAAGCGCCAACGCAAACACCGCCCGTGCACATATCAGAGGTTGTGCAACTGTTGCCATCATCACAGGGAGTGCCGTCAACGCATGGTTGCGGAACCAGGCAATTTCCGTTGTTGTCGCAGACGGTGCCATCGGTAGCGGGATTAAAGTCATCGCAGGGCAAGCCAAAATTGGTTGGAATGCCGCAAACTCCGCCAACACATACGTCAATGAGGCAGACTGACCCACTGGTGCAATTAATAGGCGTGTTGGAGCAGGCTCCCGATATCGGGTTGCAAAAATCATCCGTGCAGGCATCGCCATCATCGCAGAAGTTAGGAGTCCATACGCATGCACCGGGCGGAACGCCCGTATCGCAGATATCAGTGGTGCAGGCATCGCCATCGTTGCAATCGGCATTGCTTGAGCACTGCGCTGCCGCAGAGTGAGAGATCGCGATAAGCCCCAGGAACACCAGCAGGATGATGGAAGAGGCTAACTGCCCGGAAATCCATTTTGCAAGAGCGGCTGCTTCACGCGCATGCCTTTCGATCCTGCAGCCGCTATTTTTTATGTAATTTTTATTTCCCATACATCCTTTTTATGCTCAGGCTGAAAACCTTTGTGTGCAAGGACTTGACGAAGGTAGAAGGTTGGTTCAATATTTCATAACGCGCCTCCGGCTCATACATTATTGTTTATTATCACCCGATATAGGTGTAAACACGTAGATGTTTTAAAGCGTCATCCAATGAAACCCTTTGCCAGCAATGGTTTCAGCCACATCCTCTTCTCAGCGTTTTTGCGGAAAACACTACGTAATTCTTCGTATGCAAATTCCGGAAAATTCTTGCGAAGAACCGGGAAAATCCCCCCCCCCCGTAAGCCGGAATGCAGGCCAATCAAGGGTTCCGGCAAGATACTTTATTTATTATAATAAATCAATTACACCGTCATATATCAGGATGGCGGCAGGAAAAGGAGTCTGCACGAGCCGGCAGTTCACTGCTTCGCAGCGTAGAGGATTTTTTTCGTTGAAATGACGTCATTCACCCTGACGGTGAGAAGATAAATGCCCAACGGCTGCGAGGCGATGTTTACCTTCCGCTCATAGCTTCCGCTGTGATTCATCCTGGCGTCTTCAAACACTATTTTGCCCGACACATCATAGAGCCTGATTTCCAGGTCGCCCGGCTCGTTGAGGTTCATGCCGATTTCAAATTGTCCGCTATTGGGATTGGGAAAAATCCTTATGCTTTCATCAATGGAAGGATTATTTCCGGAGCCGGACATTTTGCGCCCATTGTTGTTGTTGTTCCAGTTGTTATTGTTGTTCCAGTTGTTGTTGTTCCAGTTGTTGTTGTTGTTCCAGTTGTTATTGTTGTTCCAGTTGTTATTGCTATTCCAGTTGTTGTTGTTATATCCAGCGGATAAGCAAGTGCGGGCATCGGAAACCACGGTGAACCTGACTTCATGGCTTCGTCCTGCGCTTCCTGTGCCATTTGCGCCAGACCAGGGAGTTGCCACCAGGTGGTAATCACCGGGCGCAAGGTTCATTTGATTATAGCTTCCTCCATTATCTCCGGCAAGGGCGTAAGGGGCGGTATTTTCAACCCGGTAAGCATTTCCGTTAAGGCGGAACACAACGCTCCGCACCCGGCTCTGGCAGGTTACATCCGCCCTGATATTCAGCTTGCATGAACGGCTGATCACATCGCCATTGTATATGCGTCCAACATCACCGGTGGTTCCCGCCCGCACCAAGGTCAGGTCAACCACTTCTCCGGTGCAGCCATTGTTATTGTTGTTGTTCCAGTTGTTATTATTATTCCAGTTGTTGTTATTCCAGTTGTTATTGTTGTTCCAGTTGTTGTTGTTGTTATTCCAGTTGTTATTGTTGTTCCAGTTGTTATTGTTATTCCAGTTGTTATTGTTGTTCCAGTTGTTGTTATTGTTGTTCCAGTTGTTATTGTTGTTCCAGTTGTTATTGTTGTTCCAGTTGTTATTGTTATTCCAGTTGTTATTGTTGTTATTGTTGTTCCAGTTGTTGTTGTTAGAAT
>CAZCXH010000011.1:0-55976 GCA_964502525.1 uncultured Chitinophagaceae bacterium
GTTCTATTATCATTCTGTTATTATGATTTAATTTAAAACTAAACAGCCTCTAAGAGAACCGGCATCGGCACTATGATATTCGAAGAATATAAGAAGTGGTTTCGCAGCAGAGGAATCTCATACGTTGAGCTTACTGTTGCCGAGGCGAATGCCACAGGAGTAAGGTTTTGGGGAAACAACGGATTTACCGGGTTTATAAGGAAAATGGCGTTGGAGTTATAACTGGCTGTAAGAAAAAACTACATTTCACGAAAATGCAATGGAGTTTATAATAAAAGACAACAGAACAGTTACCGTCAGGCAGGCTACTCCGGATGATGCCGAAAAATTATTAAAAACAGCTATGGCTAACATCCTTGAACAGGAGTTCATCCTTACGGCACCGGAGGAATTTAAATTCACTGTTGAGCAGGAAAGAGAATGGATTAAATCCATGACTGCCAACCCCGCTAACCTCTTGCTGATTGCTGAAGCTGATGGCGAGACAGCCGGCATCTTGAACGTCACCGGAAATCCGAGAAAGAAATTATCTCATACTGCGGAATTCGGGATGGGCGTCTTGAAAGACTACCGCAATATGGGGATTGGCGCAATGTTAATACGGGAGATGATTGCCTGGGCTGAGAAAAACGAACGGCTTGAAAAACTTACGCTTCAGGTATTTGCCAATAATGAAAAGGCAATACACCTGTATAAAAAATTCGGATTCCGGGAAGAAGGCAGGTTGCCAAAAGCCATAAAAAATCTAAACGGAGAATACATTGACAATGTGATGATGTACAGAATGCTGTGATCTGCCATCGCCTCGCAGGTTAATATGGCAGCCCGCCCTTTGTTTTTTTTCGGTTTGTTTGTGATTATTTGATTTCCGCCCGACATACATGCGAACAACATCAAATCGCATGTCAACTACTGCACTTCCCACGCTTTCTGTTCCGCAGCCCTTGTTTCCCGCAATCCGGTTGAATGTTGTCGCCTACGCTTTTTCACGTAGGTCATTTCCTCTATTGTTTAGCATCTTTATTTTCTTGATATTTGACCGGCTATTCTCCGCTGTCATGAAAATTACCCTGCCGCATATTTTCAAGCTGTTGCTTCCGGTTTTGCTCGTGCTGTTTTCATACGCAGCCTTCGCCCAGGACCCGCAGTTTTCGCAACACTACGCCAACCGCATCTACTACAATCCCGCGTTTACGGGCGCACTGCCGGGATTGCGGTTTGCCGTTTCCTACCGCAATGAATGGCCTGAATTGCCTGCGGCTTTCGTCACTTATGCCACCACGGTTGACTTCCAGGCGCCCTGCCTGAACAGCGGCTTCGGCTTTATCTTCATGCAGGATACGGAGGGAGAAGGGGCGCTGTCAACGCTTACAGCGGGCATCTCCTATGCCTACATCCTGCGCATCAGGCATAAGAACCGCGAGAAGGGCAACATCAACTTTGGCGTGAGCGCGAAATATATCCGGAAATGGTTGCCCAACGATTTGGTATTCGGTCCCGATATAGACCCCATTCATGGCGTGGAACCCTCGGACGTGGCCGTTCCTCATGAGGCGGTGAACCTGCCCGATTTTGACGCGGGCATCCTGTCGCGCTTTAAGCTGCGCCACCTCGAAAACACGTTGGGCTTCAGCGTTGCTCACCTCACCCAGCCCGATGAGTCGCTGCTCGGGCTGAATGCACGGCTGCCCATGCGCTTCGTGGCGCACTACTCGCTGGCGATACCGCTCGGCAATGCCGTGACAAAGAAAGACAGCCGCTTCTTCATCATGCCGATGCTCAAATATGAATACCAGAACAAGCTGATGACCTATAACTACGGCTTGTTTGCGCGGGCAAAGGTGGTGGAAACCACCTCGGTGTTCGCAGGCGTCTCTTATCAAACCAATACGCCCGCGGCAGACAACTATAACACCAACACCCTGGCGTTTCATGTGGGCATTGATTTGAAGCTGAGCCGGAACGACCAGACCGAGGCGCGCTTCGCCTACAGCTATGACGCCAACGTCACCGGCTTTGGTTCCGCTGGCAAGGGCGCGCACGAGATTTCAACGATATGGACTTTCGGCAAGCGCAACCTGTTCAAGAACTGCCGCACTTGCCTTTGCTGCTGGGGCGGGTATGGATTGGATATGTTTTAAAATGGGAGAGAGATGAAAAAGCTAAGGAAATTTAATTTGGTCGTTTGCGCTGCATTGTTTCCAATTGTGCTTCTAGGAGGTAATTGTACTGTCAGCATTTCAGCAAATCCAGGGTTGGCTATTTGCCAAGGTGAAACTACAAGACTCACTGCCAGTGCATCCGGGTCCGGAACTATCGGTTATGTATGGACAGGTGGTTCCACGAACCAATTTATTGATGTTACCACTAGCGGAACCTATACCGTAACTATTACTGACGATACTTCATGTACGGTAACTAATTGGGTGATAGTTACAGTTCATCCTCTTCCAACACCAACAATTAGCATTACCCAAAATGCTGATACCTGTGCTCAAATAAGTGTTGGGTTTACCGTCTCGTCAAGCACTAATGATACTTCCTACTCCTGGAATTTCGGTGATCCATCCTCCGGACCTAGAAATTTTGCTCTCGGTCAAAGTGTGTCTCATGAGTTTTCACCAACTGGCAGTGATTCTACTTATTCAGTGACGGTGACAGCAATATCTGAACATGGCTGTTCAACTTCAACCACCAAGCAAGTGCAAATTTGGGCTACACCTGAATTTGTGGTGGAAGATTTAACTATAGATGTTGACCTTCCATTTAAGATATGTTTTCCCTCCAATTCACCCGTTACTTTTCACGATTTCACTTTTGGGGTTGATTCTATTGCTGGTCAGATTGATGAATATTATTGGGATTGGGATGGAATCAGTCCTATTGATTTTACGA
Organism: uncultured Chitinophagaceae bacterium; assembly: GCA_964502525.1. Lineage (GTDB taxonomy): Bacteria > Bacteroidota > Bacteroidia > Chitinophagales > CAIOSU01 > DATLYB01. The sequence goes on from CAZCXH010000011.1 coordinate 2,896, forward strand.
CCCAATCAGAATCCGAAACTGCTGATCACACTTATAACATTGGAATTCATCATTTGACTGTGACAGCGCTGAATAGTCAAAACGGATGCATTGGTCGCGCAACAAATAATACTACTGTCATCTTCCAGAAAGAGGCAGTTGCTTCAATGTTAATAGACACTAATACTGTGACAATATGTGAAGGAAATGAAGTTTTAATCTATAATAATTCCGTTAATGCGGATACCTGTATCTGGGATTGGAAAGATGGCACTACTACAACGGATGTATGTTCTGCGTCCCAAACACATGAGTATAATTTCACTTCGCAATATGTTTGCAACCACATTACACAAAACGGAAGAGTTAGCTACAAAGTTCTGCTTACAGCGAAGAATGGCTGTAACTCACACACTAATGAATCTCCGGTTTATGTACGCCCGCGACCTCGGGCTGGTTTTACCGCACCTGATACGATTTGCATTATATCTGATAGCGTGGGTGTTTCATTTACCAACAATTCATGTCCGTCATTCACTACCGGAGGAGCCGCGGTAACTTATTCCTGGAATTTCGGTGATGGCGGGGCATCCACTTTAAGAAACCCCATTCATTTTTATCATAGACCAGGGACTTATAATGTACTGTTAATAGTTTCCAATACTCCTTCCAACCCTGTTTTCCCCTCATGTGGTGCGGATACTATTTCAAAGACTATTTGTATAGACACGTTGCCTGAAGCAGAATTCAATTTAAACCTTATACAAAGTTGTGTGGGGTCGGCATCCGGGTTGCTTGTTGCAACTACCAACTTAACAGACACGACATTTTTTTGTAGAAATCTGTCTTTTTTATGGGATGTAGCCCCAAGGCCTGGAACCCCGTCTACAGGCTGGAGATTCCAGCCTCCAGATGATCGGTTCTCATTCAGTCCGAAAATCAGATTTACCGAAGCCGGAATTTATGATGTTATTCTACATGTTCGTCATAGCTGTGGAAACTCAACTGTTACCCATACTATCACCATCACAGACGATCCCGACATCAACATCACTCCTCCTCCCTCTTACTGCGGGGCTTTGCCTTATGAATCTACTTTTTGCGTTCCAAGCGACTATGACCCCAATGGTAGTCAGATAACAAGTTATAGTTGGAGTGTGAGTTGCAGCGGGTGTTCAGGTAACTGTTGGACATTCATTACTCCGCCAACAGATGCGTGTCCAAGGATCAGCTTTAACTGTGAAGGAACATATTCAATCACCGTTACAGCCGATAATGCTTGCCCGGGCATTAGCACTAAAACTTTTGATTTCATTATCAGACCTCGTCCAACTATCGTTACAGGTTCAATAAACCCAAGCAACACTATATGCTCTCAAACAACCGTTCAAATTTATATTGATACAATTAACAGCACTGCCGGTTTCTTTAGCTGGAGTCCTGCTGTTACATGCCTCACCAGCGATTGTGATACGGTTACTGTAGCCCCGACAACGACAACCACTTACACTGTTACTGGCTACTACAATGCATCCGGAGGATGCAGCACTGCAGACGATGTCACCATCACCGTCACCCAACCTCCCCAACCGGTAATCTGTAATATTCCTGATGTGTGCAGGGATGCTCTGCCATTCCAGATGTGCCCGGGTTTAACAGGCGGAACATGGGGCGGTCCAGGTATTGTGGATCCTGTTACGGGTATGTTTGCTCCGGGAGCAGCAAATTGCGGAGCAAATGGTGTCACCTACACGGTCGCTGTTGCCGGTTGCAATGCAACCGCTACGGCAACCGCAAATGTTCATTGCTCGACCGTGTCCATTACTCCCGCAAACCCTTCCATTTGTCAAGGCGGTAGCGTAACACTTGCAGCAACACCAGGAGGCATTGCCTATTCATGGAATACATCTCCTGCGGAAACAACCCAAGTAATTACCGTTTCTCCAACCGTCACAACAGGATATACCGTGACGGTGACATTTGGCAGTTGTACTGCGACTGCCTCTGCAACTGTTACGGTTAATGCGTTGCCCACGACTTTGATAACGCCTGCAAGCAGTACAATTTGCGAAGGCGATAGCGTAATGCTAACTGCCAATAGTGGCAACGGTTACAACTATCGGTGGAGTACAAACGAAACCACCATCTCGATTGTGGTTTCACCATCAACTACAACGCCCTATGATGTCACAGTAACGGATGGAAATGGCTGCACTGCATCTGCATTGGCAACTATCAATGTCAATCTTAAGCCAATCCTGACACTTACAGCAGATAAGCTTGGTTTTTGCAGAGGTTATGGTCCTGCAACAATCGAAGCTAACTATAACAGTAATGATCCAACTTTGATTTTAAGTTGGTCAGCAAATGCTTGCCCCAGCTTTTCCTGTGGTGCTTCGGTGATCGTAAATCCTGCTATTACGACTGAGTATTTTGCCACGGTTACCAATTCATTTAGCTGCAGCATATCCGATAGCATAACTATAACAGTTAACGACACGCCCGTTGCCAGTATGATTTTTTACCCGGACACGTGCGTAAATCAAGTAATTCATTTCCGTGATGATTCAAGTTTGCCCGGAACCTATTCTTGGAATTTTGGCGATGGTAATACTTCTACCTTGGAGCATCCAACATACACTTACACCAATCCCGGGAATTACACTATCACGCACACAGTAACAACAGGACCGGGTTGTTCAGATGACACTGTTTATCAGTTCCTGCATGTAAAAGATCCTCCCGTTGCAAACTTCAGACTTGACACCGACAGCGGTTGCGGACCTCTTACAGTTACATTCAAGGACACAAGCACCGGTCCTGATTTGGTATTTGACTGGACTTTCTTGAATTTGGAGACAGGTGGGGTTGTATTTGATTCTACCGATTCATCAACAGGAATTTATTCTTTCCCATTCACTTTTCCAGCGGTGCAGGGAGATACTATTCGATATGAGATCATATTGGAGGTAACCAACCCCTGCGGCTCTGATATTAAAAAGGATACGGTAACTGTTTTTTCACGGCCTGTCGCAAGCTTTGCAATTAGCCCCACCAGCGGCTGCGATTCGTTGGAAGTATTCTTCATTAACAGTTCGATAAGCGCTGATTCCTTCGTATGGACGAGAGACACTACCGGAGGAAATCCAGAGACCTTGAACATTGCCTATCAAACAGATTCTGCTTTTTTCCGTTCCTTATTTAGCTATAAAATAACAGATTGGAATATCACATTGACCGCTACCAATGGCTGCGGCAGCGATGATAGCGTTCAGCAGGTTCACGTGCTGCCGCCAGCAGTGACTTCATTTTTTTCCATCATAGGCTCTACTGAACGTTGCCAATTTACCGAGATAACAATATGTGACGGATCAACGGGCGCAAGCCTGATAGATTACAATTGGGGTGATGGCACAACGAACACTTCACCGATCGGAGCTTGCATAACTCATGTCTACTCCAATACAGGCAGTTTTGATGTTTGCCAACATGCTGATGGGTGCGGGTATGATGTATCCTGCCAACAAATAACTGTATTGTCCGCACCACGAGTGAGTTTCACAGCGGATTCGCTGCACTGCGTAAACAACCCGATTGATTTCACCAATACCTCACCCGACATGGCTTCCATCACCAGTTTTATCTGGGATTTTGGAACAGGTGACTCATCCGGTGTTATAAATTCAACACACACTTATGCAACAAGCGATACATTCACCATCATTTTAACCGGGAATGATAGTTCAACTACATGCAAAGGATATGACACCCTGGACATTTTCATTCATCCGTTGCCATCCGTTGTCTTTGCTCCAAAAGATACCAGCGGCTGCGAGCCTCTTGCACTTGCCTTTAGCTTAACTCAACCGGACCCGCAGAATGGACTTTACCAATGGACCTTTATCCCTGAGGTTGGCTTGCCCGTTGATACGCTTGCGCTGACAACAGTTTATTACACATTCAGCGCTGATACTTACAATATCAAACTTAAAGCAGTTTCTGTTGAAGGATGCTCTGACTCAGCATACACCGGGCTGCGCGTTTATCCCAAGCCCGTGAGTTTAATAGGCATTGCAAATGCAGATTCATGCGATGTGCCGATCACAGTTGATTATGTCAACCGGTCAACTGGCGGTATAAGAGATGTTTTGTGGGAACACTCTGAACTTGATTCATTATGGAATAAAGATACCGTTACGGTAACATATTTTGAAGAAGGATACGATAGCATTTCATTGATCGTGCTAAATGATTATCGGTGTTCCGATACATCCGATTATCCTTTCCATGCTATAGATATACCTGAAGTCAGTTTCAACTTTAATCCCGCTATTGGTTGTGAACGGCTCTGCGTTGTCTTCCATTTAGATTCCAACAATGCGACCTCTTACTTATGGCATTTCGGAGACTTGACGACCGGAACGGATCAAAATCCGCAGCATTGCTACTCTGCCGGTCAATATACTGTTCGGGTTGAATTGACATACGAAAATGGCATCTGCTTCGACACGGTGGAAATTCCCAATGCTGTGCTGGTTCATCCTACTCCTGTAGCTGACTTCTATTTTGAAAAAGACCCAACGCCACTTACTTATGACGGCTCTTACATATTCTTCAACACCTCCGATAGTTCAGATTCATTCACGTGGGATTACGATTGGCATGACGGTGATTATCCTGATGCTGTGAAAATCACGGATACCGTGACGACTTATCGCTATTACGAAAACCGGGAGTTCTTCGTGCGGCTTATATCATCCAATGAATTCTGTGCCGACACTTTCATAGCTGCACTGCTGCCCGACTTCCTGGGCGGCTTGTTCGTGCCGAATGCGTTCATGCCTGCTAATCCTGTGCGTGATGATGTGAATGTATTCAAGCCCGTGGGCGTAGGTCTTGCAGAATACAAAATCGAAATCTATTCCCCGGCAGGCACGCTGCTATGGGAAAGCGGCAAGATCGAAAACGGCATGCCCGCTGAAGGCTGGGATGGCACTTACAATGGCAGGCTCATGCAGCAGGATGCCTATGTGTGGAAGGTGCGCGCCATCTTCGAGGACGGCCGGGTGTGGCAGGGAATGCCGAATAAAAATGGAAGGCTCTACAGGATTGGCACGGTGACGCTGATAAGGTGATGCTTGCGCTTAAATACGTTTTTGGAACAACATAATTTCTATTACTCAGCCGCTCAGCCATGAACTTCCACATACCGGCATTGACAATCCTGATGATTATTACCTACTGCAATTATGTGTTCTGTAAGGATGAAGTTTTTATTACGAATGGGATAAAAGGATACTATCGAGTTTATATACCCGAAAACCTTCCTCCCAATGCGCCATTAATTTTTGTATTGCATGGCAGGGGCGAAAGCAATAAAAGATACTACCGCATCGGTTTCAATCCAATTGCCGATACAGCGGGGTTCGCCCTATGTTTCCCGCAAGGAGATAATCGCGAATGGAATGGCTTATTCCGTTCAGATATGCGCGATGACCTCGCTTTTCTTACTGAACTTGCGAGGCATCTTCAAAAAGAGTACAACCTTAACCCGGATAATACCTTCATAGTTGGGTTTTCCAATGGCGCATATATGGCGAATTCGCTCCTTTTTAGGGCAAGTGATGTTTTCCGCGCAGAAGCTACTGTAGCCGGATTGGTAATGGAGCAGACTTTGTCCAATTATAGACCGTCACGTCCTATTCCCGTTTTTCACATGCACGGTACAAGTGACGGGAGCATTCATGGTATTGCTGAGCACAGAGTTCCTTCAGCCGACTCCCTGGTAAATTATTGGTCGCATTTTAATGACACTGCAACAAGCGACAGTCTGCAACTCACATCTAATACAACCGCTTATTATCATAGAAATGGAAAAAATAATACGGAAGTGTGGTATTACAAAATCAATGATGGAGGTCACGTATGGCCCGGCAGCGGAGAACGAGGTGATGTGGCAGGATTTAATGCCTGTTCAGAAATCTGGAAGTTTTTCAGAAAATATTTAGAAAATCAAACTTATGAAAAATAAAATTGTCCTGTCAGCTTGCGCGGTATTAATATCCGGACTCACCGCCTTCTCCCAATCACGCCTGGTTCAGGTTCAGGTGAAAGGCGCGGATGATTGGGGCTATGCCAACCTCGAAGGGAAAGTGGTGATTGAGCCGCAGTTCAAAGTTTGCTTTCCGTTTGGCGAAGAAGGAGTGGCATTGGCTCTGGTTAAGAGAAACTGGGCAATCATCAATATGAAAGGCGAGGTTATCAAGGCTGCGGTGGAGCCCCTCAAGCCGCGCACAAACCCCTGGTCGGGAATGGTTGACGATTTCGCGATGGCTACCTGGTGGTTACCGATAATGGTAAATGGGGAGCCCTTGACGCCAAAGGCAAAATCGCGATACCGGTAAAATATGACCAGCTCACTGATTTTAACAGCGGCTATGCGTTAGCCGAGCTGAAAGGGAAATTTTTTGTCGTCAGCAAAAGCGGCACGGAAACACCGGTGAAAGCTTCCGGCATTCGTGCAATAAAAAAATTCTCGGAGGGGCTTGGCATCATCGAAGTGAACGGAGAACTGTGGGGATTCGTGGATGCTGACGGAAAAACAGCCATCACCCCTAAATATGAGGGTGTGGGTTATTTCAGTGGCGGGCTGGCGTGGGCAAGGCTGGAAGGCATCATCGGGTTCATCAACCCTGAAGGCGAGTGGGTGATCAAGCCTCAGTTCGCAACAGTCAGGGACTTTGGCAAAAAAAAGGGGGAAGTCGGTTTTCTGAACAACAAGGGAGAATGGGCGATCGCACCGCAGTTTGATGTAGTCCGTGATTTCAAAAAGGGCTATGCGCCAGTTCAGGTGGACAACAAGTGGGGGCTTATTGACAAGACAGGGAAATGGGTGATAAAACCGGCATTTCCCCACATGCGGGATGAGCCAATGATGAATTAGTGCGCTGCGTTATAATCCGAATAGAAAATGGAACGCTGATGACGCAGATTTCGGCTGATAATAGCAGATTTTTAATTCAGGTAAATCATATCTCTCTGCGTCATCTGCGTTCTATTTCATATTTTAAATAGTTTCTTAATCCAAAAGAAAAACAATGAGGAAGATTTTTTCAATAGTCCTTTTCCTCCCTTCCATACTTGGATTGTATTCGCAGGAAGCGGTGCAGCCCCCTGTTGCCCGCGTGAAACCCACGTCCGTAACGCTGCATGGCGACACCCTTACCGACAACTATGCGTGGATGAAAAATAAGAACAGCGGTGCGATGAAGAAGCACCTCAAGGCGGAAAACAACTACACGGATGCCATGATGGCTGACACGAAAGAGCTGCAGGAAAAGCTTTACAAAGAACTGCTGGCAAGGGTGAAGGAGACCGATATGACCGTTCCCTATAAGGACAACGGATACTGGTATTATGAACGCACCACCGAAGGGCAGAATTACCCGGTTTATTGCCGGAAAAAGGAAACTCTGGATAACCCGGAGGAAACCCTGCTTGATGTGAATGAAGTGGTGAAGGCGGAGAAATGCTATGGTGCCGAGATAATGGAGATCAGCCCCGGCAATAACATCATGTGCTATGCCATTGATAAAACCGGAAATCAAGTGCTGACCGCTTATTTCAAAGATTTGCAGTCCGGGAAAAAATTGGCTGACGAGTTGAAGCGGGTTACGTCCATAGCCTGGGCGGAAGACAACAAAACAATTTTCTACACGGTGGAAGAAGAATCAACCAACAGGGTTTATCGCTTGTACCGGCATATTCTTGGCTCTGCTCCTGAAACCGATGTGTTGCTTTACGAGGAGAAAGACAAAATTTATGACTTCATGGCGGTAAGTAAATCGAAATCGAAAAACTACATCTATTTGGTTTCTGAAAGCGCGGATGAAACGGAAGTGAGGTATCTGCCTTCCACTGCGCCTCTCGACAATTTCAAACTGCTTTATCCGCGCGAGAAGAAACACAAATATCTTGTGCAGGATTATGGGAATAAATTCTACATCACCACGAATAAGGATGCCATCAACTTCAAAGTGGTGCAGGTGGACATTCGAAATCCGGCTATGGAGAACTGGCAAGAACTGATTCCTCACCGGGAGGATGTGGCGCTTGACGATATTGAAATCTTTAAAGATTACCTCGTCATCTCCGAGCGTAGCGGAGGCTACGACAAAATCCGCATAAGGCGGTGGGACACGGGAGAAGAATACTATTTGCCATTTGAAGAAGCGACTTACTGGCTCGCAGCAGGCAACAATCGCGATTTCGATACGGAGCTGTTCAGATTCATATTCTCTTCGCTTAAAACTCCTTTTTCAGCATATGAAATCAATCTGTCAACAAAGGAAAAAAAGCTGCTGAAGCAATGGGAAATTCCGAGCGGACACAATCCTGATGATTATGTAACTGAAAAAATCTGGGCGACTGCGGGCGATGGCAAGAAGGTTCCAATTTCGCTGCTCTATAAAAAAGGGCTCGTAAAGGACGGCAGTAATCCGGTTTACATGCAAGGCTACGGTGCATATGGGTATCGGGCTGATGCATACTTTAACAACAACATCTATCCGCTGGTGGAAAGGGGATTTATATACGCGCTGGCTCATACGCGGGGTGGTGACGACCTGGGTCAGCAATGGTATTATGACGGGAAAATGCAGAATAAGAAAAACACTTTCTCTGATTTCATCGCCTGCACCGAACTCCTGATTCAGGAGAATTACACTTCTGCCGGCTTGCTGGTGGCGCAGGGAGCCAGCGCGGGCGGCTTGCTGATGGGCGCAGTGGCGAACATGCGTCCTGAGTTGTATAAAGGGATCATCTTTCACGTTCCGTTTGTGGACGCCCTGAATACAATGCTCGACACGCTGTTACCGCTCACCACCGGAGAATTCATTGAATGGGGAAACCCTTACCAAAAGGAAGCTTATGACTACATCAAATCTTACTCGCCTTACGAAAATGTGAAACCGATGGATTATCCAAATCTGCTTTTCATGGCGGGCGTCACTGACGAGCAGGTGGGGATCTGGGAGCCTGCCAAAATGGTGGCAAAGCTCAGGGCTACAAAAACCGATAACAATCTGCTGCTTTTTAAAGTTACGTTCAAAGGCGGGCATAGAGGTCCTTCAGGTCGGTATAACTATTACAAGGAGCTTGCATTTGAATATTCCTGGGTGCTGAAAATGTTTGGGATGAAAGAGTAGACTTCTTCGGAAAATCATTTTCCACTATTGCACAGCGCACTATTTGTCCGCCTCACCCCCGCCCCCTCTCCATTTGGATTCCATTTGGAGAGGGGAGACCAAACTGTATCAGAAGAAAAAAGGCTCTAATGAAAAGAGAATTGCATTTTCCGAAGAGGCCTGGTGATTCAATGGGCGTTTATAGAGCAATCGTGGTTTATCCCGGATTTTGCAATCCGGTGGGACGAAGGACGAGTGCAAATGCAGCGAACGTTTTCAAGCATTTCACCAATTTTGCCTTTCAATCAACCGGAGTTCGGGTTAAGAACAATTGCAAAAAGGTCGCCCCTTATGGGGCTAAATATTCCTATGGCTAATCATTTTCTACCATATGGTTGTCCCTTTGGGACTTGCAAAAAGCCTCGTTAGAGGCGACCTAAAAAGCCTCGTTAGAGGCGACCTTTTGGTGAGAAAAGAGATTCCGTAAGGATTTCTTCCTGGCGATCTTTGCGAAACCTTTGCGCACTTTGCGTTAAAGGCTGTTTTTGATTTCAACTGCATAATGACGGTTAAACTAACATGAAACCTTCACCCGTTCCTCGTCCTACGCCCCTTGACACTCCCGAATGAAAAATTCGGGTTTATATTATACCATTTATATTAGACTCTTAATAAATACCGTGCGCGTTGTCATCCTGAGCGGAGTCGAAGGATTGCGCGAATGCCTGCGCACCAGTTCGACTCCGCTCACTGTGACCATTGTCTTAACCATCGCTCACAGTACGTTTGATATGTCTAAATGATATTATGTCATGCCCACTCATTTGTTTTCAATCTACTCCAGAACGCTCAACAGCCATGGGGTGAACACGAAGATATACAGCAGGATCAATGTACAGCCTGCTATAAGCGGTATAATCACGGCTTTGAAAGCAAGTCCGGTTGGCTCAGGAGTGGCATCCGGAGCCGGTTGTAATGATTTCTTTTTGCAGAAACCGATGATGCCTCCTATAGCCATCCCGGGAAGACATCCGAGAATGGCGCCCGTCAGGGCGGAGGTCAACCCCATAATGAAAAAATTGACCGGACTGAATTTAAACAGGATGAAAGAGATCAGGAACATACCCAACACCCCGACCCTGGGTATGAAGCATGATCCAACGGCAAACGCAAAGAGTATCGCCAGCCCGGCATCAGCCATAAACAGCATGATAAACGTATCAGCGAGTTTTAGAAACACGCCCGCGATTGCCCCCCATTTCAGCCCTTCCATGGCATAACCCCAAACAGGCTGATAAAGGCTTCTTAGTTTGGTATGATTTTTTGCAAAGTTGTATAAGGTTGATTCGGTTCGTTGCCAGTTGCCGGCATTGTCCTTATTGTGGATCACAACAATGTCATCCCTGCCGTGCATCCCCTCGAGTATGTTATCGTGCAGCCTTGTTGGGAGTTCGTCATTGCTGTAATACGCAGCAGAGTCAACATCATTGACTTCGATATACCAGTTCTGTTCAGTCCGCTGCGGGATAACCGCGTCATTTGCCTGCGCGCTCACTACTGCCCGCTCTCCTGCTCCTGCGGCATCTATTCCCGCGATTATTTCATCCAGTCCATCCTCGGATATATCAAAGTGCTTTGCAGCGCGATTCATTTTCGTGATTTGGGTGATAGCTGATTCGAGCACAACTGCTTCGTTTTCCGTTTTCACCAGGTCGTCCAGAAACTCAATATCATTTATTTTCCTGATTGCAGCGCACCTGACCGTCCAGTGCCGGTCGCTTCTTGCGATGTGCTTCAGCTTGTTTTGATCAACAATTGCAGCAACAACAGCCCTGCGGGCATAAGGATCGCGGCTGAGGAGGGTAGCGTTTTGTGCGAGTCTCATTGTGTAAGGGTTTTAATGTATGTCGTTGCATGACATAAAAAGTCACATGAAAATCACAGGTTTCTTAGCTGAATTGGAACAGCGTGAAAGACGACTCTTTGTCCCGTGTACTTTGGAAACCCAACCGGGTGTCAGTACGGGTTAGAATGGATGACGTAACCCTGATGTGGCATCCGGGAAAAGCAACCAACACGCCAGGTTACCGCATGGCAATGGTTGCCCACACCGGGAGATGGTCGGAGAATGCGCCCCAAAGGGAGTCGGTGCCGATTCCGGGATGGCTCGAAGCGGCAGGTCGTGAAAATATCAGGTCAATGATGAGGTCATCCGGGTCGTGCGTGGTGTATCGCAGATGGAGCGGGATGCCGGCATGCACATCCTCGAGGTTGCGCTGAAGGAATTCGGCAACCTGGTAGTCCGCTTCCGGAGGTGAAGAAAATAAATAAGTGTAAGAATTCATATCTCCGCCCACGGCCACGTTGAAAGGCTGCGCCTCCGCGTCTTCCGCGAGCTGCCTTGACTGCGCAATTTTTATATCGTTATCAAAGAAATACGCTTCAAGGTGGGTGGAATAAACGTGCAGGATTTTTTTCCCGACCTTCACATCGGCAAACAATGCTATGCGTCCGCCCAGCCTTTCTTCGCCTCCCCCTCCGCCCGCAAGGTAGTAGCGCCCCTGCTGCTGAAAGCGTATCAGTCTTGCATTTCCCAGCGGATAGCGAGAAAGTATCGCATTGCCGTGCTCGCAGGAATCGGCAATCTCATAATATTCCACGCCATAGACATAATACATGCCGAGGGCGCGCGCCAGCTCGTACGCTATGTTGACATTGCCGGTGCGTTTGCATCCCCGGTCAGCTTCACTGATCAAAAGAATATCGGGAACCGCCACCTCGCTGTTGTCCAGCAGCCTGTCGCGGATTTGCTGAAAGCTGTAGCCTCTCGCAATGTTGTAAGCGAGCACCAGCACCTCGTCCTTAGGCGGAGCCTCGCCCGTGGTGAAGTTGGCGCCTTCCATCATGCAATCAATAAAAATGCTGTCGCTGATGGCGTAAGGATTGGCGAACGCCTCCGGGCATAATCTGGATTGCTCGGCATCAATATCCTGCTGCCAGGGAAATTCCTCAAACGGATACGCAGCATCCTGTTCTTTGCAATGGCTGAACAAGATCAGGATAATTAGACTCCACAAACACGCAACATACTTTCTCATAATGAACGCAGTGGTTTCAAATTTACCGGAATTCCGCATGCAGGAGCATTACCGGAAATGACGAATGCAGCTAATGCGTGGTGTCTCGCTCTCCCAATTGATTGCCGGCATCGGCTCAGGGCGTCACCCACACCTCCCTGTACGACCTGTATTCCATCGCGTTCTGCGGAAAGTTCTGAACGCGAGGCTGCAACAAGCGATGGTCTTTGTAATAGTAGATGGGCATGATGGGGGCATCGCTGATCATCTGCTGGTCGGCCTGGGCGTAAAGCTCGAAGCGTTTTGCCTCATCGGTGGTGCGGATGGCGAGGGTGAAGAGCGAGTCGAAGGCTGCGCTGCGGTAGCGCGTGGAGTTGAGGTAGGACTTGTCGCTCAACTTAGGAGGGATGTGTCCGCTGTAGAACAGGGTGAGGAAGTTTTCCGGGTCGGGATAGTCGGCAATCCATCCGAGGCGCCAGAACTGCACCTTGCCTGTTTCGAGATTTTCAAGATGCTGCGCAAAGGGCAGCTTGATGATGTTCACGCGGATGCTCAGCGTTTCCTGCAGCATTTTCTGAATTGCTTCAGCAATCTGTTCATTCGTTCCTCCGCCTGAATTGATCTGGAGCGTAAGGTCGGGAAAGCCTTTTCCTCCCGGATAACCCGCCTTCGCCAGGTGGTCGCGCGCCTTTTCAGGACTATAATCGTAGCCTTTGACAGACTCCGCATTATACCCTTTGATGGCGGGCGGCACTATGCCGTGATTTGCGGGGATTCCGCAGCCTTTCACGGTGAAGTCAACAATCTTCTGACGGTCAATGGCGTAGTTGAATGCAATGCGGACGTCCCTCTTTGAAAACAGGGCATCCACATTCAAAAAACCATAATACGATGTGGCGAGCGTTGACTTCACCTGCGCCTGAAACCGCTTGTATTCGCCAACCGGGTTGCCGTTTCTGTCAACAATCTCCTCCACCATCTCCAGCGGAAGTTTGTAAACGAAATCGAGGTCGCCTTTCTTCAATGCAAGCAATTCCGATTTCTGCTCTTTGATGAACGTGATTCGGATGCCATCAAGGTAAGGGAGTTGGTTGCCGAATTCGTCTTTGCCCCAGTAGTCTTTGTTCTTTTCGAGAATAACGACTTCGTCATCGCGCAGGGCTTTGATTTTGAAGGGACCCGTGCCCACGCAGTTCTGCCGCATGTCGGTGCCGTATTTTTCAACGGCTTCTTTCGGGAACACCTGGGTGAAGGGCATTGATAGCAACTGAAGGAAGCCGGGGAAAAATTTCTCCAACTCGATGCGCAGGGTGTAGTCGTCAATGACGGTGATGCCGGAAACCTTATCGGGCTTGGAGGCGATGTCAGCGGCATTTTCCTCCTCGAGTTCCCGGATGCGGGCGATGGCGGAGGTGTAGTTTTCATCTTCAGAATTAGGCGCATATTTGGCTGCAGTCCCTTTCAGCGATTCATATTCGCGCGAGAGATAATAATTGTCAGCGCCTTTCACCTTGTCTTTGAACACCCAGAAACCCTGGTTGCTGACGTCAGGCGTGCAGAGGAGCATGAGGCAATAATCGAAATCGCTCGCTGTGACTTCCCTCCCTTTTCCATCGGGAAAACAGATGTCATCGTGAAACTTCACGCCTTTGCGAAGGTGAAAGGTGAAGCCCAGTCCGTTGCTGTCCATCTCCCAGCTTTCGGCAAGGGAGGGCTTGATGCTGAGGTCAGCCTGGTCTAAACGCACAAGACCTTCATATATCTGGTTGGTGATGCGGTGACCGCCCACTTCCGTGATGTTGAGCGGATACAGGCTTCGGAAATATTCCGTTTCGTTGCCTTTGAAGATGCCTCCATAAAACCTGCCTCCTTCTGCAGGCGTGAGCTCTCCGGTGGCTTTCTTGTCGGAAGAACATGCTGCGAGAATAATAAGAAGGCAAATGGCTGGCGTGAAATTTCGCATGACGGATTTTATTTTGGGCGAATATAGTGATAGATGCAGAAATCGCAGAGGACACGGTAGGTGACAGAGAATGGTGTAACTGGATTTTCTCCTCTGCCTTGTAATCTTCTTTTACCTCTGCGGTTTCTGTAATTTTGACTTTGATTAAGATTTGAATGATGTCATTTCTCAAAAAATTTGAAATCCGCTGGAACGACCTCGATCCGAACAGGCATGTTTCAAATTCAACTTTTTCGGCTTTCATGAACGACACGCGGATGAGTTTTCTGACAGCGAACGGCTTCGGACATCAATCGTTTGCTAGGCATAACCTGGGCCCTGTCATTTTCTCGGAGGAATTTTATTACCAGAAGGAAATTCATCCTTCGGAAACCGTTCATGTTGACATCGAACTGTTAGCCGCTACCGATGATTTCAAATTCATGAAATTCTGCCACTCCCTCTTCAACAGCAAAAACGAGCTGGCTGTTTACAGCGAAATTTATTTCGGGTGGTTTGACCTGAGCAAACGCAAGCTGACTACTCCTCCGGATGAACTGAAAAAGATTATGGCAAGCCTGCCCAAATCGGAGAGGTTCTCGAGGCTGGAAAAAGACAACCTGAAGATGAATCACAAGGTGCCGGTGGGGAAGAAGCTGCAGCAGGTTTGATGCGTGAAGGACTTTTTGTTTAATCCGAAAAAATAATTTGAAGATTCCTGACTCCCGCAGATTTCGCAGATTTACGCAGATGAAATGCATCCATTTCTCCGCAGGATTCTCCTTTGCAGTTTTCATCATGCTCTTTTCTTCGTTCGCGGCTTATGCGCAGCAGCATAAAATCAGCGGCAAGGTGACGGATGCCGTTTCGCGCGAGCCCATTCCGTTTGTTTACATCATCCTGCAAGGGAAAAACATTGGCGTTACGACAGATTTTGAAGGCAAGTATGTCCTGAGAAGCAGTGTGCTTTCCGACTCCGTAACAGCATCAAGCATCGGCTACCGGAACGTGGCTAAAAAGCTGATGAACGTGAATGAGCAGGTTGTCAACTTCGTGCTTGAGCGTTCCGATATCAGTTTGAAGGAGGTTGTCATCAAGCCAACTGAAGACCCGGCAGTTGTATTATTCAGAAAAATAATCAAAAACAAAGGGCGCAACAACAACCGCGTGCTGGACAACTTCAGCTATGAAGCATACAACAAGGTGGAGCTTGATCTGTATGACTGGAACAAAAAATTCCAGGACCGGAAAGTGATGCGTCCGTTCCAATTTATTTTCGACAAGGTTGACAGCACTTCGGAAGACAAAAAATTCCTGCCGGTTTTTCTGTCGGAAATTTTATCAGACTACTACCACCGCAGCATTCCGAAGGAAGAAGAACGGGAGGTTATCAAAGCAAGCCAGCAATCGGGAATTGATAACGAAAGCCTCTCGCAGTTTCTCGGCTCGATGTACCAGTCGGTGAGCGTTTATGACAACTGGCCTGCGCTGTTTTACAAAAACTTTGTCAGCCCCATCAACGACAACGGATTGAATTACTACAAATATCAATTGGTTGACAGCGGCTACGTGGATGATGCCTGGTGTTACAAAATGACTTTCGTCCCGAAAAATGAAGGCTCATTCACTTTCGTTGGGGATATGTGGATCGCAGAAGACTCTTGGGCTGTGAAGCAGGTGAGCATGGAAGTGTCAAAGCATGTGAACGTGAACTTCGTGGATAAAATCAGCGTGTTCCAGCAGTTCACGCATGTGAGCGATTCGCTATGGATGCTGGCGAAGGACAAGATCGTGATCCGCTTCAAGGTGACTCAAAACATGCTGGGCATCATCGGAAGGAAATCCACTTCTTACAAGGATTACCGCGTTAACCGCCCGGATATTGACAAGTTCTTTGAAAGCCGCGTTGACATAGCCGTTGACGAAAAAGCGCTGGACAAGAGCGATGAATACTGGGAGCAGAGCCGGCATGAAGATCTTTCTGCAAAGGAAGTGGGAGTTTATGAGATGGTGGATTCGCTGAAGAATACGAGAGCGTTCAAAAACTGGGTGGATGTGTTCAACATGGTGGCGACCGGTTATTACGATGTGAGGGGATGGGTGGAATTGGGTCCTGTTTCTTCCGTTTACAGCCCCAATGATGTGGAAGCGCACAGGTTCCGCGCGGGAGTGCGCACTTCAAGCAAGTTCAGCAAAACCATTCGCCTCGGAGCTTATGGAGCCTATGGCTTGAAGGATACTTTGACGAAATTCAAGTATGGAGCGGACGTGCTTGTCCTCATAAAAAAGAATCCGCGCATGAGCATCGGTGGCGGCTACAGCCGCGACCTCGACCTGAAAGCCACCAGCATCGCGCAGTTCAGCCAGGAGAACATCCTGACCGGATACATCAGGAGAGACGTTCCGCAAAAACTCAATTATATCAAGCAAGGCTCAGTCTTCTTCGAAAAGGAATGGAAAGTTGGCTATTCCAACAGCATCACCATGCGGCACAGGGACTTCACGCCCCGGTTCCCTTTTTATTATCTCGGAGAGTCTGATAATTCCCATGCGGACACCATCAGCACGTTCATCACATCAGAAGTAATATTCAAGCTGCGTTTTGCATATCACGAAAAATTCCTTTCGGGGGATTTCAGCAGGATCAGCCTCGGCACAAGGTATCCGACTCTGGTGGCATATTACACGGCAGGGGTAAAGGGAATATTAGGTAGTGATTTCACTTATCATAAAATAGAAGTTGCCCTCAACGACCAGCTACCTGTGAACCCCATAGGCACGTTTCACCTGACATTGGTTGGCGGAAAGGTTTTCGGGACATTGCCTTATATTTTGCTGAATGTAGCTCCCGGTAATGAGACGTTTTTTTACAACCGTTATGCGTTCAATATGATGAACCGCTATGAGTTCATCACCGACCAGTATATTGCGCTGAACCTGCGCCACCACTTCGAAGGATTTTTTCTGAACAAGATTCCCTTTATCAGAAAATTAAAATTGCGCGAGGTGATTTTCGCCAACATGCTCATCGGAACGATGAGCGATGAAAACAAAGCCGCAAACCCCGAAATTGAAGGAATCAATCCCTATATCATACCGTATCCAAAACCATTTGTGGAATTGGGTTTCGGCATTGAAAACATCCTCAAGCTGTTTGAAGTGGATATATTGTGGCGCGTTACTCACCGCGATGCGCCCGATGCGCCCAACTGGGGACCAAGGTTCGGGATGAAGATTGATTTTTGATTATCCGACAGGAATCAACCACCGCGCTTCGCACCAATGCTCGTTCGTTTGGCTGCCGCTTTGCTGTGGGTTGCCGCTGCAGTCTTTACCACAGGCTTTGTCTTGGCGGGCTTTTCAACGACCGCTTCCTTTTTCTCCTTCACCTCCTTGCCATGCTCATCCACTTTTGCTTCCTCTTTCTTTTTGGGTGACAGCATCTCTTCCGTAACGAGCTTGAGCTTGTCTAATTGCTGATACCACTTGACAAGTTTTTTGATGTCGCTCACATAAACCTTCTCCTCATTGTAATCGGGCAGCACTTTTTTGAACCACGTTTTCAGCTTGTCATTATCCGCGTTGGCGTCAACAGGAGGATTTTCGGCTGATTGCTTTTTTATTTCGAGCAAAACTTTCGACAACTCGATGGTGTCTTTCACCGTGTAAATTGTTATGGCGTCTAAAGGCGTGAACACGTGTATCCGGCTTGAAGCGAACTGTGGCTTGCCGTCATCGAGTCCCTTTACGATCATGCCATCATTGCGCTTGGCAACAACTTCATGCAAGCCGCTCATGCCGCTGACTGAAACGATGTCTTTGAGTTCCATGTTGGTGAATTTGCTTCTAAAAATAGCTACAATTACCTAATTCTTTACCATCTTGATTTCACGGGAATCTAAAAACCTTAAATTTGTGTTACGCAAAAAATTGCTATGAAACTCACCGCGTTCATTGAGAAGTCAAAGGATGGTTGGTATGTTGGACAGATCAACGAATTTCCCGCTGCTATTTCTCAAGGGAAAACGATCAGCGAGCTGAAAAAAAATCTGTTGGATGTCCTCAAAGAGATGATGAAAGCAAATTCAGGGGCGGCATAATTATGAAATGGCAGGATTACATAGTCGAGGACGAAAAGGTTCTGGTCGGCAAACCGGCTATAAAAGGAACAAGGCTTTCTGTAGAATTTTTGGTTGGACTGCTGGCACAGGGGTGGACCGAGCAGCAGATACTTGAAAATTATCCCAGGCTTACAAAAACACACCTTCAGGCGATTTTTGCCTATATCCAGGATTGTTTCAAGGACGGATTGATGTTTAAAAAGAATTGAAATCCCGATGAAGCTGCTCGCTAACGAGAACTTTCCAAAAGCTTCCGTTGCACTGTTGAGATCGAAGGGTTACGATGTTCTATCGGTTGGAGATAATTGCCCAAGCGTTGAAGACGAAGAGGTGATTGAACTTGCCATTAAGGAGGAAAGGCTAATAATGACTTTTGATAAGGATTACGGTGAACTGATATTCAGGAGAGGTATGAAACCCGAGAAGGGCATTATTTTTCTCCGCATGGAAGCATTTATTCCCGAAGAACCTGCCGAAATTATCCATAAGTTGATTAAGGGCAGTTCTAAAAATTCTACCGCTGTCACCCTCTCATTCGGAGAGGGAAGGGGTGAGGCGGTCAAAAGAGCAATTTTTAGAACTGCCCTTGAATCAAAGCGGTTCGTATTTGAGAAAACTTTGACGGTAGTTGATAAAGTGTTTTTGCGGCAAAGGCAAGTATTAAGCCATTAAATAGACTCTTAATATCATTGCAATTCAAACTCACATCCGATTTTCAACCCACCGGTGACCAGCCCGATGCCATCCGTCAATTGACTGACGGATTGCAGCGCGGTGACAATGCGCAGGTACTGCTCGGAGTGACCGGTTCGGGAAAAACGTTCACTATCGCCAATGTGATTCAAAATGTTCAAAGACCTACGCTGGTATTGAGCCACAACAAAACTTTGGTAGCGCAATTGTATGGCGAGTTCAAGCAGTTCTTTCCTGAAAATTCGGTCAACTATTTTGTGTCTTACTATGATTACTACCAACCCGAAGCCTATCTGCCGGTAACCGACACTTACATCGAAAAAGATCTTTCCATCAACGAAGAAGTTGAAAAACTAAGGTTGCAAGCATCATCCTCATTGCTTTCGGGAAGGAGGGATATTATAGTTGTCGCGTCAGTTTCCTGCATCTACGGCATCGGCAATCCAACCGAATACAAGAACCGCATCATCCGCCTGTGTACCGGACAAAAAATCGGGAGAAATCATTTCCTGTTCCAGTTGGTTGACGCGCTTTATTCCCGAACCGAAGGCGAATTCAAGCGCGGCAACTTCCGCGTCAAGGGCGACACGGTTGACATTTTTCTTCCGTATGCCGACATCTCTTACCGCATTAATTTTTTCGGAGATGAAATCGAGGAACTCGAAAGCGTTGACCCGGAGTCGGGAAGAAAAATCGAATCATTTGACAACATCGCAATTTTTCCAGCCAACATGTATATGACTCCGAAGGATGAATTTGAAGCGATGATGGCTGAGATTCAGGATGAGTTGAACAAACAAGTCGAATATTTTGATTCCATCGGAAAAGAGATGGAGGCAAAGCGTTTGAGCGAGCGCGTGAATTTCGACATGGAGATGATGCGGGAGCTGGGCTACTGTTCCGGGATTGAAAACTATTCGCGTTTTCTCGACAGAAGGCGCAAAGGCGAACGCCCGTTTTGCCTGCTTGATTATTTCCCTGATGACTTTCTGACGGTGATTGACGAAAGCCACGTCACCATCCCGCAGGTGAACGGCATGTACGGAGGCGACAGAGCGCGCAAGCTGAATCTGGTTGAATACGGATTTCGCCTGCCATCAGCACTGGATAACCGCCCGCTGAATTTTTCAGAATTCGAATCGCTCATCAACCAGACCATTTATGTTAGCGCCACCCCTGCGAATTACGAACTGGAGCAAAGCGGTGGCGTGATAGTGGAGCAGGTGGTGCGCCCGACAGGATTGCTTGACCCAGTGATAGAGGTTCGCCCCAGCGTCAATCAAATTGATGATTTATTGGATGAAGTGGATGAGCGCGTGAAAAAACAGGAGCGTGTGCTTGTAACCACGCTCACGAAGAGAATGGCGGAGGAACTCACCAAATACATGGCGCGGATTGACGTGCGCTGCAAATACATCCACTCCGAAGTGGAAACGCTGGAGCGCGTGGAGATTCTGCGCGACCTGCGACTGGGGAAATTCGATGTGCTGGTTGGCGTGAACCTGCTGCGCGAAGGGCTTGACCTGCCGGAAGTTTCACTGGTGGCGATCCTTGATGCTGACAAGGAGGGCTTTCTTCGTTCAGAAAGGTCGCTTACCCAAATTGCCGGTCGCGCTGCCCGAAATGTGAACGGCCGCGTCATCATGTATGCGGATACCATCACGGAATCCATGCAGAAAACAATTGATGAAACGAACCGCAGGCGGGAAAAGCAACTCCATTATAACGAAGAACATCGAATAGTTCCGCAAACCATAAAGAAAACTAAAGAGCAGATTCTCGGGCAAAGCGCGGTTTTGCAGATAAAGAAAAAAGAAACGCTGGCATATGTTGAGAATGAAGAAGCGCTGAGTCTTGTAGCCGATCCTGTCGTGCAGTACATGAACAAAGAACAATTGGAGAAACTGATTAACACCACGCGCAAGAAAATGGAACAGGCAGCGAAAGACCTTGATTTTTTGCAAGCTGCCCGTTGCAGGGATGAGATGTATGAGCTGCAGAAGATGATGAAGGAGAAGTTTAAGTGATTTGTGTGGATGTGAGGGAATTTGTTTTTCCGTAAAAAGGATTTGAGGGACTGTAAGGACGGTTTGTTGCATCTTTTGACCCCGCGATAAATCGCGGGGTATAACAATGCTACTTCAAAAGATTTAGCCGTGACCAAAGCGGGCACAACTCCAATATCAGGGTTAAAGCCCTATGTGGTGTTGGGCAGCAGCGCCAATCCCCGGCATAAATGTCGCGGTTAAAGGATACGCTGAACACATACGATGGAGAGGGATAGAGTGAGGAGAAAAAGAGCATTATTTAGAACAACTCCATCTGTTCCGGCAATGGATAAAGCTGAAACGATTTCCGGTGCTCCTCAACGATTCCGTATTTAACGATGGCATCCCTGTGTTCCGAAGTGGGGTATCCCTTATTGTGTTCCCAGCCGTAGTGTGGAAGAGTTTCGTGGAGCGATTTCATATAATCATCGCGATATGTTTTGGCGAGAATCGAAGCGGCAGCGATGCTCTGATATTTTGCATCGCCCTTGATGATGCAGGTGAACGGAATATCCTGGTAAGGCTTGAAGCGGTTTCCATCAATCAATAAAACTTCCGGCACGACCTGAAGCTTTGCGATCGCGCGGTGCATCGCGAGAAAAGAAGCGTTCAGGATATTAATCCGGTCAATCTCTTTGCTGTCAACGGAAGCCACTGCCCAACTCAACGCTTGTTGTTCAATCATTTCCCGCAATTCATAGCGTTCGGCTGCGGTCAATTCCTTTGAGTCGCGCAGCAAGCGGCTGCTGAAACCCTTTGGGAGGATTACAGCCCCGGCAAACACCGGTCCCGCAAGGCATCCGCGCCCGGCTTCATCGCAGCCGGCTTCGACAAGATTCTTGTTGAGAAATTTTTTCAGCAATCACGTTATGTTTTAGATGCCCTAAGTAACGTCATATTGAGCGAAGCGAAATATCTCAAACCTCATAGTGGAGATTCTTCGTCCCGCTCAAAGCAGCGGGACTCGGAATGACGTTAAAGCGCAAACTCAAGTTGAAATAACCTATTTTTAGCCTCACTTAAAAAAAGTTTTATTCACATTGAATTACGTTGTCGAAACTGAAAATCTCACCAAGCACTATGGCAACGTCAGGGCGCTCGCCAACCTGAATCTCCGGGTGGAAACGGGCAGCATCTTTGGGATTCTCGGTCCGAATGGCAGCGGAAAAACAACCTGCCTGGGCATTCTTCTCGATGTGGTGAAACCCGACAGCGGCAGTTACAGATGGTTTGACAAGGAACCTTCCCATACAACACGAAAAAGGCGGATTGGCGCCTTGCTGGAAACTCCCAACTTCTACCCCTATCTGTCGGCTGCGGACAACCTGAAGATTTCAGCCGTAATTAAAGACAGGAGCGGCAGGAACATTCATTCGGTATTGCAATTAACAGGGTTGTCAGAGCGGAGAAACTCGCGGTACAGCGCATTTTCCCTGGGGATGAAACAGCGCCTCGCCATAGCTTCCGCGCTCATCAACAGCCCTGAGGTGCTGGTGCTTGACGAACCCACCAATGGGCTGGACCCTCAGGGCATCGCTGAAATCCGTTCGTTGATACAAGAAATCGGTTCGCAGGGAAAGACCATACTGCTTGCCAGCCACATGCTCGATGAAGTGGAAAAAGTTTGCTCGCATGTAGCTATTTTAAAATCAGGCGAGTTGATTGCCTCGGGAAGGGTAGCCGAGTTGTCAGGAAAAGATAATCAGGTGGAAGTGGCAGCGGAAAATTTGGATGTCCTTGAAAGAATTGCAAAAGAAATATCGGGCTTGCAACAACTCAGGCGGGATAATGACAAACTGGTGCTGGGCTTTTCGAAGCCGGTTAATACTGGCGAGTTGAATCGTTACTTTTTTGAAAAAGGCATTGTCCTCACCTCGCTGAACCAAAGACGCTCCACTCTTGAAAGTTTGTTCCTCGAAATGACATCACGGAATGCGTAGGCTGCTTCAAATAGAATTTATCAAAGTCAAAAGCTACCGGGCGTTTTGGGCGATCATCGGAATTTACGCGCTGATTTTTCTTTTATCCACCGCCACGATGGGGCGCATGATGCCCGACAGCCCGTTATATTCATTTTACAGCTTTCCCGATGTGTGGCACAATCTCGCTTATGTCGCGGGCTACCTGAACATCCTCCCATCCATTTTAATTATCATGCTTGTCGCCAATGAATATGCTTACAAAACTTTCCGCCAAAACCTGATTGACGGCTTGTCAAGAAAGGAGCTGGTTTATTCCAAATTCATGCTCATCGCTGCAGTGGCGTTATTCTGCATTTTCTTCATCTTCATTTGGGGCATGGCAAGAGGCATAATAGCCGGGCATTTCGATACGATAGGCGAGATGTTCCAGAAGATGTATTTGCTATTTTATTTGTTCATCCAGATAGCCGGTTACATGTCGCTGGCAGCATTGATTGCATTCATTTTTAAAAGAGCTGCTTTCTCCATCCTCATTTTCCTGGTGTATGTTGTGGCGCTGGAGCGAATCATCAGATGGAGAACGGAAGACAGCATTGACCGTTTTTTCCCGATGAAGGTTTTCGGAGGGTTGATTCCCGACACGGGCAGCATTTCCTTTCAGGGGATGTTCGAAACATCAGTTCTTTCGCCCGAATGGTCAGTGGTGATTGCAGTATTGTACGTCCTTGTATTCTTTGGAGCTTCTTTATTGCTGATGGAAAAATCGAACTTGTAATTAACCCACAAGATTTTTTTCAGCAACCAAAATCCCATCCTCATCCGCATAAACAAACTCACCCGGCTTGAAGGTGGCTGATGCGAAAGTCACAGGGACGTTGATTTCTCCTTCTCCTCCCTTTTTGCTCTTGAAAGGGATGGTGTTCAGCGCTTTCACCCCGACATTCATTTTATCAATATCTGCAGAGTCGCGGATGCACCCGTAAATGATCACTCCTTCCCATCCGTTGTCAATCGCCATTTTCGCAAGGTTGTCGCCCATCAGAGCATAGCGCAGCGAGCCGCCCCCGTCAACTACGAGCACTTTGCCTTTGCCAGCTTTTCCAAGCATGTCTTTCACCAGCACGTTGTCTTCAAACACTTTCACCGTGACGATTTCACCGTGGAATGATTTTTTTTGACCGAAACTCCTGAAGAGCGGCAAAGCGGTTTTCACCTTGCCTTCATGATTATCACTTAAATCTGCTGTTTTTATCATAAATTTTTATTCAACCTTTGCGGACTTTGCGCCTCCGCGTGAAATCATTCTCTCCTGAACGTCAGCATCAGCGCTGCCTGCACTCCGAAATTGCCGAGGCTTTCGGACAAATCCAAGCCTGCGGCATTGGGCGCGGTGTTCGGATTGAGCGCGGTATTCAACTCCTGAAAATCGGGGTCCAAAAATTGAAACTGGTAATATGGCCTGATGGAAAATCCAACCGGTTTTTTCTTTCCGGCAATCATCAGGTCAAGCATGAACGTCATGCCCATCTGGGCTTCTTTCATCACTTGTTCATAGCCGGCATCATCAATTTCTTCCGTTGCTCCTGTCCGGGTGAATGATTTGAACGAACCGAAATCAAAGGACATCAGCAATCCAGGGCAAAACACCGTTTCGTTTATCAATGAAAAACCGAAACCCAGGTTGAAGGAATTATTGCGCAGCTTCAAATCTCTTGTTGAATCAGCAGTTTCCGCACTATGTTTTGCGTGCCTGCCCACCCATGCCGCTTCAATGGTAATGCCGGTTTGCCCGATCAACCCGACATTCACCGCTGCCCCGCGCATGAATCCGAAATCATCCATCTGTTTGGTCAAAATTCCAGCCCTTTGTTCATTGTAGCTTTTGATGACATAATCAAGCGAGCTGTTATTGATGAAACTGAAATTCGCGCCTCCCCCGACATACAGGATTTGGGCTCCGGAAGCCGTTGTGACCAACAGGAATGAAACCAAATTGAGCGTGTTTCTCATTGAACAGCAATAAAAGTAGTTACTCCGAATGTGCTGATAGTTCTCTTTTTCCACAAGAATCCGTTTCACAACTTTTAACTTGCTCCGATAGCAAATCCCCTATTTTTAGACGTTGAGATTAAGATTGATGCGATTGACGCTGACTCACATCGCCAATCATCAATCATCAATCATCAATCCAATTTGTCAATTCTAAAAAAACTCGCTGGGCAAACCGCCATCTACGGTTTGAGCAGCATTATCGGCAGGTTTCTCAATTACCTGCTCGTGCCGGTTTATACCAGGATTTTCTTGGATGCCGAGTATGGAGTGGTAACGGAGTTATATGCATACGTAGCGTTTTTCACCGTGCTCTATACCTACGGCATGGAGACCGCCTACTTCCGTTTTTCTGAAAAAGAAAAAAACTACGACACGGTTTTCTCCACGTCATTTCTTTCGATTGCTTTCTCCACCATTTTGCTGACATGCGTATTCATTTTCTTCTCCGGAGAAATCGCTGCTCACCTCGACTATCCCGACCATCCGGAATACATCACCTGGTTTGCCCTGATCCTCGCATTCGATTCGTTAACGGCCATTCCGTTTGCCCGTATCCGGCAGAAGGGACGGCCAATAAAATTTGCCTCCATCCGCATCATCAATATCCTCGCAAACATCGGCTTGAATATGTTTTTTCTTGTTGTTTGCCCCTGGATAATGAAGCACGGCAATCCGGAATTTGCGGGCTTGATTCAGAAAATCTATGATCCCCAAATAGGTGTCGGCTATGTGTTCATCTCCAATCTTATTGCAAGCGCCATCATGTTTGCGCTCACCTGCACCGAAGTTGTCAAGCATCGCATATCTTTTGACGGCAAGCTTTGGAAGGAGATGATGATTTACGCGCTGCCCCTATTGCTGGTGGGCTTTGCCGGCATCGTTGACGAGATGACCGGACGCGCGCTGCTGAAATGGCTGCTGCCCGGCACTCCTGATGAAAACCTTGCCCAGCTTGGCATTTATGGCGCCTGCTACAAGCTGGCAATGCTGGTGTCCTTGTTCACGCAGGCTTTTCGCTACGCGGCAGAGCCGTTCTTTTTTTCACATGCAAAAGAGAAAAATGCACCGCAGACATTTGCCCGTGTCACAAAATACTTCGTCATCATCGGTTGCCTGATGTTTTTGGTCATCATGCTGTATATTGACATCGCGAAACATTTTATCGGGGAGAACTTCCGCTCCGGGCTGAAGGTGGTGCCCATCCTGCTGTGGGCTAACATTGCGCTGGGCGCTTATTACAATCTGTCCGTTTGGTACAAGCTCACCGACAAAACCATGACCGGTGCTTTTATCTCAATTGCAGGCGCGGTTCTTACCATTGCCCTCAATATCGCGCTGATTCCCGTGCTGGGCTATGTCGGCTCGGCATGGGCAACGTTGAGTTGCTACGTTTTCATGGCGGTGGTTTCTTATGCGCTCGGGCAACGGCATTACCCCATACCTTATGAAATCGGGAAAATCATGGGCTACTGCGTTTTGGCATTAGCGTTTTATTGGGGAAGCGCGTGGCTGCAATCATTTCTTGGATTTTCAGGCTTGACTGCTTATGCTTTAAGTCTCCTTTATTTAGCTGTATTTCTTGCTGTTGTCTGGAAGTTTGATTTCTCGGACAAACGCAAAGCCGCTGTGTAATGAATAATGACTCAACAGGGGGCAAGCGTAAGAATCAAGATGTATCTTTGCCAACCATGTTTGTAAAAATCATCAATCGTTCCGATAATCCCCTGCCTGAATATAAAACCGCGCATTCGGCTGGCGTTGATTTGATGGCTTTTCTGCCAAAAGGAGAAGTTGTATTAAAGCCGCTTGAAAGAAAAGTCATTCCAACGGGATTGTTTCTGGAGTTGCCGGAAGGCTGCGAGGCGCAGGTGCGCCCCAGAAGCGGATTAGCGGCAAAAAGCGGCATCACCGTTCTCAACTCGCCCGGAACCATTGACGCAGATTATCGCGGTGAGGTGGGAGTAATTCTGGTGAATCTTTCCAGCGAAAATTTCACCGTGAAATCAGGCGACCGCATCGCGCAGATGGTGATCGGCAAATATGAAAAAGCGGAATTTGTGGAAGCGGCAGAATTGGAAGAGACTGAACGCGGGGCAGGAGGATTCGGGCATACAGGAGTGAGATAATTCGATCGTTCGATGATTCGATAATTTGAAGATGGACACTGCTTCAATACTCAACACGCAACACTCAACACCCAACACGCAATGAAGATCATCGTTCCAATGGCAGGCATGGGCAAGCGGATGCGTCCGCATACGCTCACCATTCCCAAGCCGCTGATTCCGATTGCAGGCAAGCCGATTGTGCAAAGGCTGGTGGAAGACATCAGCCGTATGAGCGATGAGAAGGTGGATGAAGTGGCTTTCATCATCGGCAACTTCGGAGAAGAAGTGGAAAAGCAATTGATAAAGATCGCAGAAAATCTTGGCGCGAAAGGCACCATTCATTACCAGCCAGAGGCGCTCGGCACGGGGCATGCGATTTTATGCGCGGAAAAAGCTCTGAAAGGTCATCTCATTGTTGCCTTTGCCGACACGCTGTTTAGGGCTAATTTTAAGATAAACGCGAACGAAGACGGGGTGATTTGGGTTCATAAAGTGGAAAATCCAAAGCAGTTTGGCGTGGTGAAAATCGGGAAAGAAGGCGTTATCACTGAATTTGTCGAAAAGCCCGAGCATTTTGTATCCGACCTTGCCATCATTGGAATTTATTATTTCAAGGACGGTGAGAACCTGAAGAAAGAATTGCAGTACCTCATTGACCATAATATCAAAGACAAAGGCGAATACCAGTTGACAAGCGCCCTTGAGAACATGAAGAACAAGGGAATGAAGATTAAGAGCGGGGAGGTGGTGGAATGGCTCGACTGCGGCAATAAGGACGCAACAGTTTACACCAACATGCGTGTTTTGGAGATAAGTAAAAACGGACAGGTGGAAACTGAAACTCCCGTGATGGAAGATGCTGTGATCATCGAGCCTTGCTATATTGGTCGAAACGTGCACATCACCCGGTCTGTCATCGGGCCGCATGTGTCTATCGGGGACAATTCAGACATCCGGAATTCCGTTATAAGCAACAGTATCATCCAAAATCACACGCGCATTGAAGATAAAGTGGTCGCTAATTCAATGATCGGCAACCATGTGCATTTTTCCTCCAAAGCGGAAGAAGTGAGCATCGGTGATTATTCAACCTTAAAATGAAGAATTTGAGAATACATATTGCTCTTTTGATTTTTTCATCTTCGATCCTGTGGGGTTGCAGTACTTCCAAAGAAACGGCATTGGTGGTTGAAGAATCTCCGAAGGAAGCGAACCTCTCAATAGATAATCAACTGGCGCAGGAGGCATTCATTGACGGAATAAAAGCGAAGCTGCTCGAAGACTATCAGGAGGCAGGCAGGTATTTTGAAAAGAGCATCAAGCTCGACCCTGCCAACCATGCCGCGATGTATGAACTGGCGAATATTTACTTCCGGGAAGGAAATTTCGACATGTCGCTGAAGTACATCAAATCTGCAGTGCAACTGGATGCAACGAATAAGTGGTATTCGCTGCTGTATGCGGAAGTGCTCTCCTATAAGGGGCAGTTTGTTGAAGCCGCCTCCGTTTATGAAAAGCTTCTGAAAATACATCCAGCGGAGTTCGATCTGTACTTCGACTGGGCCTTCATGCTGGTGAAGGCGGAGAAGTTGGACGATGCCATAAAAGTTTATGATTTATATGAATCCAAAGCGGGAGTGGATGAAAATGTGATCGCGCAGAAGCAAAGGCTGTATGTGCGGCTTGGAAAGATTGACAAGGCGGTGGCTGAAGTGAGAAAGCTGATTGACAGCGATCCGCAGGAACCCCGTTATTATAAAATGCTCGCGGATTTGTATGAGGCAAACGACATGAAGGATAAGGCAGCGAAGGCGTATGAAGAGTTGCTTGAAATTGACAAGGACAATCCGAATGCGCTCATCTACCTGGCTGAGATGTATCGGGTGAAAGGCGACAGGGCGACTTCCATAGAGTATCTCAAAAAAGCTTTTTCCAATCCCGATCTTCCTATTGATGCGAAAGTGCGCATCCTGTTTCCTTACCTGCAAAAGTTGATGGCAGGAGAGCAGGAGCAGAAGGAGGAGGCTTTCACGCTTGCAGAGTTGCTCATTGAAACGCATCCGTCAGAACCGAAGGCTCATGCTATCTACGGAGACCTCCTTTACCAGGACGAGCAGTTTGAAGACGCCCTCGCCCAATATCAGCAGGCGCTGGAGATTGACAGCAGCGTATTTGAAGTGTGGCAGCAGATTTTTTTCATTCATTCGGAGATGAAGCAGCATCAGGAACTGGAGAAAGCCACCCAATCCGCATTGGATTTTTTTCCTAATCAACCGCTTGTTTATTTTTTTAACGGAGTAGCCAAAAACGCATTGAAAAAATACAAGGAAGCTGTGGAGATACTGAAGCTGGGCGAGCCCCTCGTGGTTGACAATCCACCGCTGAAGGCGCAGATTCTTTCAACGATGGGCGAGTCTTACAATGACCTTAAAGAATATGCTCTTTCGGACAGCTCATTTGAAAAAGCGTTGCAGTTTGACCCCGACAATGCCTATACGATGAATAACTACAGCTATTATTTATCGGTGAGGGGCGAAAATTTGGAACGGGCACGCGAACTGTCGGAGAAATCAAATAAACTGGTGACTGATAATGATGCGTTTCAGGATACCTATGCCTGGATTCTCTATAAGCTGGAGAAATATAATGACGCCAAGGAATGGATTGAGAAAGCTCTGAAAAATGGTGGCGAGGAAAGCCCGGTCATCATTGAGCACTATGGAGACATCCTATTTAAGCTGGGCGAAGTTGACAAGGCAGTCACCTACTGGCAAAAAGCAAAGTCGCTCGGCTCCGAGTCGGAAATCATCGGCAAGAAAATAGCCGACCGGAAGATATACGAATAGTTTAAAGTTTGAAGTTTGAGGTTTAAAGTTGTTAAACGGAGCCTGTTTCAAACTTCAAACTTCAACCTTCAAACTCTAAATTGCTGCATTCTTCTTTCAATAAGTTTCTTCCTGTTCTCTTGCAAATCGTCAAAAGAAGCTTCAAAAACTCCATCAAAGAAGTTCGATACCGATTCGATATTTGCCGAATTGGAAAGGGGCGCCATTCCATTTGAATGGATGCACGCCAAGGCGAGGGTTGGCTATGAAGACAAATCGCTGTCAAAAAGTTTCACCGCCAGCATCCGCATGCGCAGGGACAGCGTCATCTGGATTTCGGTTACGACAATGATGGGAGTGGAAGCCGCAAGGCTATTGATTCGTGACGACACTGTGTTCCTGTTGGACAAGCTCAATAAAAAATATCAAACCGAGCCGCTTTCATACCTTGAAAATTATTTCCCATTCCGGTTCGACATCCGCTTGCTGCAAAAAATATTGATTGGCAATGCGCTGATGGTTGAAGCTGATGATTCTGCAATCAAAAAGAATAAGCAAGGGTTCACGATTTCTTCCGAGAACAATTTATACCGTTATGCAATAAATTTGAATGAGCAAGATCTCTCAATATCCACAGAACATCTCATTGATAAACAAAAGGATAGGAAGATTGCGTTAGTATTTGATGATTATAAAAATGAGGCGGGCAGGTTATTTTCATACGCGAGAAACATCAGCTTTTCGGGTGATGAAAAAATATCGCTTACGCTTAAATTCTCAAAGGTGAAATGGGATGAGCCGCAGGTGTTTCCGTTTCATGTGGGGGAGAAATATGAATAAAGAAGTTATCAGTTATCGGTTATCGGTTATCGGCAAAGGGGATGTACGACAAATTTTCCCACCCCCTGATTCCCCCACTAGGGGGACAGGCAGCGCGCGTGGCGCCTCCCTTGAGGGAGGTTTGGAGGGTGAGCCTCTGCGAAAATTTGTTAGTCAGACTTTAATGCTTCCCCTTGCAGTGTTTTTTATTTTCCTTTCATCCCTCACCGCGCAAGACCGCTCTAAGCTTGAAAAAGAGCGCAAGAAACTTGAGCAGGAAATAGAGTTCACGCGGAAACTGCTGCAGGAAACCAGTGAGAGCAAAGCGCATTCGCTCAGCCAGTTGGAAACGCTCCGCAAGCAAGTACAGTTGCGCGAGAAGGTCATTGGCAATATCAACAAGGAAATGGCGATGATTGGCGACCAGTTAGACGAAACCAGTTCCATCATCAGGGCGCTCGAAAAAGATTTACAGGAAATGAAGGGTGAATATGCCGGGATGCTTTATAATATGTATAAGAACAGGTCTGCCCTCAACCAGCTTATCTTTCTCTTCAACGCAAAAGGGTTCAATGACGCTTTTGCGAGGGTGCGCTATCTCCAGCAGTTCGGTGAGTTCCGGAAGAAGCAGGCGCAGCTCATTGAAGAAACCAAGGAAACGCTGGAACGAAAAAAGCAGGAGCAGGTGGGCAGAAGGGCCGAGAAGAAAAAGCTGCTCAATGACGAAGAGGCGCAGCGCGGGAAATTGGCAGAGGAGATGATGGAAGTGGACAAGATGATCGCCTCGCTGAAGCAGCAGGAAAGGAAACTCAACCAGGACATTCAGAAAAAAAAGCAGGATGCTGATTTGCTGAGCAGGAAAATCGAGGAACTGATCTTGAAGGAAATTGAAGCGGCTAAGAAAAAAGCCGAGGAGGAAGCCGCTGCAAAGGCGAAAACAGCAGCAAAACCAACGGCTAAAACCAGCGTACTTTCCGCAACACCGGAGGCGGCAAAGCTTTCGGCTGACTTCGCCAGCAACCAGGGCAGGCTGCCCTGGCCGGTTGAGCAAGGCATTGTTTCGGAGTCGTTCGGAACACACCCGCATCCCGTGCTGAAGTATGTTACCGTAGTCAACAACGGCATTGACATCAAAACAAAGGAAAACGCCCAGGTACGCTCCTTGTTCCAGGGAATGGTGGTGACGGTGATGTACAACCCCGGGTTTCAGCGCGCGGTGATGGTGCGCCACGGGGAATACTTCACGGTTTATTCCAACCTGAAGGAAGTTTTGGTAAGTTCAGGAGATGAGATAACCACTAAGCAGCCGCTTGGCTTGGTTCATACCGATGAAGGAGACGGCTCCTCGAAAGTGCACCTCGAAATCTGGAAGAGCACTCAGAAACTGAACCCCGCGTTGTGGATATATCCCAACAATCAGTAACTTTGCTTTAAAATTCATAGTAAAATGTTCGGTCTCGGAACACCTGAAATTATTTTGATTGTGCTTGCAGTGGTGCTGCTTTTCGGGGGAAAGAAAATACCCGAACTGATGCGCGGCATCGGCAAGGGCATCCGCGAATTCAATGCTGCCAAAAACAACATCGAAACCGAAATCAAAGAGGGGATGAAAGATGACGGGACTAAGGTGAAACTGGAAGAAAAGAAGTAAACCCTCCAAGCAGCAGTCGGCAGTGGCAGTTGGCAGTGACAAAGAATTTCTCCGCGCAGCCGGTGCAAACCGCCAGCCAATCACGCATATTCAGCAAGAGATATCCTCGGGCGGTGCCTCGTGCGGTGAAATCGTTCAGGATTTTCTGGACAACATTCACAAGCTATCTCACCTTAATGCCTTCCTCGAAGTATTTGAAACGGAGGCAAAGGAACGCGCGGCACAGATTGACGCGAAAATAAAATCAGGCAAAGCGGGCAAGTTGCATGGCATGGTGGTGGGGCTGAAAGACAATATCTGCTACAAGAATCACCGGGTTTCCGCATCCTCAAAAATTCTCGATGGATTTGTTTCCGTTTACAGCGCTACGGCAGTGGAGCGGCTGCTTGCAGAAGACGCCATCATCATCGGCAGGCTGAACTGCGATGAGTTCGGCATGGGTTCCACGAACGAAAACTCTGCTTTCGGACCTGTTCTGAATTTTTATGATACCGGGAAAGTGGCGGGCGGCTCATCCGGAGGAAGCGCAGTGGCTGTGCAGGCAGGCTTGTGTCATGCCGCGCTCGGTTCCGATACGGGTGGCTCCGTTCGCGCTCCGGCATCATTCTGCGGAGTGGTGGGTTTAAAACCTACCTACGGCCGTGTTTCGCGCCACGGCTTGATTGCCTACGCCTCATCATTCGACCAAATTGGGGCGCTCACATCCAATGTTGATGATACGGTTTTGCTGCTCGAAGTGATTTCTGGCAGCGATGATTTCGACAGCACTGCATCGCGCGAAGCAGGCACCCTGAGCGGAGTAGAAGGGTGGCGCGAGGGCGAATCCTCTGTTGCTTACATCAAACAAACCCTAAATCACCCCGGACTTGACGCTGAAATAAAATCACGCATTGAACAAA
Source organism: uncultured Chitinophagaceae bacterium (assembly GCA_964502525.1). Lineage (GTDB taxonomy): Bacteria > Bacteroidota > Bacteroidia > Chitinophagales > CAIOSU01 > DATLYB01. The sequence goes on from CAZCXH010000011.1 coordinate 36,217, forward strand.
TTATTGATGCACTGAAAGCAAAGGGAGTTTCGGTCAGCGAAGTCGAATTTCCCGTGCTCGATTATATCGTTCCCGCCTACTACATCCTCACCACCGCTGAAGCATCGAGCAACCTCTCTCGCTATGACGGGATGCGCTATGGCTATCGAAGCAGGAATGGCGATGATTTGGAGTCGGTTTACAAAAAATCACGCACCGAAGCATTCGGAAAGGAAGTGCAGCGCAGGATCATGCTGGGCACCTTCGTTTTGAGTGCAGGCTATCAGGATGCTTATTACACCAAAGCTCAGCGCGTGCGCAGGATCATCAAGCAAGCTACCGATGATATTCTATCGAAACACGACTTCATCATCATGCCCACCACACCGGGCACGGCTTTCGCGCTGGGAGAGAAAATGAAAAACCCGCTGGAGATGTACCTCGCTGATATCTACACCGTGCAGGCAAATCTTGCGGGAGTGCCTGCCATCTCATTGCCGCTCGGCAAGCACTCCAACGGAATGCCTTTCGGGGTGCAGGTGATGGCGGGAATGTTCCGGGAAGGGAAGATGCTGGAGTTTGCGAAATCATTGATGACGCCATCTGAATGAATGAGTACCACAGTTGACCAATATTCTCACAAAACGAATGGAATACCCGATGCAGTTGGCCAATAATCATTAGGGCAGTTCTAAAAATTCTACCACTTACTCCCTCTCTCTTTCTGGAGGGGGAAGGGGTGAGGCGATAAAAAGAGCAATTTTTAGAACTGCTCATTATCAATTAAAGCAAATAAAAAACATTAATATCTTGTATTATTCGACTGACAAGCGATTGCGATAACGTAATAAAATCGAAGGAAAATTACCTGGCAGCTTTATACCTTCTTGCAACTTCTTCCCAGTCAACCACGTTCCACCATGCTGCGATGTAGTCAGGTCGCCTGTTCTGGTATTTCAAATAGTATGCGTGTTCCCACACGTCAATGCCGAGGATAGGTTTGAATTTTGTTGGTGCCACATCCATCAGTCCATTATCCTGGTTGGGAGCGGAGGCAACCAGCAGGTTGCCATCCTGAATACCGAGCCATGCCCAGCCTGAACCAAACTGTGTTTTTGCTGCGGTAGAGAATTCGCCTTTGAAGCTGTCAAAAGCCCCAAACTTCTTGTTGATGGCATCAGCCAGCTCGCCTGTTGGCTCGCCACCGCCTTTGGGCGACATCACCTCCCAGAACAGGCTGTGATTCCAGAAACCACCACCGTTGTTGCGAACGGCAGGTTTGTTGATCTTGCCGATATTGGCAAGTATCTCTTCAATCGTTTTGTTTCCGAAACCGGTGCCTTCAAGCGCGGCATTCAGGTTATCGGCATAAGCCTGGTGGTGTTTGGTGTAATGGATTTCCATGGTCCTCGCGTCAATATGAGGCTCGAGGGCATCGTAAGCGTATTTCAATTTTGGAAGCGTGAAAGCCATAGTTGCAGTTTTTTTTGGTTATAGAATCTGAGGACTAAAATACAATTTCTAATTACGAATGACAAAATTACGAATGTCGAATTTGGATTACTGAGAAATCAAAAGAAACCTTCATGAACCGGAAATTTTCTCGAACCATTATTGTCCAACCATCGGGCTTTTTATTAAGATATACCAAGAATAGTCGAATTTCCGAAGGAAAGAGGCATACTCTTGGTTAATACCGAACATTCTTCAGTTCAAATGTCCGAAAACCTGAGTTGTTTTGGTATAATCCAAAACAAAAAAGCCGCCTCATTTTTCAGTTTGAGACGGCTTTTGCTGAATCTGTGTGGCTTTACGCCATAGCCTTTTCCTTCTTCGTTGAGTGCGGAGTCTTCCCAAGCTTGGTTTCGAGGTCGGTCACTTTCCTCTTCAGCTTATCCAACTCTTCTTCATCACTCCTTTCGGAAACGCCAATCTTTTGCGAAAGCTCCTTTACTCTTACTTCGAATTCTTCCTTCGCTGTTTCGGCTTTTTCAATCCACTCGTCAACGAGCTTTTTGCCTTCAGTTCCGGAAATCTTGCCTTTATCCACCAGGTCGTGAACGGTCTTGGTGAATTTTTCAGAAGTGTCGGCAACGAGGTCCACTCCTGCGTAGAGAAATTTTTTCAATGGATCCATGAGAAACGGTTTATTGGGTTAAAAAATGGTTTACTGACGGCAAATATAATGTCACTAATCATGCCATCATAAGTTTTGGTGAAATTTATTTCTGGCTTAATACCCCTGCTGAAAAATTGGCTTAATGAAATCTTTTTTTGGCAGTTATGTCATAGATTGACTGACAGTTTGCTATACCATTGGATTTCCGTACATTTATCGGGCAATTCCCGCTCAGAGTCCTTTGTCAGAAAGAATTTGAACCACACGGGCTAAAGTATTATTTTACCATAGCCCTATTTCAGAAGACAATGAAAAACATCGAGTTGAGAAGCAAAGACCGGGTGTTCAATTCCGTTCAGGAATATTTTGAGTTCATCACCCATGAACTGGGCTATCCTCCGCTTTACAAATATTTCACCGAAGATTGGGTGGAGTCGGACGGCATCAGGCTGCATCTCGACATCTATGAAGCAGACAAATCGGCCCCAACCCTGGTGTTCATCCCCGGAACTGCAATCTATGCCCTGTGCTATGGAGAGTTTCTGTACAAACTTGGGCAGCATGGATATAATATAGTAGGGCTTGACCCGCGTGGTCACGGCAGAAGCGATGGAACGAGAGGCGATTACACTCTCCCTGAGCTGATGACTGATATCGGCAATACCATCACCTATGCTATCAACAGGTTTAACGATCAGGTGTCGCTTGTGGGCAGCAGCCAGGGCGGCATCCTGTCATTTTATATGGCAGCTAAGGATGAGCGGATTAAATCGGTGGTATGTCAAAACATTGCCGACCTCTCGGCTCCCGAAACGCTCAAGCTCGTGAAGTACCCTAACCTTACAAAGCTTCTTCGACCCTTGTTGATGAATCTTGGAAATGGAAAAAGCCAGATGCCGGTCACCTCTTATATTGACCTTGAAAAAATCAAAGTGAGTTATTTCGGCAATGCCAAAGTGTTTATGGAAACCGACCCGCTGGCGTTAAGGTCTATCTCGCTTCGCGCCCTCCGGTCGCTGGCATCATCGCCCCTGCCGTTGCCTGCAGGGGAAATTAAAGTGCCCGTGATGGTGATTACGGGAACGGCTGACACTATCTTCCCCGTGAGCTACACGCAGTGGCTCTATGACAAGCTTATCTGCAAAAAAAGGCTGCAACTCTATGAGGGCCTCGACCATGCCATGCTTCATGAAAACGTGGATACGGTGCTGCCTCCTGTTCTCGAGTGGCTGAGCGAGATACATGGCAGGCGCTGAGCACCACCTGGCACTACTCTCTGCCATTTCAAAAACAAATTGACCCGGCTCTCCGTAAAAGCATTCACATTATTTCGTTCTTTTTAGATTCCAAGAAATTTTACTAACCAAAACGTCTGGATTTATGAGGGGATTGATTACGCGGGGAAAGACGATAGGCATTGTCATTTCCTTACTTGCTGCAAGTGTAGTGTGCATCGGGCAAACGCCACCGGTGCAGATTTTGAAAGACCATACTTTTTCAACCAATGTCGGTGATTATGATGCTTTGCAGATTAATCCATCGAACATTGCGGCTCATTGGCGCCCCGACAAGCGGGTGTCGTTCGGATTGTTTTCAACCAACTTAACGCTGTTCTCACGCGGGATAAAAACCGACCTCTTGCATGGTGGCGGCATGGAAAGACTGAGCGAAGTAGGTCATTGGGCAGACGAAATCCTTGTTGAACGCAACGCTGTCAATTTGGAAAATACGCTTCTCGGCATCAACGTGAATACCAAGCGGGTGGGTTGCTTTGCCTTCAGTTGGCGGAGTAATGTTTTTATGGAAACCGAGATCAACGGTGTGCTCGAAGATATTGATTTTGAAGGGGCTGACTTCGACAACATAGGCGACATTATCATGCAAACCATGGAGGATAATAACGGGGTGCTTGAAAAGGGTGATCCGAGTTACGTCAGGATGAATATGGTTACCGAATTCAATCTTGGATACAGTCGTAAAGTGTGGAGCCACAAAACCAAAAAGATCAGGGTTTTGGGTGGCGGAAACCTGAAATATCTGCTTGGCTATGCCGACATCGGGCTTGAGTTTAACGGGCAGGAGGTGGCAGGGTATTATGCCCTTTCATCGCTGCTGCCGGAAGGTTGGGAAGATGAAAACATCATCTCGCAAAGCCAGAGCGACAAAAAATTCGGACACGGCTTTGGCGGTAGCGTAGGCGGCTCGTTGATATACGATAAGTGGAGAGCTGGATTATCATTTATTGACATCGGCTTCATGAAGTGGCCCACAAGGAGCATTTACATCACCCAGCAGGATGTGGTGATGGAAGCGCTCACGGAGGAGGATATGGAAAAAGCAGTGAATGACGTGCTCACCAATTCGCAGCGCAATGAAAAAGGTATGGAATGGCTGCCCGCCAAGATGGTGATGGGAGGGAGCTACCGGCTACATCAATATGTCAGCTTCTACATGGACTTCGTCACACCGATTGTTCATTCTCCAAAGGGCATGACCAATCCAACGTTGGGTGGCGGAGCCTGGGTGTCGCTGAAAGATATCTTGACATTGAGAACAGGCGCCACTTTGGTAACGAAAAGGACGGTTACGATGCCTCTGTACGTGTGCCTGTTTGGGGGGAAAAACAAATCATTTGAAATGGGAGTCGGCACAACCGATTTCATCAGTTTCTTCAAGCCGACACGGGAATACATGAACGTGCAAACCGCTATGATGAAATTTCACTTCTAAAATTATTAAACCTGACAGGTTTTAGAAACCTGTCAGGTTTAATTCTTCAGAATCTTTTCTGTCATAATCACCTCACCGCCATTGCTGATTTGCAAAAAGTACATGCCGCTGCCCAGCGGAGCGATTGAAAATGAAAATCTGTTGCCGCCCCTTTTCACAAGATCGCGGATGAACGCTTTCACTAACCTTCCGCTTGCGTCAAAAAGAGATATGTTCAGGAATTGGTCATTCGCCAATTCAAAGTCAACCGAAAAAATGTCTGCAACTGGATTGGGAAATGCTTTCGGCTGAAACGGCTTGAGCGAAGCAGCAGACAGCGGAGGTTCTGATGTAGTATCCGGGCTGGCAATCTCGGAAATCCAGGTGGCGTTCACACGGTTGACGCCAATGCGGTCACCGAAGAATCCTGCCGCCCAAACCTTGCCGGGTTCATCATATTTTCTCTGCGAGCCGGAGTAATCGCCCCACCTTTGGCGCAAGCCCGGGAACGGCAGCACAAAATCATTTCCAGCCTTTAAGGTTACCCGCTCTGAATACCCGGCAATGACGTCATAAAACACTGCCGAAAATCCTGCAAACGTATCCTGCGAAGTGTGGTCAAAGGAAATGAGTGCTTCGTCATCGCCCGGAAATTTGCCGGTATAAGCAATGCATGGATAGCCGAAATCCAGTGCGTCAATCCCGATTATCGCTCCTTTGATGGTTTTAGTGCTGCTGACATCTGAGATGATGCCGTGATAAATTGCCGAGCGCACCGTATCAGGGTTTACCGAGTTCTGAACGAAATGAATCTGATTGTTTTCATAATAACCTGCAAGCACTCGTGAGTCGTTGGTTTGCAATGTCCGGTTGGACTTTTGTTTCGCATCCGGGGCAAGCCCATAAGGAATGTCAGCCTTCCTCACGTTTATTTCAAGGCGCGTATCCAAATCATTAATCGTCCCGGTGAGTTCGAGAACGAAGAACGTGTCGTTTTCAACATCGAAATTTCTGTTGGATAAAATGAAGATGTTGGGTCCGTAAGTTGTGGAGCCGCCCTGTATCGGGCAAAGGTTCCTTACAGGCCTGTTGCCAAAGGCGATGTCATCGTAAAACCGCAGCTCCATCGGCAGTCCGCTATATCCTCTCTGTTTTGTTATCTGCCACAAAAGGCTTTGCCTGAATAAGAACTTCCAGCTTTCGTTGGTATTGATGGTGTCATTATACAAGAGGTTCACTGTAATGAATAACTCATCATCGGTGATAGCGGCAATAGGATAATCCGACCATGACGTGTCATTCAATGGATTGCCCGACAACGCATACAGGTTCCATTCATCCATCGGATTATTGGAGGTTGAAAAAGCAACAACTATTTTGCTGGTGGAATCCGATTTTCCGTTAAGGCAAAGAAGAATGAAGCGATCCTGCTTGGGATCATAGATAACACGCGGGTCATATTTGTCAGAGGCAAAGCCGAGCGTGTCAAAAAACGCATCGAGCGAAACTGTTTGAAGAAGGCTGTCGCCTTCGGTATCATAAAAAAAGATTGTCGAGTTAGCCACCGAAATGAGCTTGCCATTGTTTGAAATAGCAACATGATTATCAGTGGGAGCGCTGCCGTCAAAGGGGTTCCCCTGAAATCCATCCAGCGCCAACGGAGTTTCTGCATCACCAAGGTTAACCGTGCCGCCTGTTTTCCGATAGCTATGAGTGCGTATCAGTTCTTTCTGCCTCAGAAGAAACGACTGGTAGGAATTTCCTCCCGGCAGCGGCATTTCAAGATGAACGAGGTTGGGCTTGAAATCGCGGGTGATTTCGGATGGTGAAATGGTGACAGCAGCGACAGACGTGATGATGTTTGATTTCGAATAACTAAACTCCTGTGCGAAAAGAGCAAAAGGAAACAGGAAAAGGACAACAGGAACAAGAACCCTTCTATCTTCCATGGTAGTCGCCATCTTATCGAATACCAAATTAGCAATCCAGTTCAACTTTGAACTCTCGGCTTTTAAACTAAAGCGTCACCCCCGCCCCTCTCCACATGGAAAGGGTAGTCCGAGCGATGTGCTTCGAACTGAACTGTCCTGAAGCTACTTCTTCGCGGTTGAACTGCCGCTCTTCAGCTCAAGAATCTCCTGCATCATCACCGTATTTTGCCGCTGAAGCTGTTCGATTTGCTGCTGCTGTTCCTTCACCGAATTGATGAGCAGGTAGATCATCGCGTTGCCATCATAACTTAAATATTTCTCAACCCCTCCTTCCTTGTTTTGATATTCCCATTCGCCAATCATATAGGGGGCTATTTTCTGAATATCCTGGGCGATAATCCCCACAAACTCTTCATCGGTCGGCATTCCCGCTTTACCGTTATAGTGATATTTCACCGGGTTGATTTTTTTCACCACCGACAGCCCATCATTAAAAGGCTTAATGTCTTTTTTCAGGCGCGCATCCGAGCTTAGTGTCCAGGTGAGGCTGCCGGGCTTTGCCGCGCTGTTGGCTGAAAGCTGCAGTTGGTAGGAAGGGGAAGGGACGCCAAGTCCAACATTGCCGCCCGGAATGATGGTAAAGTAAGGAGTGGTTGCAAACGAGGCGTCATTGGTGTTGCCTTCATGAATGGCAAACCGGTTGGTGCCATACTGATAGCCTATAGACCATACCGTTAAGGCGCCCCTTGCAAGGTTGATGTATTGACCGTTATCGCCCACCGGCTTTGTGATGGCAAGACCTCCATTGTAGTTTTTCGCATGCGGAGTTGCGCTTGGGCTGATGGAAAGCATCGGACCATTCGAAGATCCGGGGTTCTCTATCTCGAAATCAAAAAGACCTGTGAAAGAACTTACCCCTCCCGAATATGCCCCTATTGAAAGCCTGTCCATGCCGCTCGGTTGATTGATGTCATCACCCACGCCAATGCGCAATTCGGATTCATCAGCGGCACCGTTGTATCGCGTTATATATAGCAGATCATCATTGTCGCTGTTGAAGCCTCCGGAAAAGCCGGGACCGCCTGAAAAATACAGCATGTTGCCGTAAGCATTCCCTCCATTGGTGAATCCGGCAGGATTAATTAAGCCGACTCTCACATCGCCTGCCACTTGCAATTTGCTGGCGGGAGTCTGAGTTCCGATGCCGACAGAATACGCGTAAGTTCCATTACCCCTCAGCGTCATCACATCCTGGCTGTTAAGGGTGAAATTCACAAGGGCTTCGCTGCCGCTGTGATTGAAAGTCGTCAGATGTCCTTTATTCGTTTGCAGTTTGATGTTTGTATTGGAGAAAAGACGCAGGCTGGTGTCAATGCTTTCCACATAGTAGGAAGTTGATTTTAAATAAAGCTTATCCGATGTCATAATGCTTCCGGACACGTCCAGCTTATGAGCCGGGTTGTTGTGACCAATCCCGACATTATCGCTGAGCGCGGTCGGATACATTTTCCCCGTTCCTGCCCCATTCCAGTCATTGTCATCCACGCTGAAATTGACAGAGCCACCGCCTGTTCCGCTTACGCTAGTCAGAGCGATGGTTCGACTATTGCCGCTTTGAGTAAGCGACAGTGTCTGCGCCTCGTTGGTGGAATTGGCGTCCGCGTCATTGTTATCAAAGGATGCGGAGGTGCCGCCTTTGCTGATGTCAACATACACTGTTGACCCTACGGTTCTGGACGAGAGGTCTTGAACTTCATTCTCCGGGTCCGCATCATTGTCATTGGGATTAAAAGGAAGGGCGGGCGAAAGGTGCGCTCCGCAGGCGTCAAAGATCTGAAGCTGGCGCGTGCCGGAAACATAATTTATCAATGAAATACATTCGTTCTGCGCATCGGCATCAGCATCATCCACGTTGCCGGTCCAGGTCCAGATGCCGGTGTTCGCAAACTGGCGCGTCTTCACATTGCCGTTTCCATCAACCGTAAGAACATCAAGGTTGGTGGCCGATGAGCCAGTTCCAGCCAGCCTGACCGTGCCCAGCACATGCAGCTTTGCCGAAGGATTGGACAACCCTATGCCTACATTGCCGCTTGCCGCGGAGGAAACGTTACTTCCCGTCACCTTCCATCCGTAGTTCCTCCATGCCGCTCCATTCCAATAGTAAAACAGGCTGTCGTTGGTGTCATACACCATCAAACCGGCAATGCCGGTGCCCGAAGGGGCGATGGCATTCCTTTGCGCAGTTGTCATGCGCGGCATGAGAAAGCCTTTCTCGCTTGATTGGACTTCAAGCATCGCCTTGGAATTCGGGGTCAATGTTCCGATGCCAACGTTTTGCTGTGCTGACGCAGCAACCGCGACAAGCATGAAACAGGTTTGTAAGAATCTATTTTTCATTGGTAAAAACTTTTATTCAGTTCCTTTAATACGTCATTGCGGGTAATTATCCGGTGAAATCCGAAAAAATAATGATGACATGCCTCCCGCAGATTACGCAGATAACCGCTGATGGTTTCTTTCTGCGAAAATCAGCCCCGCAAGCGGGGGAAATTGTTTTTCCGTCATTTATACCGTTGCCATTGCGCAACACGGTTTGAAAACCCGGAACGAAGCAATCTCCTTTTAAAATCAGGGATTGCTTTGCTCGCAAAGCCACGCTCGCAATGACGATAATTCCTATCAATCGAGAATCACCTTATCACCCACCCGGCTCAGTTCGCCAATTATTTTGAATTCCGTTCTTCTGTTTTGCTGTTTCCCCTCTTCGTTGTCCGAGCCGTCTCTGTTTTTGTTTGGAGCAACCGGCATTGTTTCGCCATAGCCCTTTGCCACAAGCCGGTTGGACTCGATGCCGAGATAAATCAAATAGTCAACGCAACTTTCCGCCCTTTGCTGCGACAGCATTATGTTATATGATTCTTTTCCGACATCATCGGTGTGAGCGCTGATTTCCACCACCAGCTTGGGATTTTCCACAAGAAGTTCATAAAGCGCCTGTAAGGCTTCCTTTGAATCATCCGTCAGGGATGATTTGTTCGATTCATAATAGATGTTCTCCATCCTGTAAGCTTTCTTTTTTTCGAGCTTGCCGAGGACAAAATCTTTGGCGATATCATTTGCATCAGGATTATCCTTGCCTATCACCTGTGTCGCTGAAGGGAAGTACCCCTTTTTCTGAACCTTCACCTCGTAATTTTTATCCGCTGACATTTCAAAGGTGAATTCACTATCGCCTGCAAGAATCTTATCGCTGACCGGAGCCTTGTTTCCTGCGGTGATGTCAAAAATTTCCACCCTCGCACCGGTGAGCGGTTGCGTTCCCGCATCAGCGGTTTCAATCACTTTGCCTTTCAGAAAATATTTCGGCACTCTCAAATCATCCGCTACAAAGATGTCATCGCAACAAGTAGCGCTTTTCAACCCGTAAATTCCCGGCCTGTTAGAAACGAGGTAGTATGTGTTCGATGATTCTCCTTTCGCGAAATAAAAATCGTCAGCGCTCGAATTGAGCGGACAACCGAGGTTTTGCGGCTTCGACCATCCGATCCTCATTCCGGATGAAACAAACACATCGAGGCCTCCCACACCGATATGCCCGGTTGAGCTGAAGTATAGCTTGTTTTTCAAGAAAAAAGGCGTCACCTCGTCATCAATGGTATTGACTGCAGGACCAAGATTCACGGGTTCGGATGAAGAGCCGTCATTCCTGACTTCGACATACCAAAGGTCATAGCCGCCAGATCCTCCGGGTCTGTTTGAAGAAAAATAAACGATATCGAGGCTGTCTTCTGTCGCCACAGCGGGATGGGTGCTGGTGAATGGATCATCCTTTCCCTGAAAGCTCAGCGGAGCAGGCTGCGACCATGCCTTTCCATCGCGGACCGACATCACAATCGCACACCGGATGTCTCTTTCTCCATTGTCGGTGCATTGGGTGAAATATGCCCGCTTTCCGTCCGGTGAAAATGCAAGATTGCCGGTATGCAACTCATCCGAGTTAAATGGGGCGCCCGCCATCTCTCCCTTTTTCCAACCTTTAGAGTTTTTATTGGAGAGGTATATATGCGACAGTAATTTTTCCTTGCCAGCCTTTGCAGTATCCCTTGCCAGCGATGAAAAATAGAGCTTCCCGCTTTCCGTTGCGGGGGCATATTCGCTGTAAGGGCTGTTAATCGGCTCGCCAAGATGAGTCACCGTGAAGGGAGTTGGATTTTCAATGGCATTCTTCGCAAAGTCGCACGCTTCAATCTCCCTTTTTGCGCGGGTGATGTAATCACCCTCAGCGCGCAATGCAAATTTTGCAAATGTGTATTTCGCTTCTTCATACTTGCCGTTCATCTTCTGCATCATTGCCAGGCGGTAATATGCCAGAGGAAATCCTTCCTCGGTGGCATCGGTAACTTTCGCGTACCAAGCTTCTGCATTTGCGTAATCCCGAGCCATGAAGTAACATTCTCCCATCTGGTACATTGCACTGATGTTGTCGGGCTTCATATTCAAAATTCCTGCATATTCCTCCAGGGCGTCATAATAGTTTCCAGCGTGAAACAGCGCATCCGCATATTTGATTTTTACTTTCAGTGGAAGAACTTCCTTACTCTTGGTTCTTACGGTATCCTTCCTGGCTTCCTTTTGGGAATAAACGCTCATAGGAATGATGAGCATTAAAAGGAGCGATATGGCAAGCAGCGGTTTAACCATTTCTTTTTTCAGAATCTTGGACAATACAATGACGGCTTCACATCCGGCACCGGCACATATCTGCCGGCATAAATCAGCGACACTTCAATGCTTCCGCCCGTGTTTGCCAAAGATGAAGTTGTAAAATCATAGCTGACGCCCACTTTCACTCCCTTGATGTCAAGCCCGAAATACGGAACCACCGCATCGCTCAGCCGGAAATACGAGCCGAGGTACATCCCCGCATCACGCGAGAAAGGAAAACCCAGTGACAAGCCGAGATAGGTCTCATTGGATCCGGCTTGAGCGTTATGAATAAAAAGCGGCATCAGCCGGAAATGCGGTGCAAGCCCGAAGTCAGACTCGAAGCTGAATGAGTGGCGGACCGGGATGCTTTCGTCTTCAGTATAGAATGAAATGCCGGGCTGCGTTACGTGAAACACCGCATAGCCCATTCGCATGTAAGCCCTGTCGCTGAACTTCGAACTCCAGTCAAATCCTGCGCTCATGTCAAACGCTCCATCGCTGCCCTTCAGATTGTTGAAATCGGTGCTGCCATTGGGAAAATCAGCCTGATCGCCCAACTGGAGATTGGCGAGGTCTAACTTTTTTTGCAAATAGCCAAGTTGCAATCCGACCGAAAGGAAATGCTTTTTTGTGCCGCCCAGCGCTTTATGAAACGCGGTAGAAAATGTTCCGGAGAAGGTGGATAGCAGCCCACCGCTGGATTTGTCGCTGACGATGTTCAGTCCGACACCTAACACATCTTTCGATTTGAACCGCACGGGCACATCGCCATAGAAAGATGGAGTGGAATATGGTTTCCGCGAACCCAAGCCCATCCATTGATTCCTGTAATCAATCCCGATGCGGAATGAGCCTTCCATCTTTCCGGTAAGCGCTGGATTCAAACTGAGAGGCGCGTTAAACGGTTGAGAGTAATGAATGTCCTGGGCTGTAAGCGCGCTTGTTGCAATTACGAAAATCACCCCAAGCGTCATCAGGCGAAGCTGCCCCAACTTTATGTTACAAAATCTGCTCATGCTACCTTATCAAAATAAAATCTCCTGATTCCGCAACCCTGTCACCGTCAAGGAACTGCATCACAGCCTGAAACACATACGTGTCCATCGGCTGAAGTTTCCCTTCGTGTTTGCCGTCCCACCCGTCCGGATTATCCTCCAGTGAATACATCTGCTGCCCCCAGCGGTTGAACACCTTCAATTCGAGGAGTTGCAATGTCGTTTCGCCCGGAATGGGTTTGAAAAACCGGTTTGCCTCGCTATGGCTGTTGGGAATAAACGCGTCCGGAAAAACATTTTCTCCGACCTGCACCCTCACGCTGTCTGTGGCTATGCAATTGTTTTCATCCGTGACGGCTACTGTGTAAATCGTAGTTTGATCCGGTCTGACAACGGTGCTGGAGGAGTCCGGGCTGTCAACTCCGTATTCCGGAGTCCACCGGTAAAGCCTGCTTCCAATTCCACCCTCAACGCTTTCCACCCGGATACTGGCGGTACGTCCTTGATGAATGGTAACGGTGTCTGCGGGTCCTGCGGTTACAATGAGAAGATTGGGTTCAGAAATAAAAATTTCAGCAGAATCCGTACAGCCGTTGGCGTCAATAACAGTGACCTCATAATCTCCCGGAGCCAAACCTGCTGCCGTATCAGCTATGCCGGTTGGCCATTCATAGGTATATGGTTCGGTGCCGCCTTCAGCATCGGCAATGCCCTTGCCATCATTAAAACCGAAGCAGGTGACGTCAACGCTTTGTGCGAAGGCGATGAGCAAATCAGGCTCATCAACCAAAATACTGGGCAGCACTATCGTGCACCCTGTTGAGTCGGTGACCGTTACGGAATAAAATCCGGTTTCCAAACCGGCAAGGCACGAGTCACCGGGACCGGTCAGCCAGTTGTAAGTGAAGGGCGGAAACTCTCCGGTCATCGTCAGGCAGATGCTGCCGTCAAACCCTCCCTTGCAGGATACATGCTGCACGGTTTCGGAGATGGTCATGTTGTTGGGCTGATTGATGGTGAACGTATAGACATTGGCGCAACTGCCCGAGTCAACAAGAGTAAGGGTATAGTTGCCCGCAGCCAGCCCGGTGATGCACGGAGTGGTGTCGCCATTAGACCAGAGGAATCGAATAGGCGGTATTCCCGTAAGCGGAGTGTCAGACACGCAGATGGAGCCGTCATTGCCGTTGCTGCAAGAGGCGTGGGTGATGACGGTTTGCGTGGAATCCAAAATCGGAATGGCCTTCATCAGCGCAAAAGGAGTGTGATCAAAATTTTCGTAATTGCCGATGGTGACGGAGCTGAAGGCAGAATCGCTGCCCTGAGTTGCCAGACCGACCAGCTCCCAGCGAGGTGCATTATGCCAGTGTGCAATTTCCGACCATGAGCCATCATTCGCAGGGTCATAACACATTGTTATGTTCACCGCGATTTGATCGAGCGAGCGTTCGATGTGGTGGTAGAAGAGTGGATTGATTTCGCAAACCTCTCCGCTGCGACTGTTCCGGTCATATCCATCACCGGTGGCATCAGCATTGACAAAACGGGCGGCAATCGCTACAGTGCCGGAATCTGCAGGAGTAATCACCAAAGGGCGATAGCGGGATGTGCCGGCAGCAGCGCCAAGGGGGAAAAGATATTCCAACGTGTCGTTCATGTAGCGTTCCAGAAATCCACCCGCCTGGCTGCTCACGAAGCCTGTGGTTCTGGAAATGGCGCTGTCATGGGTTGCAGTGATTGCAAGCTTTTTTGATCGGGTAGAAAATTCAAGTGCATGGAGGGCGAGATGGTTGGAAACCGCTGCATCCACCGTATCGAGCGATTTCACTCCGGTTCCGGCAAGGTGGAGATTGTAAAAAGTAGTGGGAGCCGTTCCTTTAATTGCCTGGCTGCCGCCTGAAAGCACCACCGTGCTTTGCCCTGCAATAAAAGATTTATTATTTATCCAGTCACCAGCGATGTCGAAAGTGTCAACCCCGATGCCTGACGTGGTGTCGGTGTTGGTGAAATCACCTTCAACGATGATTTTGCTCTCGTTGACGAGGTAGCCGCTGTTTTGCAGCGATGTTTTGATGATGATTCGCGCATCATCCTTAACGGCAAAATCCGCCCCGCTGTTGATAATAACCTGCCCGGTGGAAACCTTTGGTGAAAAAATCATTAAGCACACCGGCAGCGCTGCGGGCAAAAAGATGAATAACAAGTTATGTAACTGCCTGTGTGTCATTAATTATGTCCATTGAAAATAACCTCAGAGCCGGCTCACCTTTCATGGAGAACCGAACGGGACCTGGTTAGCTTGCAATATATATCAGGCGGGGGGCTTTATCAATCTTGTTTTCAACGGAAGTTGCCGGTTGTGACCGATTGGCAAAACAAGATAGGTTCCGATTTAAGGTGCTGATTCAACCAGTCCTCATTCAAACCTTAGTAGAAAATTTATAAGATAAAAATCCAACCTTATTACTTCATTGCAGGCGGCATTCATTGAATACGGTAATAAGGTTTGTTCTCGGAGGATCATCGGTTTCTACTAAGGTTTGAAAAAGAAAACTTTACCACTTTCATAATAGGCTTCTTTGAAAAACTGGCAAAATGCGATGAGAAAATCCGAAATCCTAAAATTCTAAATTCTGGACAAATTTGAAATTCGAATGTTATAAATCGCAAAACCTTGAAATCACTGCTTCCTTTATTTGGAATTTTGAGATTGGAATTGGTTTAGTCCCGCAAAGCTGGAGATATTCGGGTAGGTTTTTCAATAGACTCTGATAGCTATTTGGCGCGGATGGAAAATGTATTCCGTGGAAATCAGAGGAATTCCTAAGAGCTTCCGGGTTCAATGGAGTTGAAAAACTCTTTAGGAGTCATTACAGGAAGTGATGCGGAGGCGAAGGGCCGAAAGTCATCCATATCGCGGGTAATGAAAATATCGCATTTATTGCTTAACGCTACGTAATATTGGATGGCGTCTTCTTTGTCGTTGAAGTTAGATTCAATAGCTTGTATGTAGGCGCTTTTGTCAGCATGTATAATTTGACAAGCGTTGATTAAGACGATTATTTCTTGCATTAGTTCTTGCCTGGCTACGTAGAGCGTATTCACGAGGGTGGATTCCGTAAAATACAGGTCTATGGAGCCCTCAATGGCAAATTCAATCAATTCCTTTGCATCTTCATAAAAGGTGGCGCGTTTTTGAACGAGGTCGAGCGCAATATTGGTGTCAATGCAGATTTTAGCCATACTTCGCCTTTAAGTGCTTAAGCCGCATTTGTTTGAATATTTTTTTGCTGATGGCCTTAATGGGTTTGATCTTCGGATTGTTAAGATTATCCAGGAGCCTGCGGAGGGCTTGTTTTTGCTTATCGGGTAAAGATCGTTGTTTGCTTCCCAATTCTTCAATATATCCGGAAAGGGATTTGCCGCGCTGCCTGGCATCGCGCTTCATTTTGGTGACTATTTTGTCATCTACGGATAAGGTGAGTTTAGTCTTCATTTGCGATTTACGTGTTTCTGCAAAGATACGTAATTGGGCAAGGTAATAGCCTTTTGGCTCTCCTTTGGACCAAAAGAAATTGATGCACGTCAGCATGGGAGAGTGTGCGTTGGTAATGATTTTTACCGAAAATTTCGGCTATCCATGTCTGAAAAGCTCTATAGCTGATTTCATGGAGGCAGAAGAAATGGTATAACACACCCTTTGGCAGCCAGATAACGTCTCCTTTATTACTTTTACTTTTTTTTAATTTCTTGCGGGCTGCAGTTCAACATGGTTGCCTACTGTAAACTGTTCACCACCGCGAATCCGTCCTTTGGCGGACAAACTGTAAACTGTTCAGAATGAAAATACTCTGTATCGGAAGAAACTATTCGGAACACGCGAAGGAATTAAAGAATGAGATACCCTCGGAGCCGGTGGTGTTCATGAAGCCCTCAACCGCTTTGACGCGCAACAATAAAGTTTTTTTCTATCCTGATTTCACAAAGAACCTTCACTACGAGGGGGAATTGGTTCTTAAAATCAGCAAGAACGGAAAACATATCCAGGAGAAATTTGCACGAAAATATTTTGACGAAATCACAGTCGGCATTGACTTCACCGCCCGCGACCTACAGAATAAGTGCAAAGACAAAGGCTTACCCTGGGAAATCGCCAAGGCGTTTGACGGCTCGGCTGTCGTGGGAAATTTCGTTTCTATCAAAGAGTTGGAAAACCGCGATAACATCCATTTCACGCTGAAGAAGAGCGGAACCGTTGTTCAGGATGGATACTCAAAAGACATGTTATTCAGCTTTGAAAAAATCATCAGCTACATATCCAATTACTTCACCCTGTTGAAAGGCGACCTCGTCTTCACCGGCACCCCTGCCGGAGTGGGAGAAGTGAAAATTGACGATGTTTTTGAAGGATGGCTGGAAGGGAAGAAGGTGATGGGGTGCAAGGTGAAGTGATCCCGTTTATGGAGAAGAGCGTAACAGTTCCTCCGGATTCATCGCAATGAACTCCTGCCAGGTGAACCCCGAAGGTTCCACCGTTACAAGCCTTGCCTGCGGGTATCTCCGTTTAAATGCAGCCAAACCGGGCACCCTTTTGGCCTTGCCGGTTTAGCAATTGCGTAACCAGGGTGGCCTTCCCGATCTGCCAGGGACCTGACAGCACCTGGATGAACTTTCTTCTTTCTGAAATCCTGCTCTTCAGCAGTTGCATGTGCGGACGCTGGTAGGTCATATTTACTCAGGTTATTGAGTAAAATTACTCAAAATGATGAGTAAACATTGGATTGATTTGCTGATGGGTTAACATCCAACTCCGGGCATGTTTGAAGCAGAGCAAATTGATTCGTTAATTTGATATTCTATGATTCGATAATGAATACAACCATGCGGAAAAATCAGCGCATCATCGAATCATCGAATTATTATAAAACCAGGGTTCTTCCCTGTCCAAATAGCCTTTGCTCCAATTCACCGTGAAAGCTTTTCCAGCCCAGGACAATTCCTTGCCGAAGTTTCAGGTTCTTATCTCCTGCATACACTACAGCGCCTCCGCGGGTATTAATCTTTCTCAGCTCTCCAATTGAAACGATGTCGTCAAAAAAATGCGGACTGAACGTTTGTGACGATTTGATTTCGACCGGCAGCAGCCCGCCTGCATGCTGAATCAGCAGGTCCACCTCGCGCTGATTGCTGTCGCGCCAGAACCAGAAACGGGGTTGCTCGTGGCGGTTGCAAAAAACCTTGAACAGTTCCATGATTGCAAAATTCTCAAACAATCCGCCCCGGTTGTAGTGTGAGCGGATATGCAGCGGCTCTGCAATGTCCAGCAAATGACTCAGCAAGCCCGTGTCGGTGAAATAAAGCTTCGGAGTTTTTACCAGGCGTTTGCCCACGTTGACAAAATAAGGGCGCAGCAAAACGATGAGATAGCTTGCTTCCAGCAGCGACAGCCATGCTTTTGCCGTATTGACGGCAACACCTGCGTCAGCGGCAAGCGCGCTCATGTTCAGCAGTTGTCCGGCTCTGCCAGCGCACAGCCGGATAAAGCGGTGAAAAGTTTCGATATTGTCAATGTTCTTTATCATCCGCACGTCCCGCTCCACATAGGTTTGCAGATATGCGGAAAAGAAAAGATGCGGAGGTGTTCCTTTGTCATACAGGCGGGGATAAAATCCCTGTAGCAGGAGATGCTCCAATTCACCGGGTAAATTTTTCGACCGTTTTAATTCCGCCATGCTCAGGGGAAACAAGGTTACCGGAATCACCCTTCCCGCCAGGCTCTGACTGATATTTTGAGCCAGCAAGAAATTCTGCGAACCGGATAGGACGAAGCGCGCTTTTGTATTCTTGTCAACGTGTCCTTGCACATAGGAAAACAGTTCAGGCGTGCGTTGCGCTTCATCAATCACAGCCCCTTCTTTATTATTATTCAGAAATGCGCGGGGGTCGGTCGCCACAAGATTGCGCTGGTCGGCATCCTCCATGTTGTAATAAGGCAAACTGCCGAATGCTGCTTGTGCAAGGGTGGTTTTCCCGGATTGTCGCGGTCCCGTGAGGCTGATAACGGGGAAATACCGATGCAAGGCAGGCAGCCGTTTCTCCAAATCCCGCTGTATCATGCGCTGATTATTTTATGCAAATTAGCATTTTGATTGCAAATTTGCATAGCACTTTGCGATTCATTAGAAGGAGCGACCGGCTGCGCGGGATGACTGAAGCATCGGAACTATCAAATCGGCAGAAAGGCAATTTGGCTACCTGCCTTTTACTCTTGCCTTTTTATTTCGGCTTGTTTCAATTTTGTAAATGCTAATGACAAACTTCGTTGTCCCTGAAAATAAACCCCTGCCACTGCTTGCTTTTATGAAATAATTGTCTTACGTTTACGAAATAATACGTAGTATCAAAATAACCTTCCTCCGCTGATGGAATAATTCTACGCTACTGCATCAATTACTTTTTATGTGCTTCGCCAGCAGTCAGCGTATTAGTCAGCAACGTTCATTTCACTTTATTGCCATTGGGGCAAACGCCTTTATTAATAAAAAATTTCACCACCTATAAACTCTCTGCCATGAAAAACCAACCGCTAATCCTGCTTGCCGCCACTATAGTGGCGGTTTGTATCTTTCAATTCAGCGCGCTTGCCCAATACCCAACAAAGCAATGGGACTTTCGCTTTGGAGGAACCGGGGATGAGCAAATGCGCGCTGTGGTGCAAACCAGCGATGGAGGTTACATCATGGGCGGGTATTCGGCATCAGGGATTTCGGGTGATAAGACACAAGCCTCTTGGGGCAGCAATGATTTTTGGGTGGTGAAGGTTGATGCCAGCGGGGTGAAACAGTGGGATGCCCGCTTTGGGGGAACCGGGGGTGATGATATATCTTCCATTCAGCAAACTATTGACGGTGGGTATATTTTAGGCGGAAGTTCCGGTTCAGGCATCTCAGGCGACAAGACACAATCTTCACGTGGAAGCACAGATTACTGGGTGGTGAAAATTACGAGCAGCGGGGTGAAGCAATGGGATGCCCGCTTTGGAGGAAGCAGCGGTGAGACTCTGTCTTCCATTCAGCAAACCACGGATGGAGGGTACATTCTGGGCGGATATTCTATGTCTGGTGTCTCCGGTGACAAGACACAAGCCGCTTGGGGTGGCACTCATGATTTCTGGGTGGTGAAAATTAATGTAAGCGGGGTGAAACAATGGGACGTGCGCTACGGGGGAGATGGTAATGACTTTTTATATTCCCTTCAGCAAACAACCAGGGCAATCGCATCTAAATTTTAAGAATCTTGAGAAGGTAGTCTCTGTCCCAT
>CAZCXH010000012.1:0-54079 GCA_964502525.1 uncultured Chitinophagaceae bacterium
CCGTGTTGCAGTCGTTGTCGTTGCAATCGGTCGGGGGAATCAGCGTGTGAACACACTGGCAGTTAGAACTATTGTAAGAGTCAGCCGTGTTGCAGTCGTTGTCGTTGCAATCGGTCGGGGGAATCAGCGTGTGAACACATTGGCAGTTTGAATAATTGTAAGAATCAGCCGTGTTGCAGTCGTTGTCATTGCAATCGGGCGGGGGAATCAGCGCGTGAACACATTGGCAATTTGAATAATTGTAGGAGTCAGCCGTGTTGCAGTCATTGTCATTGCAGTCAGGAGGTGAAACCTGGGTGTGCTTGCAAGAACAGTTCAAGGAATTATACGCATCAATAGTGTTGCAGTCATTATCGTTGCAGTCAGGGGGTGGAATTACAGTGTGCTGACATTGGCAGGTCTGAACATTGTAATTGTCTGAAGTATTACAATCGTTATCATCACAGTTCGATGGCGGAACAGGCAAATGTTCGCATTGGCAGGTTAGGGTGTTGTATGTATCTGCCGTATTGCAATTTCCGTCATCACAATTTGGCGGAGCGATTGAAGCATGCACACACTCGCACGTCAGGGCATGATAAGTATCAACCGTATTACAATTGTTGTCATCGCATTCAGGCGGAACAATCAAAGCATGCTCGCACAGGCAGCTTTGTGAATTATAAGTATCGCTGGTGCTGCAATCGTTGTCATCACAGTCAGGCGGGGAAATCGGAAAATGCAGGCATTGACAGTTGTTAGTATAGAAAATATCAAACGTGTTGCAATCATTGTCGTTGCAGCTTACAGGAGAATGTTCGCATTGGCATGTTTGCGCGGTATAACTGTCATTGGTTCCGCAGTCATTGTCATCACAGTTGGGAGGTGTAATTGGAGCATTTACGCACTGGCAGTTAGAATTATTGTAAGAGTCTGCAGTGTTGCAATCGTTGTCGTTGCAGTTGGGAGGCGTAATGGGAGTGTTCACGCATTGGCAGGTTGTCGGATTATAGCTGTCCGCTGTGTTGCAATTGTTATCGTCACATCCCGGAGGCGGAACCATCACATTTTCGCATTGGCAGGTGGCTGAATTGTAGGCGTCAGTTGTATTGCAGTTATTATCGTTGCAATCGGGAGGCGGAATCAGCGTGTGCTCACATTGGCACCATAATAAATTATAGGTGTCGTTTGTTCCGCAGTCATTGTCGTTGCAATCCGGGGGCGGTATCGGGCTATGTACGCATTGGCAGGTTGCCGGATTATAGCTGTCCGCTGTGTTGCAATTGTTATCGTCACATCCCGGAGGCGGAACCATCACATTTTCGCATTGGCAGGTGGCTGAATTGTAGGCGTCAGTTGTATTGCAGTTATTATCGTTGCAATCGGGAGGCGGAATCAGCGTGTGCTCACATTGGCACCATAATAAATTATAGGTGTCGTTTGTTCCGCAGTCATTGTCGTTGCAATCCGGGGGCGGTATCGGGCTATGTACGCATTGGCAGGTTGCCGGATTATAGCTGTCCGCTGTGTTGCAATTGTTATCGTCACATCCCGGAGGCGGAACCATCACATTTTCACATTGGCAGTTTGCTGAATTATAGGTGTCAGTTGTATTGCAGTTATTATCGTTGCAATCAGGAGGCGGAATCAGCGTGTGTTCGCATTGGCACGTCAATGAGTTATAGGTGTCGCTTGTGCCGCAGTTATTGTCATTGCAATCCGGGGGTGGTATCGGGCTATGCGTACATTGACAGGTTGTGCTATTATAAGAATCAAATGTGTTGCAATTGTTGTCATCACAATTGGGTGAAATAATCGAATGTTTGCAAGCGCAGGTCGCGGCATCATAGGTATCAATCGTATTGCAGTCGCCATCATCGCAATTTGGCGGTGGAATAACAGCATGCTGGCATTGGCACGTCAATGAATTATAGCTATCGGAAGTATTGCAGTCATTGTCATCACAATCCGGTGGCTGAATAACCGCATGTTCGCACTGGCACGTCAACGTGTTATAGGTGTCGGTCGTGCCGCAATTATCATCATCGCAATCGGGTGGAGGAATCAGAGTGTGAATACATTCGCAGGTGGCTGGATTGTAAGCGTCATTGGTGCTGCAATCATTATCATCGCAGTCGGGAGGGAGAATCATGGAGTGTTCGCATTGGCATGTCAAACTATTATAAGAATCGGCTGTGCTGCATTCATTGTCATCACAGTCAGGGGGAAGAATCAGAATGTGCTCGCACTCGCATGCAAGGGAATCATAAGTATCGGTCGTGTTGCAGTCATTGTCATCGCAGTCGGGGGGCGGAATAGGAGTGTGCGCGCATTGACATGTTAATGAGTCGAAAGTATCCAGCGTGTTGCAGTTATTATCATTGCAATCGCTTATCACAATTGATACGCAAACGCTGTTGATGCACCTGTCTTCAGTGCACGGGTTGCCGTCATCGCAAGTTGCATTGTACGTGAATTGAGTAACGACAATGCTGTCGCATCCGTTGGTGCCGGCAAGAGTATCAATAACGGGAGGATGAGATTGAATGCAGGAAAAAGCAGAAACGGTCGTCACCTCAGCGCACGAACCGAGCTTCACCATCCAGAAGTCCAGCAATCCATGGTTGCCGGAAACATCGCCATCATTTGATTGAGATGACCCGGCCATTACGTATGCGCCATCAGAGGTTTGGTGCACCGAAGTGGATTTATCATTGGAAGTTCCCCCGTACATTTTTTGCCATTCGATATTTCCATTGCCATCGAGTTTCATCGTCCAGAAGTCCTGTGCTCCATGGTTTCCCGAAGCATTGCCGTTATTGGAGGCTGAATAACCGCTGACAATATATCCGCCATCGGCAGTTTGCCGGACGGCAGCCGCTTCATCCGCACCGCCTCCTCCAAGCGCCTTCTGCCACTCCATGCTTCCGGCTGAATTCAATTTAACCGCCCAATGGTCGTACGAGCCATGGCTTCCTGTAACGTCTCCGTTGTATGAGGCTGACGAACCGGCAACGATAAAGCCACCGTCACTTGTTTGCTGAATGGAAGTTGCCTTGTCGGCTGACGTGCCTCCAAGTGATTTTTGCCACAGGAGGCTGCCGGTGTTGCTCAGCTTCACCACCCAAAAGTCGGAAGTGCCATGGTTGCCGGTAACATCGCCATTGGTTGAGGATGCCGCTCCCGCCACAACATAACCGAAATCCGTTGTTTGCCATACTGCATGAGCCATGTCAATGTTGGTTCCCCCCAATGCTTTCTGCCAGGTGATGCTGCCGGTGGAGTTCAGCTTCACCACCCAATAGTCATGCATCCCGTGATTCCCCGATACATCCCCATTGTTTGAGAAAGTCAATCCCGCCACGATGTATCCTCCGTCAGTTGTCTGCTGAATGTCATTCGCTTCATCGGTGGAACTGCCCCCCAACGTCTTTTTCCAGATGATGCTGCCCCCGGCATCGAGCTTCACAATCCACATGTCGCGCGAGCCGTGATTGCCGGTGACATCGCCATTGGTTGATTGCGCATAACCGGCAACAACATAACCCCCGTCTGCAGTTTGCCTGACGGAGGTCGCCCTGTCGGCAAGGCTGCCGCCCAAAGTTTTTTGCCAAACGATGGCACCGGTGGCGTCCAGTTTAGCCACCCAATAATCATCAGAGCCGTGATTTCCCGCAACGTCACCGTTATTGGATGCAGTATAACCGGCAACAATATATCCTCCGTCAGATGTTTGCCGGATGCAAGCGGCTTCTTCGTTTGCTGTTCCACCCAGCGACCGCTGCCACTGAAGATTGGGATTGGGATCGCATGAATGAACGCACTGTCCGCTCACGCAATTATCAATTGAACATATATTATTATCATTACAATTAATCGCGATGGAAGAACACGCGCCAGTGGATCTGATGCATTCGTCAGTGGTGCAAAGGTTGTTGTCATTGCAGTTCACAGGGGTGAAAACGCAATCTCCGTTGAGGCAGCCGTCTGTCGTGCATAAATTACCGTCATTGCATGTTTTAGGAATGAAAGCGCATTGTCCGCTCAGGCAGGTATCTTTCGTGCACAAGCTGTTGTCATTGCAGGCGTCATGCCGGCACACGCCATTGATGCATGCATCGGATGTGCATCCGTTGCTGTCGTCACAATTCATCGGAGAGTATGAACAGCCCGATCCCGGAATGCAGCTATCGGTGGTGCAGGCATCACCATCATTGCAGCTTGCGGCAGGGTGGGCGCACTGCCCGTTGGAACAGCCGTCATCAGTACACGGATCGCTGTCAGCGCAGTCCATTGGAATGGAAACACAACCGGCAACGGAATCACAATCATCATTGGTGCACAAATCATTGTCGTCACAATCCATTGGAGGGTGAGAGCATTGTCCGTCCGAGCATGAATCTGCGGTACATGCATCGTCATCACTGCAATCTGCCGGAATGTAAACACAGCCTATCGCATAGTTGCATCCGTCATGAGTGCACAGATTGCTGTCGTTGCAGCTTATGACTGCGTGGTAACACAAAGCGTCAGCACAGGAGTCAACAGTACACAAATTGTGGTCATTGCAGTTGATGCCCGTGCAGGGGTCGCAGCCGGGAACAGCGGCATGGCTGCAGCCTGCAATGCTGTCGCAGCTATCAATGGTGCATGGGTTATGGTCATCGCATAAAGGGGCGTTCACGCATTGTCCGTTCATGCAGCCCATGTTGACCGTGCACGGGTCGTTGTCATCGGGGCAAATGACTTCTGAACTGGAGCATGTTCCGTTGATGCATTGCGTTACCGCACAGGGGTCAAAGTCGCTGCATGTATAATGTATGCGTCCGTTCCATATCCTTGGCTCAAAGGAGGTTCCGAAAGGATACACGTTGCTGGTACCTTCTTTGACTTCGAGATTGGCATCCTGGGCAGCGATATTTCCAACCAGTGTCCCAAAGGTGTAGCGGATGTTCGAGCCTTTTGCTGTGATGTAAAATGAATATGTCTCCCCGGCAGGAATGGTAATATTGACGGCAATAGGTATCGGAGTTATATTATTGGGTCCGTTGGAAGCTACGCCCGTTGCGCTGTCCAGCAGGTTCCATACAGGCAGATAGGATTCGAAACCCACATGGCTGCCCGGCTTGTAATAAATCTCGAAGTCTGATGTGCTGGAGAAATTACCGTCAAAGGATGTTATTTTAATTGTTTTCTTCGCGGTGACGTCAAACATGTTTCCGTTTTGAGCCGTGCTCCCGGTCATTAAGGTTGTCAACACGTTGTTGCACTGGCTGCAGTTTGGAACAGGGCTGTGCTGGCAGGTGCCGTTCGAGCAAATGTCGGCAGTGCACGGGTCGGTGTCAATGCATAGCGAATGATTGCTGCAAATACCATTTGCGCAATCATCAGCCGTGCAGGGATTGTGATCATTGCAACCGCTGGCATCAACGCACAACTCACTGATGCAGACATCATCAATTGCAATGTCGCTCTCGAAATCTGAGCCGGCAGTGCCGACAAACCGGAAACGGACAATGCTGCCCGCATGGCCTGCCAGGTTGATATTGGCATTATTCCAGTTCTGCCCCTGTGTGCCCGAAATGCCCCACAGGTTTTCCCAATTCCCTGATCCGACCGGATTTTCAACATCAACAGCAAGGCTTCCCATCGTTGAGCCAAGCATGTGGTACCAGAAGCTGAGTGACGGGCTGCTCACAGTGCTGAGATTGTAGCCGGGAGAAAGCAGGATGGCTGAATTGAAAAAACAGTTGGATGCTTCAACGAAAAGATACCTTCCGCCACCGCTGGTGTGGTCGCCCTGCGGACCGGTGTTCTCCGAGGGCGTGTCGAAATCATCAACGCTCCATTCATTGTTGTCGTTGATGGCATTTTCCCAGCCGGGCGATGTGAATGCTCCATCGCACCCTCCGCTGGGAACACATTCAAATAAATTGTTGCCGCAATTGTTGAACTGGTCGAAGCTTTCGCAATGATCCCCTTCGATAATCGGAATCAGGCTGAACTTGAACGGACCGATGCTGTTGGTGAGTTGACCGCTGGAACAGGTTTCACGGATATAAATGTCATATTCAACAGATGGCACAATATTATTAAGCGTCACGGATGAAGTGCCCGGGTAGCTGCCCGTTATCGCAATGCCGGTTCCCGGTGTGAACCCTGCCAGCGCATATTCAAGGCTCCATGAAACGCTTGTGTTGCCGGGCATCCATGACACAAGGGCTGATGAGCCGTCAATCTGCAAAACCGTCATGCCGTAAGGATCGGAACATGCGGGTGTCGTGATTCCTGAGATGATGAGCGAAAATTCCTGGCTTCCCGTAACCAGGCTTCCCTTGTGACCAACGGTCACGGTGTAAGCTCCGGGAGCCGGTGCCGCAATGAAAATCTTTTCAACGTTATCCCTGAAGTTATCGCCCGTGGTTGCCGCGCTTGAAGGATTGGACGGATCCAATATGTAAGGCTGATAAGTTATGGCTCCGTTGGAAATTCTCAAATCGAGGTCATTGACGAGTTTCAGCGTTGGGATGTCAAGCCCCGCGCTTTCCGCTGCTCCCGGAACATCCGTCCAGCAAATAGTAGCCACCAGCGGCTGCGAGCCGTTCACGGTAACCGCATGCTGGAAGCTGGTTCCGTTGTTAAGAGCATTTTCCTGTATATGGGATTCGAGGTTGCCATCGCTGGTGATGAGGGCTGCCGCCTTGCCTGTGTTCATCAACCCCCATCCGAACATGTAATCGGGTCCTGCATCTGGACCGGCTTCATCGGCAGAATGTATCACCAGCGCTTTGAGTGTTGCCGCGCGCATGAAGCTGCCGGGATGGATGTTCTCATAATGTTCCTGAAGCAGGACGCAGGATCCCGCCACATTAGGGCTTGACATGGATGTGCCGCTGAATGTGTAATAGCTCGAGTCGTGTGATGCGATGCTCGAAACAAGCCCCACTCCGTTTCCAACGATGTCAGGCTTGATTCTGCCGTCATCGGTTGGTCCCCATCCGCTGAAACTGCTCATGATAACGCTGCCAGGCCCGCTGTAGCCACCGGGCACAACGTCATTCACAGCCCCAACGGTCAGGATATTTTTTGCAGCAGATTTTGTGGGAAGGCAATCATAGCCTGTGCCGCCATTGCCGTCAGCGGGATGAATGTCGGTGAAGCTGCCGGAGCCTGAGTGCGAATGCGCATCTCCTGACGCGGGTCCTGCATCGCTGCGGTCGTTGCCTGCCGACTTCACAGGCAAGTAATATGGAGCGTTGAACGTTATGTTATCCCAACTGCGCGCTTCCGAATCATACCAGCCGAACAGATGCGACTCTGAGGTGCCGTAGTCGGGATTTCCGAACCAGTGCCACGCCCC
Source organism: uncultured Chitinophagaceae bacterium (assembly GCA_964502525.1). Taxonomy (GTDB): domain Bacteria; phylum Bacteroidota; class Bacteroidia; order Chitinophagales; family CAIOSU01; genus DATLYB01. The sequence continues at coordinate 7,340 of CAZCXH010000012.1, forward strand.
GTTATAAAACCATCCGGAGGCGATGCCATACGAATGGTTGGATACAAGCAGCCCGTTGGCAGCCGCAGCCGCCATTTCAGAGCCGTCCGAATTCCATTCGTATGCGTCAGCGCTTGCCTTGGGAGCCATGCCTTTCGCGGGAGCATAAGGCGTGCCGTCACCAATCATCGTGCCGCACACGTGCGTGGAGTGGTGGTCATAATAAAACGGAAAATCAATCTGCGTCACGCGGGCGCCCAGCTGCTGGTGCGACCAGCGCACCGCTCCCGCATCCCATAAGCCCACGGTCATCCCTGCACCTTCGAGCGACAAGCCGAGGCTGGCGCCCGGATATACCGATACCGTGTTGGTGGATATTGCAGCATTAGCATTGTCGGTAATATAATAAACGGGGTTGCCTTTATCATCCAGCCTGATCAGTTCAGCCACTTTTCCTTCGCCCAGCAGCATCCTTTGCTTCCATCCCGCCTCTTTCGCTTTTTGGATCGCAGCTTGCTTTTCCAGCGCGCTTGCCGCTCGCATTGATTCCGCCAGGTTCAGCAACCCGACCTTGTTGGTATTCTCCATGGCTTTTTGCTGTGCTTTGCTCACCTGCGCAGAGGCGTAACCATAACATATCAAGATACAACTCATGATGAGGCTGTTCCGGATTAATTGGTTTTTCATGGCTGTTGGTTTACATGCGATTGTAAATAATTTCTTATGTTTTCAGTTACCGGTTTTAGCGTCAGTGACGGATAATTGAATGAACATTGGCAATTATGAGAATGTTATCGTTCTCCTGAAATACGTCTTTCCGCTATTTCAGAGAGTTTTTATTTTCTGTCTTTCTGCCTCCATGAAGAATGACAGATACTTCTTGTCATTTCATTAGATTCATGTTGGGAACTGCTTCAGAAGTGGCAACCCTCCGTCATGCCGTTGCCATCCAGCGACAAGCTGAGGCTGTCGCCCGGATAAGGCGATACCGTTGGCCAAAATTATAGCATTAACATTGTTCGTTATATAATATGCCCCCGGCAAACAGGTTGCCGAACTTGTTCCGAACAGTACCCCAATGATTTCGCTTGCAGCTCGCGCTGATTCTGCCAGGTTCAGCAGTTCAACCTTATTGATTTTTTCAATCACTTGTTGCTGAGATTTGCCTGGCTGCGGAAAGGCATAACTGTAGGGCGCTATAAGGCACAAGAAGGGGAGAAACAAGCGGGCAGACATGAATTCCGTTTAAACGGGGAGGGAGCAATCCATGACCGTTTGGTTTACGCAATACCAAGGTAAGCAATTAATTTGAAACCACTTTCGAAGAGTATTGAAGGAAGACTTTTGTGTAAAAGATTGATTCCTCGAAAGAGTGGATATGCTGGATTTCAGACATGTCACCCGGTTTTGTAGGCTCATTCTTGTAGCCGCGAGGCCATAATGTAAATATTAAGGGCAGTTTTTTTTTTGAATTAAAATTCATTACCTTGTGACTCAATTTGCTCAACTCAAAATCGCAAGCCATGAATTTTCTAAAAAAACTTTTCAACACTTTGCGGATGGTCGCGTTAGTATTATTGCTCCCGGCCGTCTGCCGCTCCAATCAACAGGATGATTGCGGATTATTGATAATTCAAAGGAACCAAATATCTTCAGCTACCGCTGGCCCGGAAACTGCTGAGCCGCAGCATGGCGCTGCAATTGCGTCAACAGGCTTCCCGGTATATTTTTTGGCGGTGGTTGCGGACAGCCCTAAGCCCCAAAGCGGTGAGTCGAGAAGCTGGTGGGATGACGAGGAAGAAACAGTTCAGCCTGCAAATAATAATAACTCCAATCCGCAGCAAAGCTCGAAAGGCAGCGATCAACGCTACTTTGATAACCGCCCGGAAGGTGAGGAAGAAGAGGCTGAGATTATTGAAAGCCCAAAGAAAATGGTGGAAGAGGAAGTTTCCCCGCCCAAGGCAGGTCGCCTTTCCACTCCATGCTGGATGGTTGCCTGCAGCGCAGTGGATACCAGGCATAAGGCTTCTGCTATCGTGGAGCATTTGAAAAGCCTCGGGTTCAGCAACGCTGACTTCATTTGGCTGCCCGACTATCTCGGAGAAGATGCTAAAAAGTTATTCCGCGTGTTTGTCGGGCCCTTCGGTAGCGAGCGGGATGCTAAAGCCGCGCTGCCTGAAATCAAGGAGCATGTATCAGGCGCCTATGTGACACCTTTAAAATAATCGGCTATACTCTTCTTTTTTTTAAATGATTGTTATATTTTGGCAGCCGCGCAATCATTTTAAAATGAACATGAGGAGAGCACATCCCGCTTTTTCCATCCTTCTTTTTTTGATCATTGGAATATTTAATTCGACAGCACAAACGATTACGATTGATAGCTTGGTTCCTCCATCTCCATATTGCGCGGGAGATACGGTTACCATTTACTTTAGTACAGATACGAGTGGAACCTTCAATGCGCGGTTATCTGATTCAACGGGTGCCTTTGGGGGGACTTTTATGGCTAGTAATACCACCTCACCAATAGTGGCAATAATCCCGGATACCATACCATCAGGGACTGGTTATTTGATACGGGTTCGGTTATCCTCAGCTACACCGGATATACTGGATATATTTAATACTTCTCTAACCATTAACACTGCAGTTGCCCCAAGCATAACCATCAGTTCTGTTGTACCTAATGATACTATATGCGCAGGAACAAATGTGACATTCACCGCTACACCAAGCAATAGGGGAACAGCACCCGGTTATCAGTGGAAGAAAAATGGAAATCAAGTTGGGACAAATACCACAAGTTACAGCGACAGTAGTTTAGCAAATGGTGATACAATCACTTGTACACTGACGAGGGGCGATAATTGCGCCTCGCCAGCTTCTATAACCAGCTCCTCCATTACAATGACAGTTATTCCAACGGTTGAACCCACTATTAGCATTACCGCGAGTCCCAATGGCACAATTTGTTCCGGCACCGCGGTAACATTCACTTCAATTACAACTAATGGAGGAACATCGCCAACTTATCAATGGAAGAAGAATGGAGGGAATGTTGGAACAGGTTCCAGCTACAATAATAGTTCATTAGCTGATGGAGATAGTATCACGTGTGTTTTCACAAGCAGCGCTGCTTGCGCTTCGCCTAATCCTGTTACAAGTGCTCCTATTATAATGGATGTTACTACCACCGTAACACCCGATGTTACTATTGGCGCGAGTCCTAACGGTACCATTTGTTCAGGATCAAATGTTACTTTCCTTGCTGTGTCAGCTAACGGGGGAACCGCACCTGCTTATCAATGGATGAAAAATGGAAATGAAGTAGGTATGGATAGTAACTCATACAGTGACAGCGGTTTGATCAATGGAGACAGACTCTCATGCGTTCTGACAAGTAATGCTGCTTGCGCAACCCAGGCAACTGCTTACAGTGATACTTTGGTTATAAGTGTTAACCCGTTGCCATCATCTTCATTTGAACTTCCTTCCTTCGGTATCTGCGAAAACTCCATGGGAGTTATTTTTTCCGCCAATACTGTTACACCAGGAGTGACTTACTCCTGGAGCAGCCAACCGGATTCTCTTTTTGATACTGTCTTAACCGAACATTCTGACTCCACAAGCGCCACCTTAAACTTTGTAACGGACTCTGATACTGTCATAGTTACTCTAACAGCAACGGATACAGCTACTACCTGCTCAAATTCCTACTCCGAAACCATTGCCATTGGTTACTCGGTAATCCATGACAATGTCCGCATAGAACAACTCGGCTCGCGAACGCTGGTGTGTATTTATAGTGACGCAGCGGCTTATCAATGGGGCTACGATTCATTGGATGGAAATGGCGTGCTTAAAACGTCTCAACCCTTAGTGGCGGATACATTCCAAAGTTTTATACCCGATGACGGCATTCTACATGGAGACAGATACTACTGGGTTATCGTAACTTTCGACAACGGCTGCATAACGCGCGTCTATTTTAACAAACCTCCGGTTGGTTTAAATGAGTCCTTACCGGGCTATTATGTCAGTGTGCATCCCAATCCATCTGATGGGCGGTTCACGGTTTCATTGGTTGGTTTTTCCGGAAAAAAGATTGATATGAGGATTACCGACATTACAGGTAAAATAATTTCGCATATCAAAAGGCAAGCCGCAAACAACCATGAAGAATTAACTATAGGTGAATACGGATGGTCGCCAGGGTTATATATTCTCGCGGTTCATAGTAATGGTGAAGTTGCAAAATCCTTCAAACTGGCAATAGCAAAATAGCCATGCTCAAAAAAACGCTTGCTTCGGTAATTGCCTCCCTTTTTTGCACAGGCGCCTTCCCCCAGGATAGTTATGATTTCAAGATTGAATTGATAGACAAAGTCTATAAGTTGTATAGCGACTTTAAATCTTCAGCGGAATTGCGCGACCCGGGTGATGATAAGATTTCGGAAGCGCAGGCGCAGAAGTTCAGCGCATTGTTCGAACCCAATGCCAAAATATTTGATGATTTGTGCCCGGAGGAAATTCACACAACTCCTTATGTATTCAAAGAAAAAACTATTCCTCAATATATCGGGTCGGTAAAAAAACTATATCCGGGAGGACTGCAGATCCTGACAACCAACGCCAACATTTCATTCGACAGCATCGGCACTAAGAATCCCGCAAACAGGGAAGTGCGGATTGTAATGGCAAGAACGGTGACTGCCGAATTCAGCGAAAAGGGGGCATCTTATACTTTCACGGGCAAAGACACGCTGCTGCTTCACCTTAAAGTGAACCACGACTTTACTGATGTTAAAATAGCAAGGATAGAGGCGTTGGGACATTCGCTGAGTTGCTATCCCTGCCCGAAATGCCTCAACGACCTTGACTGCGATGGCGTAACGGATGCGAACGACAAATGTCCTATGGAAGCAGGTAAAGCCGAATTCCAGGGGTGCCCGGCTGCCCCTTCAGCAAAAGTTCCAGGGGACAAAGGCGGGATTGTCTTTGGCGTTACCGTTGGTTTGTCTTTTCCGTTCAATAAGGTGAAACTCCCGGAACCAACTTTTGCTGATAGCGCGAGCGCGTATGGCAATTACAAAACAAAGGCGGTTTCAGGTGGTGTTAGTCTTGAGTTGGGAATTGATATGTTCTTCAGCCAGGAAAAGAAATACGGAATCGGCACCGGGTTGATGTTTAACTTTAACTCTACCAAATTAACCGCGGATGAAGTTCGCCTGATTAACAAGGACGAGGATGGAGAGGGAATTCCGTTCACAAGACACTATGTGGCGCAAGGCGTTGAAGAAAAGGTAATGTCAGCCAGTTTCGGCTTGCCGCTCTTGTTTAAAATCCGTGGCGGAAGTGGCGAAAAAATGGGATGGTTTATTGACGCGGGTCCGTTGTTCATTTTCACTTCTTCATTGAAATCCAAGTCATCAACAGCCGGAGTGAGTCACCTCGCTTTTTATGAAAATTGGAACCTTTTTCTGGATAGTGAGGAGGAAATTGATTATCATGTCAGCCGCCACCAGGAGCAATACCATCTTGATTACAATAAAGACGTGGAGGCAGGTTCAACAAAATTCAAATTCGGAGGTGGTGGTGGGTTTCTTTTGCGTGGAGGACTTGACTTAAAACTGTCGGAAAGTTTCAGCCTGCTGACAGGCTTGAACCTGGCGGTTTACAAGATGAAGAACAATAAGGATGGCAATAAGTCACCGGTGGATGAGGCGGGGATTTACAAGTCACTGCTCAATGGTGTTGACAGCCACACCGTTGCCATGTTTGGATTTAATGTAGGCGCGCAAATAACTTTTTAACTTCGGAACATGAGAACGACAGCTTTTGATAAGAACGTCATCATCTTCTTTGTGATATTCAACCTCGTTTTCCTATCGGTGCTGATTGTCAGAGCTGCCATCGGCACGGAAAAATGCCCTGATAAAATTCTGATGGTGGTAAGCAGCGATAAGGTGAAAACCGGTGATGCGGTCACATTTTTGGACAAAACTAAGGGCGTGGACAAGCGAGAGTGGAATTTTGGCGATAAGTCAGCGCCTCAGTTTGAAAGCGAAGTAACTTATACTTACCAGGCAGCCGGTGAATACACCGTTACCCTTAAAGTGAACGGCATATGCGCTGATTCGCAGATGGTTGTCGTTACCGAGCGGATATTGCCACCACAAATTATGGCGCCCAAAGCAGCCTATGTTGGCGAGCGGATAGATTTTTCAGGAATTGCAAAGAACGGGGAAAAGTGGAGATGGCAATTCGGGGATGGCTCTGAATCTCAGATACAGGAACCTGCTCATATATATGACAGCCCCGGCACGTTCACGGTTAAATTGAGAATTAATAATGACCCTGAATTGGAGAGCAAGCATAGCATCACCGTAAGGGCAAAACCGGCAGCCGGTACGGTTCGCTCTCCTGAAAAAAGGAAAAAGCCGGAACTAAGGAATCTTACGGATGAGGTTTTCAAATCCATGCTGATGCAGGTGCGGAATGGACAAATTAATCCTGACTACATTTATGAGTATATATGCGACATAAGAGAGGTTAAAGTATTTGATAACAGCGTTCAACCGGTTCAGTTTGTTAACTATGTGGCGGATTTGGACTCCAGGATTACAAGCCTTCCCGCTGCAGCCGAATTTAAAACCACCCGAGGTCCCGGTAATTGCATTAATGAAATCAAAGTCAGATACAAATGAGGAAACAAAATATGCCATTGGGAATTTGCATATCCTTCATTTGCTTACTCCCGCCTTTGCTCTCTCATTCGCAGGAAAAAACCCCTGCGCTGGAGGTGTTTTATATTGACAACAGCAGCCGCATAACCGATGATTTCCTCAACGATTCATTAAAAACATTCCTCGAAAAACGGCTGGGGGAGTTTAAAGACAAGAACAGGAAATTTCTTTTGTTCCTTAGCAACGGTGAGAACTACAAGGTGGCGACCAGTTACAAGGAAGCTGAAAAAATAGCGAGCCGCCTTGCCGCAGTCCGCACGGAATTTCCCGACACGGATGAAGATCTGAAAAGGCTGAGGGCGGAAATTCTCGACACTTACAAAAGCTTCAGGGGAGGGTTGAAGTTGAATTTTTTCATCTCTGAATCCCTGGCTAAAATGATGACATCAGAAGATATTGCCATTTTCGCTTTTTTCCCCAAAGAGATTTTTGGCGCTTACAAGAATTTCATCAAAGGCCCCAATGAGGTAAATGTTTACTACTCCAAAAATGTCCTTAAAGTTTCTGAAAAAAGCGTTTATGCCGCGATGAACTTTTACAATGCCGGTGAGTTTTCAGGCAAGCACAAGGTTTTTACGAGGGGGTTCAATTTATAGTCAAAAAATCAAACAAAATGCAGTTGTGGCGTTCACTTTTTCTTTCCGGTTCGATAGTGCTGTTCCCTTTTGTTGTTTTTCCGCAAAAGACGGTTCATAAGGCTCCGGCTGTCTACCGCTATCCTACAGGGGCTGTCGCGGCTCCCGGTGCGGCAAAAGATAAGAGAACCAATATAATGGGAGCATGGATTGTTTTTTCAGACCGGTCGGACAATCCTACCTATCAGGCTCCTGACGGAATGACACAAAAGAAAACCATGAACTTCATGGAGGCTTTCTACGTGGCGGAAGAGAAGGGCAATTTTTTGCACTTATATAAATTTGATTATCTGGCTTTCGGGAATAAGGGGAAGATTACTGTTCCTCTGGAAGACTATGGCTATGCCCCCAAGGATAAGTTGTTGCTTTGGCGCATGGCATTGGTGGAGCCGCAATCACAATTCACCATCAAGGCGTTGTCCGTCAACTCGGTTGATGCCTTGAAGAATGTTGCAAAAATGTCAAGCGCTGACGGAAGCGAGTTGAAGAAAATGTTGAAGTTGTATGATGATCCGGGAAGGACCAAAGAGAATGAAAATGACTTCCGCCTGTACAGTTTTCTTTACTTATTCAAAAAGACCGACAATTCCGTGCTCGTGAGCACGCAACCTGAACTGCTTCCGGGAGATTGCAGCAGGGCTGGACAGTACGTGCTGGGATGGGCGTCAAAAGACGTCATCCAGGAATGGAGCAGCAGGCTTTGCCTTGAACCCAACAGCGATATTTCGGCAGCATCGGAAAGAAAAAACGCTGACATCAAGGTTTCGCTATTCGGAAGCAGGCAGGCTGCCGAGAGTTTCAGGGCAGGAAATGTACCATCGGAGCAGCCGCTGTGGAATAAAGACCGGTATGAGGCGGGTTATGATCCGGTGTGGAAAAGACTTCCCATTATGGAGGACTATGGCAACGATATCATCAAGACGGGCGTGGTGAGCGATGTATATGACAAAGATGGGCAAGAAGTAATCCAATCAGAGCAGCAGCAGAAAATTGAGAAGGAATACAACAAGGTGAGGGATAACTTCAGGAAAGTGAACGTTGTGCTGGTTTATGACGGCTCTGAAGCGATTTCTGAAGAATATTTTGAGGCTTTGCTCACAACCGTTGACTCGCTTGCAAGCCAGTTCAACACAGCCAACGAAACAGGGGCGAGCGGCAACAGCTACCGGATGGGCGTTGTAACCTATCGTGACTATGCGGAACAAAATTGTCCGGATGGCAACATCATGTTGTCTAAAAAAAGCCTGACCACCAATCTGTTCGAAATCACGAATTTCATGCGGGACCATCGCCCCCGTAATTGTGCTGACAAAGATAAGGATGGTCCGCAGGCGCTGTACAGCGGCATCGCTGAAGCGCTGAAAGTGCTGAAAGACCATGCTGACGAAACCAATATCATCCTTATTGCCGGAGTGGCGGGAAATAGGTATCCGGACAATGAGGGCAAGTATAATTCCGATTTTTTGATCAGGGAGCTTGTAAGAAGCCAATGCAGCATTTTTGCGTTTCAGATATATAATGAAGGCACTCCGGACCAATTGGCTTTCCGTTCTCAGATTGCCGATCTCATCAGGGAAACGAGCAAAGAAATACGGGGGCTATACGACAGGCTTCTAAAACTTAAATCTCCCGAACCCAAATTTAATCCAATCAGTCCCACCGTCAAGAGCCTTGACGCGGCTACAAGCCCTATTCCGGGGACTTTAATGTATGCTGACCGAAACAATCAGATAACGCCATCGGACCTTGTAAATATCATAGTTCAGAATGTCAATCAATTTATTGAGATAAAAGAGGATATACTCCGGGATATGTCATCAAGAATCGGGGGACAGGGAACAATGCGGACTGCCAACCCGGGCATGTATGCGTTCCTGCTTAGAATGTATAATGTTGATACGGATTTGCTTCAAAAAACATCCTTTTCCAACTTTCAGTTTTTTACGGAGGCTTATACCTCAATGAAGTCGGAAAAACTCGCTCAACCGCTTTATCAATACGTGCTGTTTCTCAGAGGACAGGAACTGACGGATCTGATGGCGAAACTAAGCAGCATATTCACCAATGCAGGCACGGATGCCGAACAGCGGGAACATCTGAACGAAGCTTTCGAAACAACAGTGGCGCAATATTTTGGTCCGGATAAGGTGAAACAGGTAATGTCCACATGGACTGCCGCACAGTTATATGAAAAAATCAGCGGGCTTCCTGTAAAAAGCGAGTTGATGAGAAAGTACAAGCTCAATGAATTCACGGATAAAAAGGCGGTTCCACCGCAGGAATTGCTGCAAATCACCCAACAAATTAACAATAAAATGAAAGACCTGCAAAAGGTAGTGAATGACGTGAACTACAAGTATTCGTTCAAATCCAATGACTTCCAATATTACTGGGTTCCTCAAAAATTCATGCCTTAGAGACTGTTTAAAATTAAAAATAGAACGCAGATGACGCAGAAAAATAGGATGACCACAGATAAAACAATCAGCGATTATCTGCACAATCCGCGTCATCAGCGTTCTATTATCATTCTGTTATTATGATTTAATTTAAAACTAAACAGCCTCTTAGCATTTTCACTACGGTGTACGACAAATTCAAAGACCGCGGTTGTGGTAAAACAGGCATCTAACTTTTCATTAAAGAAATTACTCCTGACTCCCTCTCCTTCAGGAGAGGGGCGGGGTGAGGTTGATTCTAAAAAGCGAAGGTGTTAGATGGAATTTTCGCTGCACCATATATCTGTCACCCTCTTAATCCCCCTCGAAGGGGGAAAGCTAATGCGCGCAGGCAAGCCTCCCTCGATAGCGAAGCATCCCGATTCTATCGGGAGGGAGGTTTGGAGGGTGATTAGCAAAATTTGTCGGACCCCCTTTCACTACCTCTATGAGCAGCCCCCTTTTTAAGATCGAAAATCTTGCCTGCTCGTATTCCGGCAACCCGGATGACAAAGTGCTGTTTATCGAAGAGCTTGAAATCAAGCCGGGCGAGATCGTTTTCCTGCTGGGAGCCTCCGGCTCGGGAAAGAGTACGCTGCTTGAAACGCTCGGCTTGATGAACAACACCTTTGCCGGAGGTTCCGTGAATTTCACTGACACGCGCTCCGGCAATTCATTCAGCTTTGAAAATTTCTGGAGGAATAACGACTATGCCTCCATCGCTTCCCTCAGAAAATCGCATTTCAGCTTCATCTTCCAGAACACCAACCTGATGGACAATTTCACAGCCTACGAAAACATTTGCCTGTCGAAGATGATTCAGCAGGATGTGGAACAGCGGGACGCGGTGGAGAGCGCGAAATCCCTGATGAACAAGGTAGGGCTGCCGGAATCAACCGTTTCTCTGAATACGATTTCCGTCAATCTTTCGGGAGGACAGCGCCAGCGCATCGCTTTTGTAAGGGCGCTGAACGCGGGTTTCAGCGTGCTGTTTGGTGACGAGCCTACCGGCAACCTCGATGAAAAGAATGCCAATGAACTGATGGGCATTGTCGCTTCAAGCCTGCCCAAAGAGGCAACCGCCATCTTCGTATCACACGACATTAACCTCGCTCTTAACAACGCAACCAAAATCATCTGCCTCTCGGTGGAAGAGGGCAAAGGTTATGGCGAAATAAAAAAAGAGAATATATTCACCAAAGACCAATGGCAGAATAAGAACCCGGCTGAACTGGCGGAATTCAGGAGCCGCCTGAGATCATTTTACGATACCCGGCTGACAAAATCAGCGAGGGTAGATGCGCCCGCCAAAACTGCCGCCCGCCTCGACCAAAACTTCGACTCCCTGTTTATGGCGCGGGAAGGCGCTGCCCTGAGCGGCAAAGGATGGACGAACTTTTTGATTTTCTCCCTGCTGCTGCTTTCCACCTTCCTTGCCATCGGTTTTGCCAATGGCAGCATCAGCTACCTCGAAACCAAAGTGAAGAACCCCTTTGTCAACTGGCTCAATATTCCCGTGCCGTCAAGCAAAGCCGCTTCAGTTCTGGAGCGTCTGGAGATTTTAAACGATCCGGAACTCAAGGAGCAGTACAAGTTTGAAACCGTTACGAGCTATGTTGAAATGCCTCTTTTGATATGGAATAGAGCCGAGAAACAATTTCTGCCCAAGCGAGGCAGAACCATCAGCATGGATGTGAATGGCGCGCCCGACCCCATCCTGAAAGAAATCCTGTCACCTAAAAACCTTGTTAAAGGCAATCCGGAGGATACTGCGTTTGCAGGCGACAAAGACCTCAGCGTGATTGTAACCAAAAAGCTGATGGAAGATTTTCAATATCCGCCCGATACTCCGTTTATCACAATCGGCTTTCTGGATCCGGCATCGGAAGAAAGCAGATACCTGCCTGCGCCCGTTGCGGTGAGAGCCGTAGTGAACGAAATGCCGGGAAGGATGTATATCGCCTACACCCCTCATTTCCTGTCGGCATATATGATGCATGGCTTGGAGCAGCCGTTCTATATCCGGAACAAAACGAAAATCAAGCTGTTCATCAGGGGCGACTCGTCAATAGTAAAACAGATACATGCGGGCATCAGCGCTTTTTTTGACAAGGGCGCTTATAACACATATTCGCCCGCTGCGGATGCGCCAATCAAAAGCAATGAGAGCCACATGAAGGCTTACACGATGATGATTGATTTCTGGGATACTCCTCCCCCCGATTCACTTGATGCGATTTTCAATAAAATCATGGCGCTGCCCGATATTCATAAACACAAGGACAAAATATCCAGAACCTATGCCTATGACGAAGCCACCGTAGAGCCTTACGATGGCAGTCCTGACAACATCACCGTGAATTTCAAAAAGCTTGATGAGGTTAGAAAATTTTCAAATTACATTTCCAGCAATTTTAACGAAAAGGATGACAAAGTGCTCATCGAAGCCGACATGGGCGCGGTGAAGGAAAAGGAGAATTTCTTCTTCCTTTATAAAATCGCCTATGCCATCTCAGGGCTGATACTCATCTTCGCCACGTTTGGCGTCAGCCTGTTTGTAATCAACCTGCTGAAGATGCACCTCGGCAAGGTGAAGATGAACATCGGCACGTTCACGGCTTTCGGACTTTCCGGCAAAAAGGCGCAATCCATTTATTTCATCATCATCCTGCGCTTCATCCTGCTGAGCGCTGCCCTCTCGTTTGCGGCAGCCTTTGTGCTGGGCTTTACGCTCGACCAACTGTTTTCCCGCTGGTGGAAGGTGGAAGAAGGCTTCTCTTATTTCAAGCTGATTGACCCCGTGACGCTGATTGCGCTCGTGGTGATCCTGTCGGTTTCCATTGCGGTATCGTGGCTCACCATCCGGAAAATGCTCTCCAAAACACCGGGGGACTTGATTTACAACAGGTAATTTGTATATTGAGGTTTGAAATTTGACGTATGGGTTTCTTCACTTCAGACAGGGCGCACAATCAAAATTGGAGGGAAGCCAATATCAGTGAAAATGTGCTTAACTCTTTTAAAAACAAGCAATGCGCAAAAAAACTTTTTTTTGCCGGGAATGTTTTCTACCGCTTCGGCACTTTGGGGCATACCAACCGTATGCTTGACGGAGATTTTTGGTTCACAGGAGACACAAGAAAAAAGATTGCCGAAGTAAGCAAGAGGACAGGGATACCGCCTCTGCATGTTGCACGGCATGGACTGGCCATAACTTTTGAGTGGAATGAAAGCATGGATAGCGCGGTCGTCATGACGCTGAAAGAACCCGTTTACGGGTGGCTCGGTGAGGCATCCAGTCAAAATTTCAGCAATGAGTATGCTGATTTGAACACTGACAAGGCGAGGTACGAGCTGCGGCTGATCGGAGGGTTCGAGCAGGTGTACTTCCCGAATATTTTTGATCCCAAGAAAATGCAGTTTTACAGGAATGCGCCTGATTCCAATCCGCATCCCGCTTCTCCCGTTGCCGAGTTTTCAAATCATGATAGCCTGCTGTTGTTTGAATGAATAACTCTCATGCCTTTCGCTGCCAACCACGAATTCAACTTCCATGCGAAGCATGACCTTGCAAGCTGGCGGCAGTTCGGAGGGGCGCCCGATGCCGACAAGCGCGCGTTTTTAAGCCGCCCTCAAAGGATGCTGCTCCCTGCCGGGCAAACGCTGTACAAGCCCATTTCCGTGTTCGACCCCCTGCGGACCGACAACGAGCCGGTGTGGAAATCTTTTTACCTCACTTTGGAAAATTGGAATAAATTATTAACTTGGGGCGCTGTGATCGAATACTTTGCAAGCGTAAACATCATCAGTCCCGTGTATGTGTGGCAGGGAAAGACGATGGTGCGTGGTTTTGAAGCGGAGCAACTCTATGTTCCGAACATGGATTTGAACTTCCGCTCGCATGGAAAGGGGCTGGGGTTTGAGTTTCGGAGGTTTGCGGGAGGGTATGTGGTCATGAATACTTTTGGTAATCGTTAATGATTTCTAATATTTATAAACTCATTTCTTATGGCAGGAGAAATTGACATCAAATTCGACTTCATAGAAAAACATGAGGGAAAAAGAAAATTAAAGGGATATGTTCCCGTATGCACACCTAAGTCTGTTTCAAATGCCAATAACAAGGCTTGCTTTGGCAAAGAGGTGGGTTCAGCCATCGGACAAAGCGGGGTTACGGTGGGTACGGGATTTGATTTGGGACAGTTCAATGAGGCCGACCTTCAAAGGATTGGGATATCCGGTGATATTATAAAAAAGGTGAAGCGATTTCTTGGCAAAAAGAAAAAGGACGCAATTACTGAATTGGAAAGTTTTAATAAGGAAAACAAAACCGGATTTGAACTTACCTCGCAGGATGTTCAGCAAATTGAGCTGAAGCTGAAGGCGCATTTCTATAATGGGATAAAAGCCAAATACGACAAAAAATATGGGGGTGGAGCGTTTGACAGGTTGCCTACTGAAGCCAAAACAGTTGTATTCTCAATGCTTTACCAATATGGTATATACACCAAGAACACCAAGATAAACGGTTCCATTGACGATATTATGAACGCCAGGTATGATGAGGCGATTAAGAAGCTTGAAGGCATTGAGGAGTATAAAAGCAGGCGGACTGATGAGGCGAATCTGTTAAAAACTATAGGGGCAAGCAGCTAACGGTAGTAGCCAATTTTAAAATCAGGTTATGGGTGTATTTATAACTGAAATGAAGGAAAATGATGTGGTGTGGGCAACAGGATGCATCACCCAGGAAAAATTTTTATTTCATTCTGCTTCACTGAGTGAATTTGAGACGCTGCTCGGTTATGGTGCCAGGCGTTTTTCCCAGGGCGTGGCGGTGGGGGTATTGCTGCATCTGCCCGCGAAACATCAGTTTGAGTTTGGCGGTTACAACCAGGTAGCTACTGATAAGATTGACAGGAAAACTTTTATGAACTGGACCGATAATCCGGATAAGGTGAAGGAAAAAGTGATAAAGGAAGTATTCACGTTAACGGGAACTGACCGTCTCGTCAAAGTATTTCCCTTTATACGACATTCCGAAGGGCAGGATTACCCGCCAGGACAGGGAATCCCTCAATGGATAGTAACCGAGAAACTACCTTTCAGGATTGTGAAGGTTCTAAAAAATTATCCGGCTGACCGTTACAGCAGGGTTTTAAATTAACAGGTAGTGGAAACAACTGTAAACTGTAAACTCTAAACTGATCATGGGAAAACCCGCAGCACGAGTAGGTGACATGCACGTATGCCCGATGGTAACCGGGGTGGTGCCTCACGTAGGCGGACCCGTCATGCCGCCCGGAATGCCCACCGTTTTGATTGGCGGTATGCCTGCTGCCACCATGAGCAATATGTGCACCTGCGTAGGACCGCCTGACGTGATTGTGCTTGGCTCAACAGGCGTACTCATTGGCGGCAAGCCCGCAGCCCGCATGGGCGATATGTGCGCGCATGGCGGAACCATAGTGGCGGGATGCCCCACGGTGCTGATTGGCGAGACCAGCGCTGGCGGAGGAGGAGGGTTTGCTGGGATGCCGACTCAGGTGATGTTGAGTGTGATGAAGGATATGCCTTCGGACGTTGCAACTAAGATGGCACAGGTTGTGACGATGAAGGAGGCTGCGGCTAATGGGGTGCCGTTTTGCGAGAAGTGTGCTTTCAAGGTGCTGTCATAATAGATATTGTTATTATGACCATAAATAACGACCAGCTAAATACTTTAGAAAAATTTTATGAAACAGTAATTCAAAAATGCCCATTTGTTTCCAAGCAAACTAAGATTAATTCACGAGTCAAAACCGTCTTTCCCGGACAACAAAGTTTTGGGAATTGTGGGATAGAAGCTTCCCGTCAGCTAGTGGAATTAACTACCTGCAAACAACTATCTGAAAGTGAATCATTGCAAGATGCGTTAAGAAACAACGAAGCTAATTTAGAATTCAATGACCCATCCAAGTTACCTACTGCCGAAGAAAAGGAAAAAATAATCAATGACATTGGGGACAAAGACAAAGTAAGGAGTAATGGAATTGATACTTCAAAGACAGGAGGGTCAGATTTCTACGGAATAAATTCTTTTGTAAAAAGAAATGGTGGTGAAACTAAAGTAGTCCAATACGATAGGGCTGAGTTGAGTAAAGCTGTGAAAAACAATCAGCCTGTAATATTTGCAGCTAATGCAGAAGACTTGGCACCAGGGTACGATGAAAATGGAGAGGAGATAGAAACATGGAGAGCAAAAAACGAATATAAGACAGAAGATGGTAAAATAATAAAACCTGGAGACCCTTTGGGTGTAGGCGGGCATGCAATCCTCATAACTGGAGGGGAATATGATAAAAGTGGAAATCTTACTAAGGTGCATATTAACGATACTGGATGCGGCAAGAGATATACTATGAAAGTTGAGGATTTTGAAAAAGCAAAGTGGCATACTCCTGATGGTAATAATTTTATGGTAGTTTCAACAAAACCGATCAAAGAAAGTTGTCCATGAACAGCGATTTAAGAAGGGCTTTTAGTAATCTGTTTATAAGTAGAGAGTTTCTATCTAAAAACACTAATAATACTCAGGTATTGTTACCTTATTACAAAATAATAAATGGTAAGGAATATGCCATTGTTCCTATATCAATCTACTCATCGCCTATAGTGGGAACAGACCAATCAATTAATTCCCCACATGCATTGTTTTTAATCGACATTAATAACTATTCCTTTACCTCAGAAGCCATTCAAACCGGCACAAGTAAATCCATAACGAAAGTCGTGCCCAATCTTGTCAACCAATCAATTAAAGCATATCCCGAATTGGCATTGCCTCCCTATCAAGCTACTTTTAAAGATTTTTACCTTGATCTGAAAAATCTAGGATTAAGCAATTATGTTGATTCTATATGCTTGCTCATCGAAAATCGGTATTCAAATGAAAAAAAAAGAGAAACCCTCATTAAAGCTTTATTACGTTTCTATGTAAAACTACCATCAGATTTATATGGCTTTTATAATCAAGAAGAAACAGATTTTATTACTTTTTTGAAACTATAAGTCCCGTTCGTTCATTCAAGTCTTCGAGCGAATGCTTTATGAGCGAAAGCGAGACTTGGATGCGGTAATAAATGGAAGTTTTAGAACTTCCAAGCATGGTGTAGTGAGCGGGACCTGCTTCACGCTGGCAATTTCCCCAAGGCATGAGCGGCAAACAGCGTATCCTTCAGCTTGGTTTGAGCTTAGTTCATTCAAGTCTTCGAGCGATGCTTTTTGCGCGCTGGCGAGACTTGGATGCGGCAATAAGTGGAAGTCTTTTGACTTGAGTCCCCTCCGCTACCGCGACATTGCCTGCCGTGGTCACCGCGCAAGCTGCCTGATTCAATCCTGGTGGATGTAATTTTCAGGTATTCCCAAAAAATCCTGAATATGATAAACTTCCCTGGCGCCCTGGAAATAAATTCCAACATGGTCAATAATGGTTGCCGAATTTCTTTTAGAATGGGGAACGCTGCGAAGCCCTTTGAATTTCCTCACGGGCGCGATAATCAGCCGCCCGTCCGCCAGCCGCACTATAATTTTATTGCCTTCTATTTTCACCGTTTTAATCTGAGGCTTTACGGTTGCAAACCCGTCATTTTTAAAGCCGGTTCTGGTTAATGCTTTCATTGATTTCTACTTTGATTTAACAATTCATTTCTTTTGTTATTTACGATTGCCATCCCTTCGCTTGTTAAATAATTTTCCGCATTCCGCATTTCGCATATCTGATGCAGTCAGATTACCCGTATAATCCCACTCCATTGTGTCGGTGAATATTTTCCCGGCAGCATAATGCCCCTTCTTTCCTTTGGCAACATGAACATGAGGACGTTCGCCATGTATTACGTCATAAGGGTAAAAGAAAAAGACCAATCCTTTGAATAATGCGATAAATGCCATGTGTAAAACTATGCGCTGTTGTCAACAGTTCCAAACCTTCGATTAATCTGACTTAAACAACCCTTGACACAAACCTCCGCACAACCTTTGTATATTTGACCTCATGACCAACAATCCCGCTTTGACGGCTGAGCGAGCCAGACTTAGATGCGGCAATAAATGGAAGTCTTTGGATTTCAAATCCTTCATCGTCCGCTCTGTGATATGCGATTGCGGGCAAGCCCCCCCTTTTGATGTGTGCGCCCGCTTTTACCGGCTGTTTTTTTTCTCCTCACCCCGCGCCCATAACCTGCTTTTTCAAAAAACCCCGCTGCGCATAAATCTTCATCCAAATCTTTCCAATGCAAGGCATAGCCGCCACCCACTATCTCAAATGAGCGCTTAATGGCATCAGAGGCTTCGTACAGCTTCGGGAAATTGCGTAGCGGCAGGGAAGCTTTTTTCCCGTCAGCAGTTTCAATGGTAATGAGTTCATTGTCAAATGACACTTTTTTTATCCTGTAATCAAAGAAATTCATAAGCCTGTTATTTTTTAAAAAACTCATTCCACCTTGCCTGAAAAATTTCTTTATTTTCCTCAATTATCGCCATTGACAAGCTCACATCCTTAGGCTTCAGCCCGTTATTTTCAATGCATTGAACGTGGTTTAAGGTAAACCTTGCTTCGCCATCTGCATTGCGCACATGCACGTGGGACGGTTCATGGTCATTGCCGTAAAAGAAAAATCGCAGCCCGAACAGCCGCAACAACTCCGGCATAATTCTGCGTAAAGTTAAGAAGTTGTCTGAACCTCCGGAGTAGCCCGCCTTTATGCAAATTCCGGGCAAACCCCGGTTTGTTCGTTCAAGTCTTCGCGCGATTGGCTTGGAGCAAAGCGAAATTTGCCTGCCTGCCGGACGGATGGAATGGTAGTTTCAGCAATAGTTTTGATTATATTTGCGTTTATATAATCCGCACCAATGATAACCGCCTCGCAATCGTTGAAATTATATGAAATTCTGAACAAGAATTTCAAAAACGAGGAAGATGCCAAAGCGGTTGTAAAGGAAATTGAGGCTGTTATTGAAAACAGGTTTCAAATCGAGCGCGACAGGCTGGCAACCAAGGAAGATTTGGCCAGAATGGAAACCAGAATAGTGCTTTGGATTGTAGGTTTTAACACCGTTTTGGCAGGTTTGATAATCGCAGCGTTTAAGCTACTATAAGCGAAGATTCCCTCCGTTCATCCGGAGTGTTCCGCTACAGGTTGATTCCCCTTAGTTCATCCAAGTGTTCCGCCACAAGGCTCGTTCATTCATTCGTTCATTCAAAGTCTTCGCGCGATGGCTTGTGCATGTGCGCGACTTGCCTGCCTGCTGGACCCTTAGTTCTCCCAAGTGATCCGCTACCAGGTGGCTCATTCAAGTCTTCGCGCGAATACTTTATGAGCGAAAGCGAGACTTGGATGCCCTTAGTTCATCCAAGTGTTCAGTAAAACTTGTTCATTCAAGTCTTCGAGCGATGGCTTTGTGTATAAGCGAAACTTGGATGGGGAAATAAATGGAAGTTTTAGAACTTCCAAGCATGGCGCAAAGTATCTTATAGCGAGCGGGACCTGCTTCACGCTGGCAATTTCCCCAAAGCGTGAGCGGCAAACAGCGTATCCTTCAGCTTGGTTTGAGAAAAGGAACTCGTGATTTTGGCATAAGTTTTTCCTACGCCACCCAATGAGCCCCAATAAGCCATTGCGCGGCTCAACTCCTGGGAGAAATCCACGACAATTGCCACATGACCATGCCCGCTTGCATTTTTCCATGCAGCTACTACCAGTTTGCCTTCCGATCCTGCAACCCCGGCAATCACGCCTGTCGCTGCGCCCGTGCCCAACATATCCCAGCCCGCAGGCTTGCCTTTCAGGTAATCATATATTTCATTGGCTTGCTTGTTGGGAAGAAAAACGCCAACCTCCGTTGCGACTGACTTGAGGAAGCCGCTGCAGTCTCCAAACTTTTCTTTCCAATGGGTTTCGCAGGCTTGAATTATTCTTCCCCTGTTTTGAGCGTAATGACCACCGGTTCCGTCAGGCATATTTTTAAAATTTATTTGTCATTCAAAAAGAAACAAAACCAAAATAGAACCCTTTGTTCATCCAAGTGTTCCGCCACAAGATCCGTTCATTCAAGTCTTCGCGCGATTGCCATTTGCGCGATGCGAGACTTGGATGGGGAAATAAATGGAAGTTTTAGAACTTCCAAGCATGGCGCAAAGTATCTTATAGCGAGCGGGACCTGCTTCACGCTGGCAATTTCCCCAAAGCGTGAGCGGCAAACAGCGTATCCTTCAGCTTGGTTTGAGAAAAGGAACTCGTGATTTTGGCATAAGTTTTTCCTACGCCACCCAATGAGCCCCAATAAGCCATTGCGCGGCTCAACTCCTGGGAGAAATCCACGACAATTGCCACATGACCATGCCCGCTTGCATTTTTCCATGCAGCTACTACCAGTTTGCCTTCCGATCCTGCAACCCCGGCAATCACGCCTGTCGCTGCGCCCGTGCCCAACATATCCCAGCCCGCAGGCTTGCCTTTCAGGTAATCATATATTTCATTGGCTTGCTTGTTGGGAAGAAAAACGCCCACCTCACTGGCTACCGCCTTGAGGAAGCCGCTGCAATCTCCGAACTTTTCTTTCCAATGGGTTTCGCAGGCTTGAATTATTCTTCCCCTATTTTGAGCGTAATGACCACCGGTTCCGTCAGGCATGGTTTACGAAATTTGATTTATAACAATAACAGCATGTGGCTCTAATCGACTAATCGGAATGTTCATGCCTAAAGCGCTGTCCATTCCCGATCCGATATATTCCTAATGGCAATCGGTTTCGGTTTAGCCGGATGACTCCATTGATCTGCACCGCCATCAAACCGATTAGCGTAAGGCACCTCTCCATCAAATCGAAAGCTCCCATCATCTCTAAATTTCAGAACGCAATCAATGTTATGTGCCATTACGCCAATTTTAGCTCCAGCGATGCTTGCACTAAAATATTCAGCAGTGGTGAAATATGAAATATTAGAAGACATCCCGGTTTTCTTAATATTTTCGACATTTGATTTCAAAGTATAATGATAGAACTCTTTCATGAAAATTTACTTTATGGTTTAGCGTACCGCAGTTTAACGCCACTGCCTTTGTCATTAGGATTTTTCGGCTTGCGAAAATTTTTGTAATGTCCGGGATGCCCCCTCACCGAGGCGCTCACGTTATTATCTTCAATGGTGACATCGTAAATCGGTTCCACCAGCACATCGGCATCCGCGGTTTTCAGGGCATTCGCCACCGCCATTTCTTTTGCATGTTCCGCGCTCACATTGCTTCCGGAGAACGACCCTGAAACAATGCGGTCTTCGATTTCAAGGTCAACGATAAGCGGGAGTTGAACGATATTATATTGATTTACATACCGCGTGTTCGCAGTAGCTTTTCGCTGCGAAACATGGCTCACCAGCGGTTTGCTGCAGGATGAGAAAATCATAGCCATGCCAACCGGTATTGCAAGCAGCCTTATACACCCTTTTATGGAAGATATTCTTTTCAACAACAAGACTTTAAAATTTCACGCTGATTCCCGCCATATAAGTATTATGAATGGGATTGATCTGCGGATAGAACGCCAGTTGTATTCCATGCTGTGGCGCCTCGCGCTTCATTTTATTTGCTTTCGACAGCTTGACAATTCCCGGAGGGATGGAAGCCAATCCCATTACCGTAAATATAGACCCGGTTGTCAGCAGCGTTATAAATGCGGCATCAGCAGCCTCATTCGAATTCGAACTGAAGCGGTCCGGGATAAAAGCCGTGCCTAACATGCCCGCTCCCAAAACCGTAAAGATCGCACCGCGCACAATAAACCTGCGCCCTGCGCTTTTGAGCGCGTTGTATTTGTTGATATAATCTGTTTTGAATTTTTCAGGATCAAAGTTCCCCGTAGATGCTTCTTTTCTTTCGGCAGCAGAAGTATTGCCTGATAAAAATGGATTAGGGCCTGAAGCTGGCGAACTGCCCGGCTTTATGTTGGTGATGGAACCGTGAAAACCATCGCAGCAGCAACAATCATCATCATCCTTGCCCCTTTTGTCAACAAACACAGTATCCGCTTTTGGAGCGATAAGTCCCAGCAGGATGGAATCCTCCCGGGTGGGGTTGCGGAAGTTCTTGTAACGCGCAGGATATCCCTGCACCTGAACGGAAATATCCTTGAAGTCTTTCACTTCCACTTCAAAAACAGGCTCTACCATGACTTCTGCATTCACCTTCTTCAGCGCGTCAGCAACAGCAAGACTTTTGGCGCTCTCTTCATCAACATTTGTTCCGCTGAAGCTGCCGCTCACTTTTTTCTCTTCCACTTCCAAATCCGTAACCACCATGGTTTCAGTGATGGCGCTTTGCGAGATGTAGCGTGTCTTGGCTGTAGCCTTCCGGCTGGTATGGTGATAGTCAGCGGTAGCGCATGACTGCATCAGCATCATCGCTGCCGGGATCAGAACCATGTAAAGTGCTTTTCTCATAACCACTCCCTTGTTTTTCATGTTATTTTATTTTAATAGCTGCACATAGGCGCTGCTGATCACCGTCTTTACGCGGGGAAGGGCGCTCTCCGCCTCAGTCCTTGTGCGAAATGAGCCTACATATACCTTGAAAAGTTTTTTGCCTGAGGCATCATAGTCGGGAATCCATAAGTATCCTGCCTGGAATCCTTTCCGGGAAAGACTTTCGGCTTGTGAACGCGCATCCCATTCGCTCGATACGGCAGAGCAGGAAATGATAAAACAGGGCGTTTTCAGCTTGCCGTCACCGCCATCCTCCTCCTGCGTTTGGGTTTCAGGTTTATCGGCAACCGTCTTTTCAGCGGGGGGCACCTCCTCTTCTTTTTCTTCCTTCACGATGGTGCGTTCTGTCTTAGTTTCAGCGGGCTTGTCATCCTCAACCGTGGCTTTATGGTCTTCCTGCTCATTTCCCCAGTATGAGGGTTCTTCTTCTTTTTCCTCTTTGCCGGCCTGAGTTTTTCTGCTTTGGTGAGCAACATTTCCATAAAGTTTTTCATTAATCGGAGGTTTCCTGAAATTTTTATAATGGGCGGGATGCCCTCTTACGGATGCATTCACCGTGTTATCATCAATGGTGACGTCATATATAGGCTCCACCAGCACGTCAGCGCTTGCGGTCTTAATGGCATTAGCCACCGCAAGCGATTTGGCATCTTCCGCGCTCACGTCATTCCCCGAAAACGAGCCTGAAACAAGCCTGTCCTCAACATTGAGGTCGGCTATCTGGGGCATTTCAATGATGTTATATTGCCTCACATAGCGGGTGTTGGCGGTTGCCATGCGCTGGCGGACATGTCCGATTTCCGAATTGCAGGAGCAGAAAATCGCGGCAACGGAAATAATCGCTATTGAAATCTTTGCAACTGTTGATGTCATGCTTCTGAATTAACTCTTGCCGTTGAAAAGGCGGGCTAAGATATGCAGCAGCTCTTAATTTTCAAAACGTTTTAATGTTTTTTTTTGATAGGATAAGCCCACGGAACCGCCCTCAATGCTCAAGGCAGTAACCGTTATCCATATTTTTCAAAAATCCCCTTTATGTGATTGGCGGCCGCATCTGCCTCTCCTTCTTTCCAATCGTGTTTAATCTTTCTGAGAAAATCTCTCAGCACGATGTCGAGCGGGTTTTCCTGTCCGAAGTCAAAGGATGGTTTTTCAGGGATGGGTTTTTCGGCAGCCTGATGGTCATCGGTTGGTTTCCTTACCGTATGTGGCGCACGCTCCACTCCTATGCTGAAGCCCTGCCTTACAGCCCGCTTTTGTATTTTAAATCCCGCAGCCATCAGCGCGTCTTCGATGTAAAAACGGTTCAGCGGCTTGTCGTATGCTGCTATTGCAGCCTCTGCCAGTTTGGTGACTGCTTTCCAGGTGTCCCTGTCTTGCAGCTTCTTTAAAATTTCAATCATGGTTTGGGAAGGGAAATCATCGGGATGCCCGGAAACGGATGATTTCAAAAATGATTGGATCAATTCAATGTTTTGAATGTCCTGCCCGGGGATGTCCATGTCGAGTTGGTCGGGCAGGCTCCCGTTGTTCCGAAAGAAAGTTTCCGCGCAGGTTCCCGCGCAATAAATGTTCATCAGCTTTTTTGCAGCGGCAATGGCTTTGGTCATATTTTCAGCCGTAACAGGCGAACTGCCGCGCCCAAGTACAGCCTGCACCAGCGGCAGGTCGTCTCCGGCATCGAGCTTCGATTCGCCCTGCCCGGAATCGGCATCGGAAAGCTGCATCTTATCACAGGCATAACCTGCCATATACGCAAACACCACACGCCCGCTTTCGTGATAGGCGCAAAGGTGGAGGATTTCGTTGTCCATTTTATCGGGTTGAATTGCTTAATAATTATTCAAAGATTAAAGGAAAACATTTCTTTTCGGATTTCAAAATGCTCGAAAATAATTCAAAGGGCGTTTGACAAAACCATAATTATACCAAGAGTAGTCGAATTTCAGAAGGAAAGAAACGTACTCTTGGTTAATACCGGACATTCTACAGTTCAATTGTTCGAAAACCTGAGTTGTTTTGATATACATATCCCGCAAATGCAATGAACGAGAAGAAGCAATCTGTTAAAAATTTGCCAGAAGCTTTGGAATTTAATAAAAACTTATCAGATTTGTTTCCCAATAAACAAATTAACCAATTAACCAACAAAACAGCGATTGCCGAAAAGCCGGGAGGGAGTGGGTGGATGATTATTTTCTCAAGTCGGAAATGATATGCTGAAGCGATTTTTTAAAAGCCGGAATGGAAGTATTGCAAATATCATAGATAATTTCGTGCTCCAGCTTGTCATAGTGATGCGAAATAAGCTCTCTAAGCCTGATGATTGCGCTCCATTCCACTTCGGGATATTTCTCAAAAAGCCCGGTGTTTTCAACTTTTTTCAACGATTCGCCAATCACCTGCAGCCGCATGGAAACTGCATCAAAGGTCTTTATGCCTTCACCGGTAAGGAAATCCTCCGGCTTTCCGATTGGCGAAAAATAGCCATTGATTTTGCCTATGTGCCCTAAAATATCATCCAGCCGCGCCACCAAAAGGTCGTCAGACATAGACGAGGTCTTTTTCCATGTATTGGCGGAAGCTGCGCGACAGGTGCGCTCCGGTAGTCACCAAGTCTATCTTCTTTTTAAAGAGACCTTCAAGATAGTCGTACACTCCCGCCCAATACTTGAGTCGCGGCTCTTTCAGTTTTATCAGGAGGTCAATGTCGCTTTCTTCCGTCTGTTCATTGCGTGCGTACGAGCCGAAAATAGCCACTTCCTCCACGCCATATTTTCCGGCAAGCACCGGCTTTTCTTTTTTGAGAATATCGAGAAGCGTTTTGCGGTCCATGCAGTTGAAAAAAATTCAGCATCAAAAATAACAGGATTTTTTCGGATGGATGAATATCCCGAAACAAGTCTAAAAAGCGAATTGTGATCGGGATATACCATCGGATACTATGCAGTGCAAGTTCGAAAACCTGTTTACCGATGGTATACAAACCGAATAAACCGATTAACTGATACTTCTTAACAAATGACCTCCATCACCTTCTGCCTCCTCGATGCCGCCCGCATGGAGCAGCATATCGAAAAAGCCAAAGAGCTTAACGCGCAGCACCTTTCATTATATAAGGGACGCAGCGAGGAAGATTTAGCGGCTGTTGCGCCTTATTTATTTTCATATAAGCGGGGTGATCAATTCGGCAGTTGGCTGGCGGAAAACGGATGGGGTAACTCCTGGGGAGTATTCATCTCATCCCGTTCTTCCTTTGATGAACTGCACAAGCACTTCAGGAAATTCCTGCTGGTGAAAACGGAAGACGGGCAGGAGCTTTACTTCCGCTTCTACGACCCGCGCGTGCTGCGCATATTCCTTCCCACCTGCGACTCGCAGCAATTGAAGGAGTTGTTTGGTCCTATTGATTCATACATCATGGAAGATGAAGACCCTGCGTTTGCCATTGAGTTCTGGCTTCAGAATTATCAGTTGGCTTCGAGGAAAGTTCCTGCGAGTGAGATTGCCGGCATAAGAAAACTTGAAATACCTCCTGTTAATTTGGACGAGTTGTAATCACCTTTAAGTTTTCTCCTCATTTAAGATTGCAATGGGGGGGGACGAATAACCACGTTCATTAGCGTCTGATTTCCCTTTGAAGATACGTCCTCTGAATCTACGTGAAAACACCTAAGCGGATTTCCCAATTGCACAGGAAATAAAAAATTTCTACGTTTGCCTGAATACAATCATGTCATTCACAAATTAGCGTTTAATAAAAATAATATATGACCGCGCAGGAAGTGAGCGTCAGTTTCCGCAGCGGGGTGAGGGCGGAGACGATTTCATCCCATAGCATTGCGCTTATAAAACTGCTGGGAGCATTATCGAACAACGGAAGTATCACTGTTTCCAGCGCTGCCCGGTCGCCCTATGACCAGGCGCGTGTGATGTTTGACAACTGCCTGAAGTTGGGCATCAAATCCCAATACAAACTGTATGCGCGCGCGGGAGATAAAGTGATAAAGGTGTTTGAATCTGAAACCAAAAAGCCCGGATATAAGGTGGCGGCAGTAATTGAAAAAATGGAAGCCAGGATCAGGGAGATCGGACCCAACAAGGTGTCAAAGCATTGCGCTGATTTCAATTCATTGAATGTAGTTGATATCCCGTTCAGTTCCATTGGCAACAAGGATGATTTCCGAAAAATCATCAATGAATATGTGCCGGATCCGGTTAAACGTTTTTTAGATGAAACTTCCAATAATTGTTTCCATCTGGAGATAGATCAATCAACCGTAGAAAATCACATCAATGAATTTTGACAGAGATTTGTTTCTTTAAATTAACTTCTTACATTAGCTCCGCAAATCATGAGTCATGATCACTGAAGCCATCAACTACACCCCGGAACTTAAGACAGCCGTACAAATCGCACAGTCCATCGCGAAGGAATATCAAAATGCCAATTTTTCTGCAGCGCATTTGCTAAGAGCGTTGCTGCACAAAGATGTTGAGTTGCTCGGCTACCTGCTCAATTCCGGCAAAGACGTGGGCTATCTCGAAGAATGGGCGGACGTCAGGATTCAGTCGCATCCCAAGGCATCAAAATTAGACGCGGTGATCCGCGGGGATGAAACCATCGGCACGGTGATGGAAGAAGCGGACAACGTGCGCCTCAAGCTTGGCAAAGACGCGATTGACCCGCTTTGTGTTTTAGCGGCATTGTGCGTGCCGGGAGTAGGTTTCACCTACGACCAGTTGAAAACATTCACGCTCACGCAGGATGAATTGCTGAAAGACGCGGTTGCTCAGGCGGACATGCAGTCGGCTGTGAAACCTGCGCCAGCCGGAAAGTCGAATGGAACGGATTCAGGTGCCAAGGCAAACGCGCTCTATAAATATTGCATTGACAAAACCGCCCTTGCCCGTGAAGGGAAGATTGACGCCATCATCGGCAGGGACCGTGAAATCAACATGGTTGCCGAAATCCTCGGCAGGCGTTCAAAGCCGAATGTGATCATCACGGGCGAGCCGGGCGTTGGGAAGACCGCACTGGTGAATGGCTTTGCGCTGAACATCGTCAGCGGCAAGGTTCCTTCCAACCTGAAGAACGCCCTCATTTTTGAATTAGACCTCGGCTCCCTCGTGGCAGGAGCTTCCTACAAAGGAGAAGTGGAAGACAGACTGAAAAATATTATTAAGGAGATCAAGCAATTTGAAAAAGCGATTCTCTTCATTGACGACCTGCACGCCCTGCTCGACAAGCACGGTGGCGCTGCGGGCGCAGCCCAATTACTCAAGCCCGAACTGGCGAGAGGCGAGTTGACCATCATCGGTGCCGCTTCCAGCGAAGATTACCGCAAGCACATTGAAACGGATGAGGCATTCAGCAGAAGGTTTGAACAGATCAAGCTGGATGAGCCTGACGAAAAAACGGCAGCTCGCATGATCGAGATGGTGACGCCTTACTATGAAAAACATCACGGGCTGAAATTGGAGAAAGACGCCATAGTTGAATCCATCCGTCTCGCCAAACGCTATGATAAAGACCGCAGGCTGCCTGATTCGGCAATTGACCTCATTGACCGCACGATGGCATCGGTGAAGATGATGGGCGAAACCACCAAAGATGAAATGGATGCTTTCGCGCAGGGATTGGAAAAATTCGTCAAGAACGAAGGCAAACTGAACGAGGCTGAATTAGTGAAAGAACTAAAGTGGTTTTACGATCAACTGAAAGCCAAAGTAAGTCACGTTTTGTGGGGGCAAATTGATGTTGACTTTGACCCTGAAAAAGTTGAGTCATCATCTGAACTGATTGACGGAATCAATAAGATCATCAAACAACTGAGCGACAAAGCAGGAAGCAAGAAGGAAAACGTAGAGAAGATGGACGTCACCGCGGTCATCTCCCGCAAAACGGGCATCCCGCTGGGCAAAATGCAGGCATCGGAAAAGGACAAGCTGCTCGACATGGAAAACACGCTTCGCAAGCGCGTGGTGGGGCAGGACCATGGCATCAAAGTGATTTGCGATGCCATCCTCGAATCGCGTTCGGGCTTGAATAAGCCCGGACAGCCCATCGGTTCATTCTTCTTCCTTGGACCAACAGGCACCGGGAAAACAGAGTTGGCAAAAACAATTGCAGAATTTCTTTTCAACGATGAAAATTCCATGATCCGCTACGACATGTCGGAGTTTAAGGAAGAACAATCGGCTGCATTATTATATGGCGCTTCTCCTGGATACGTTGGATATGAGGAAGGCGGGCAGTTGGTGAATGACATCCGCAAGAAGCCATATTCTGTCGTGCTGTTTGATGAAATTGAAAAAGCCCATAACTCGGTGTTCGACCTTTTCCTGCAAATCATGGATGAAGGAAAACTGCATGACAAGCTGGGCAAGTTGGGCGATTTTTCAAACTCGATCGTGTTGTTCACCTCCAACGTGGGCAGCGAGTTCGTTATGGACAAATTCAACAAGGGCGACATACCCAAGTCCAATGAGCTGGTGGAAATCATGCAGGGCAGGTTCAGACCGGAGTTTTTGGCGCGGCTCACCGAAATAGTGCCCTTTGCGCCTATCAGTGAAAAAACCGTGGTTAAAATTTTCGAGCGTCATTTCAATGACCTGCTGAAAACCATTGACAGGCAGGGCATTCAACTGACAATTTCCGATGCGGCAAAGGAAAAGTTAGCCATGATGGGATTCACCCCGAAACTGGGAGTGCGCCCGCTGCTTGGCATTATCCGCAACCAACTGAGGCGCCCGATGTCGAGGATGATTATTTCCGGTGAGATTGGCAAAGGCAGCGTTGTGAGAGTAGATGTGGATAACGAGGGCAATGTCAAGTGGATAACTTCAAAATAATTTCTCAGGAATTATTTGGATTTTATAATTAGTTCTTTACATTTGCCTGTGCCTTAAATCTTTTTTTCATTCAAAAGCATAGAAAATGGACGAGAGTAAAATCACAGTAGGCGCATCGGAGCGCAAGGTGGATGGCGGTGGCGAGGCGTTTGCGGATATTCAGCCTAACCGGACGTTGCTCGCGCTGAAGCTTTCGCAGGAAGCTCCTTACCAGGCCGAGATGACTCGCGGATTGAAAACCGTTAATGACGTATTCAATCATTTCAATCCAACGGCAGAGGTGGCATTTGAGCAGGAAGACGGCAGCAGCCTGAGCGAAAATTTGAATTTCAAGACTGTCGGAGATTTCGGTCCTAAGGGGATTGCGAATGGGAGCAAATACCTGAAGGAATTGGGCAATAAGGAAAAGCAGCACATGAGCATCGTGAAGGAATTGAAATCGAACTCCGCCCTGCAGGCGATATTGAAGAACAAGGATACGAAAGGGGCGTTCATGGATGCCATACAGGCAATGATCAAGGAATTGGAAGACGCGGGAGCATAGATTAAATTGCGGAAAAAATTTATGAATTAATTAAAAAACGACACAGGAACATGGCTCTTCAAAAAGAAGAACAAGAAGGTCAAAAAGAGTTTAAGGAAGGCGCACCGCAAGAGGTAAAGACGGGCGACCCCGCGGAGGTGCTGAAGCAAAGCGCGGCAAAACTGCAGAAGTTCGGAGAATTCAAGGTAATTGCTGCCGCCATCAAAGGATCTGATAATCTCAACCCTGCGACAAAAGCGACCAGGAAAATTTTTCTAACGGATGCATCGCGCAAGGTTGATCGCGAAAATCTGAAGGAGAATCTTAAAATCTGGCTCGAAGCCCTTCAAAGTTCCGATGACCTGGTTGCGATCATCAAGAGTTCTCAGGAAAAAGCTGAATCCGCTTCTAAAACCTTGAAGAAAAATCTGAAAAAAGCCTGTGAGCAAACCAAGGATATGGAGGCGGCTTGGCGTTCGCTCAACTTGTTTTTCAAAAACACAGGAGAAGACAAGTTGGATAATGTGACGATAATGAACGCGGATATGTCGCAGCTCAATAACCTCGACAATCCGCTCTTTATTGATGCCGTTTCCGAAGAATTAAAGGGAAATTTCGACCGCCTTGATTTGAGGAACAACTACTCCATGGTGGTCATTCCCGGTTATCTCGGCAGCAAAATGGTGGTTGACAAATGGGCGCGCCTCGTTGATGAAAACAAGGTA
This sequence comes from uncultured Chitinophagaceae bacterium, assembly GCA_964502525.1. Lineage (GTDB taxonomy): Bacteria > Bacteroidota > Bacteroidia > Chitinophagales > CAIOSU01 > DATLYB01. The sequence continues at coordinate 37,764 of CAZCXH010000012.1, forward strand.
ATGCTCATCACGGATTATCACAATCTCGAAAAAACGGATTCCATCGTTGAGAATTTCAAACGAGATGACCTGTCGGGAGGCGATGAATACTTGTCGCATGTTATCATGTCGTGCAACTACCTGGTAGGGCGTGGCAAGGAAAATGATATTGGCGAGGAAGAAGACGTTTACGTTCCACCCTCCACATCGCTGGCGGGTAAAATGTACTCGGCAACGATGTCGCAGGTTTCTGCGGGGAAAAAATTTGGCAGCCTTAACGAAGTGGATGGCGTAAGGTTACCGCTTAAACATACTGAAATCAGCAACCTGGAGAAAATCGGTTTGGTGCCGATGGTGAATGAGTTCGGCAAGGTGATGGCATACTCATCCAAAACATTGTTCAACGGCACCAACGTGGGTAACGCTACTTATTCGGTAGTGCGGGTATTTGACTTTGTGTTGAAGAAACTGATGGATTTTCTCAACCGTCATGCTTTCGTCAACTTCGACACGGATACGCAAAATCTGGTTCGCGGAGAAATCCGCAATTTCCTGGATAGCATCAAAGGGCCCAAAAACCTTATTGAAGATTATAATATTGATCAGTTTGAGCAAGATCCGAATGACCCGACAAAGGTGCTGGTGAAAATCAACCTGAATCCTCATTTCCCTGCTAAGAATTACGTGGTTTCGCTCGATGGCAAAAAGGGGAAGGGAAGCGACCACTTCGCGTTCAATTCAAAAGTGGAGCAAAAATGATTTTTTAACCCAAAAACCATAAACTATGGGATTCCAAGCAAAACTTGAAATTGACGGACTGAAGGAGATGCGTCTTCTTCATTTCAGCTACTCTCTTCAGAGAGAAGTAGATTCTATCGGCAGACCATCAGCCACTTTAAGGGGCGGCTCGATGCAGTTTGAAGTTGAATCAACAGCAGACACCAAACTGTTCGAATGGATCGTGTCACAGCACACTTCCAAGAACGGCAAGGTGACTTTTTATCCTCCGGACACTGACAAGTCCATGAAAGAGCTGAGTTGGGAAAAGGGATTCATCATCCAGTTTTCCGAAGCCATTGATGCCATCGGAGAAAACCCGATGTCCATTCATTTCGTGGTATCTGCTGAAAAAATAAAGGTGGGAGGCGGCACGCATACCAACCCGTGGCCCAAGTCTTCATAAGAGTTCAATCATACTGATTATTATAAAGCAGAAGGTTGTTCTTTCATAAACCCTCTATCTGGCGTTTACCGGGATAAAAGGCGCCTGAAAGAGCAGCCTCTGCTAACTTTTTTAACCACCAAAAGTTATAGCAATGGAGGCACATGTTTACCTGAAGATTGATATAGGTGGTAAGGTGTTATCTACGCTCTCGCACCTCAGCATAGTTCAGCGGCACGATTACCATCATTCATTTGAACTGCGCATTCCTTCTGACGATCTGGTGGGGGAAAGCGACCAAAACAGCATTGCCAAATCAAAAGATTACATTGGCAAGCCGGTTAAAATTGAAGTTAAATCCGCTTCAGAAAAAGAACAACTTAACCAGTTCAATGGAATTATAACCGGCATCAGCCTTGCGCGCTATGCGGGCAGCGCAAGCGATGTGATTCTGAAAGGTTTTAGTCCCACCATTTTATTCGATGACGGAATCAACTGTCGCTCATTTTCAGAAAAAACAATTTCTCAGATTATCAACGCTATTACTTCTCCATACCCAAAAAATGATGTGAAGATAAAGTCAAGCCCCAGCCCCGATAAGAAAATTGATTTCATTGTGCAGTACAAAGAAACCAATTATCAATTTCTATCGCGCATCGCAGAGGAATATGGGCAATGGTTTTATTACAATGGCAAGGAAGCCGTTTTCGGAAAACTGGAATCTGAAGAAACGGTGGATCTGGAGTTTGGAAACGACTTGTTGAATTTCGATTTGGGAGTAAAGGTGTCGCCAGTCAAGTTTACGTCATTGGCTTATGATTACATCAACAACAAGCCGCTGGAGGCGCAATCGTCATCAGTTCAGGTTTCAGGCTTGAATGATCTCGGCAAGCATGCGATGGATGTATCAGAATCGCTGTACAATCAGGACGTGCCTTATTATTCCAAATACAATGCCCTTACCCAGTCAGACTTGAAGGATTTTGTTACTTTCAAAAAGTCAGAAATAGCGGGCAATTTGGTGGTTCTTTCCGGAGTAACGGAAAATGCGAGGCTGAAGATCGGCTGCAAGATCAACGTAAAGGCGCGTGTGGGAAGTGAAACCACCGAAGATTACGGTTCTTACATTGTTACAAGCGTCAGCCATTTCACCGACAGCATGGGGGTTTATCAAAACCGGTTTGAAGCTATTCCGTCAACCATCACAGTTCCTCCGTTGAATCCAAACGTCAAAAGTCCCGTTTGCGAAACACAGTCCGCTGTGGTGAAGAAAAATAATGATTCGGATGGAATGGGCAGGGTGAAAGTGCAGTTTTTTTGGCAAAAAAGCCCTGACATGACTCCGTGGATCCGCATCGTTAATCATCACGCGGGAAAAAACAAGGGGTTCCAATTTATTCCCGAGGAAAATGACGAAGTCTTGGTGGGCTTTGAAAATGGTAATCCGGGCCGCCCTTACGTGCTCGGAAGCGTTTACCAGGGCAAAGCGAAGCATGAAGACAGGAAGGATGATGATAATTATATCAAAACCATCCGCACGGTGAGCGGAAATGAGATCAAGTTTTTAGACAAAAAAGGGGAAGAAGAAATCCTTATTCAAAACAAGGAAGGGCAAAATGAAATCAGGCTGCAACTGAAAGATAACGGGAAGATATTTATCAAGTCGAAAAACAAAATGGAGTTGCGGGCGAAAGAGATTCTGATCGAAGCCGAAAACAAGCTCGAAATGAAGTCAAAGACAACGCGCGTTTCCGGAAAAGACAAGATCACCGTTGATACGGAGAAAGATTGTGAAATAAAAAGCATGGATACCAAGCTGGAAACGCAAAAAAATGTGACTATCAAGGCGGGCGCAAAGGCGGAATTGAAAGCCACGGCAGGGCTCGATGTTGACGGAGGCCCCAAGACATCCATCAAATCAGCCGCCATGATGGAAATCAACGGAGGGGGGCAGGCAACCCTTAAAGCGGGCATCGTGATGATAAACTGATTCTATATACATGAGTTCATTTTACAATATACCTTTAAGCATGGCAGACATCATAGGCAAGAATGAGTTGCCGCGCTGCCCGGAAAAGGAATCCATTGACCAGAGCATCCTGCTGATGCTCACGACCTATTTTGGCGAATTCAGATATGACGAAACTTATGGCTGCAGCCTGTGGGAGCATGATTTTGAAAATATTGTTTCAGCAACGGTGTGGAAGGAAAACATCGGAGCGTCAATAAGGGAAACCATTAAAGCTCATGAGCCGAGATTGATCAACGTAATCGTTGCCACTGAAATCAAAAATGAAACCAAAAGGAGGGTGGATATAAGAGTGACGGCCAATCTCGCCCAAACGAACAAGCCCTACTCTTTTTTCAAATCCCTTTACGTAAGTCCGTTTTCGTTTGATTAACAGCAATGAGCAGAGAGAGCATCGAAACACGCGATAGAATCAAAAGCCGGATGCTGAAAAACACCTCGCAATTGTGGGGCAATCAGCTATCCGATATTTCTTCCTATGATCCCCTGGTTAACCTGCTGCTGGGAGCCTGTTCCCTGGAAATGGAGAAGATTTATAATGAACTGAACAACTCCCACTCCCGCGTCCTTGAGCGTCTTTCAAAGTTGTTGATACCGGAAGTGAACAAGGGTCCTGTTCCGGCTCACGCGGTAGCTCACGCCCGGTCTGTCGAGCCAACGGCTCAACTCGCAAGAACCGACCAGTTTTATTTTAGCAAAACAAAGATTGCCGCAGAAAGCACGGTAAGAAAAGATTATAAAGATGTTTTCTTCACGCCAGCGGTTAATGCTCTTCTCATGGATGGGGACATCAGGCATGTGGTCACCGGAACTTTATTCTGCGAATTGAATGACGTTGTGAAAAAAGACATCATCTGGGAAGCTGACCGGCCCAATCATGCCTGCTCCTTCTTATGGCTTTCGCTTAAACTGGAAAACCGAATTGAATCAATTGATGGCTTGAAAATCTATTTTGACTGGGTTTCAAACCCTGACAAGCAGAGGTTTTTTAACCTTTTAAAAAATGTAAAAGCGAGGATTTACAGAATAGAAGAAAATAAAATTATCGCTCAGGAAGTAAACTCTTATATAGGCTTTTCAGATTCTGATAAACTCGCGCATGAAAACGACATCTTTACAAATAGTCTCGATATAAACAGCCTGACCGAAAACCGGGTTGTTTCCTACTACAACGAAAGATTTCTTACGCTTTCGTGGAATAAATCCCAGTGGGGCAGCGTGGATGGCGGGAGGATAAATTTTCCCCAAACGCTGCTTGAGTTTTATTCCGAAAAAAAACTTGCCGGACTGCAGGATAATCTCGTGTGGATAGAGCTTGAGTTCCCGGCTTACGTTAAAGCTCAGATGCTCAATGAAGTTTTTTGCGCCATCAATTGCTTTCCGGTCATTAACCGGAGGTTTAACGAATTCCGATACCGGCTGCAAACTGCGGTCAATATCATACCTCTTTCACCGCCCAACGAGTTTTTTTACTCCATGCGTTCCGTAAAGAACAACCATGGCAGCGTCTATACGCTCAGTTCAGCATCGGATCTCAATAAAGTTGGCGAAGCTCAATATGTTCTTCGTCACGGGGGAATCGAGCGGTTTGACAAGCGCAATGCTTATGAATTCCTTTCGTACGTAATAAGCCTCCTGAGAGATGAAAGCGCGGCTTTCCAGGTTTACGGCCAGGAAATGATCACGGAGGAGTTGATTGAACTGCGGCATATTCTCACGTCAATCGAGCAAAAGGTGAACATGGCTCCGTCCGCAGATGTAGTAACTTATCTTATAATCAAATCAAAACTTTCAGCGTTTGAAAATGTGTTTATCGAATTTTGGTCAACCGATGGAAATTTCGCGAATAACATTGCCACCGAGCGGCCGCTCTCAGTGTATGATAATTGTCCTTGCAACGGCAAAAATCTGGTGCTGGTATCACCAACAGTCGGTGGACGCGATCCGCTTAGCTCGGGCGAGATGCTGAACGCTTATAAAAGCGCCCTGCTTTCACGCGATAGAATGGTTACAAAAGAGGATATTAAGTTTATGGTTAAAAAAGAATTCGGAGGGCTGGTGCAGAATATCCGTATCAAAAAGAAATACAGCATTGCCGCTGCTGCCCAACACGGCTTTGAAGATTATATCGAGGTGGCATTGACACCATCAAGGGGTAACGCGATGGATGTCGTTGAATGGCAAACACGCATAAAGGGGTTGGAAACGAAGCTGGAATCCAATTCATCCGGGTTTATCGCTATCAGGGTGAAACTGGAAGAGCATCATCAATATTCATGAAATGAGCTATACCGAAATAATAGAAACAGCCCTCAATTTCAACGACCTGCGCAACGACATTCGCGCGGAGGCGCTGGCAGCGGATTTAATCGAACAGAAAGTGGCGGGCGATGATATCATGATCAATCCCCTGGGAATAAAGGAGCGTAAATTCAGAAAGGATATAGTTAGCGTGAAAGCGGACGAAAATCCCGTCAGCAAGGAAGAGATCATCATGATCAATGTTTCTAGGGAAGGCTTGTATGACGGGTTGCCGCAGGGGTTGTTTCACAAGTCCGATTCCACCGCGAGAAGCAAAGGCGGCAATGTTGATTTGATGATTGAAGAGAGCAGGAGGTTAAAAGAAGAAGAAGAAGAAGCGCGCAGGTTTTTCCGGATTTTTGAAAAGGAGTTCAACCGTTCCAGGGTAACCATCGAATTGGAAGAAAGGAAATCCATACTTGGCATTTCTGAGAATTTCAGGAATGAGTTATTTCTCAAAGTATGGAATGATATGGACGACATTAATCCGGTCTATCTGCCCGGATTATTCAATATGCTTCCTTACATGCCTTCTATTGTCGGTAATCAACCGCTTACCGAAAGCTGTTTTTCCAGCATCCTGAAAGAACATGTTTCGATTAAAATTCAGAGGCAAGCGGGTTTTGCTGACAATGACGCAAACACCAATGTATTGGGGGAAAGATATGCCGGAATTGATTTTATCATCGGAAACAGTTTTCCGGACTACTCCGACAGGATAGATGTTATAATCGGTCCTATTCCAAAGGACAATTTGATTGATTATCTTGCAGGGGGAAAAGCGCAGAGGGTTTTGGAGGTTTTGTGCGATTACCTCTTTCCATTTGACTGCAACGTGAACACGATAATTAACTTGAAAAAGGAAGAGAACATATTTACATTATCTGAAAATCAGAATGAAGCAAGGCTGGGCTACACCAGCATCTTATGAATATAGTAGCCGACAGAGCAAACTACATATTTCTGCCCATTCTTCTCGGCATGTCAGCCGCGCTGGGCACGGTTTTCTTTTTTTTAAAGCGCGGAGACAGGACCATCACCATGCCTTCATTCATCATTTATTCGGTGGTAACGTTTCTCGCGTTTGGCGGAGTGGGCTTAACGGTATTTTTCGACATAGCTGAAAGTTTTTATCTCTTCGTTGCCAACCAGGTGATCTTTTTACTGCTCGGCATTCTCCATGTTTGGGCAATGTTCAGCCTGCTGAAATGGACCTCCAAGGAATCATTCTGGCACGAAATGGTATTCACCCTTTTCGAAGCGATTTTAGGGATGGCGGCTTATACTTTTGTTTTTGACCGGTTCAAGCCAGAGGAATATCCGGTTCTTTTTTCAACAGCCGTTATAGCTTTTGTAATACCTTTTTTTGTGCTGAAAACATTCGATTTCATGCTGGCCATTCCTGAATTGGAGTATAAAAAATATTACCTGCCTGTTGGGAAGACCATTGAGATACCAGAAGAATTGGATATGGAAAAAGCCATTTCAATTAAATTCCTCGTTCAGATCAGTCATGACAAACCGTATGATGAAATCAAGGCGAATGTTCCGTCCGTCAGACAAGTATTCGGAGAATACTTTCCGGTGGCTGTTGCGGACCATAATGACAAACATCCCGGTCACCGGATTGACGGCTATGACAAAACCAGGAAGCCGCAGGGATGGCTGTTTTATTTTCCACCCCAAAGGTGGTGGCAGTCGAAAAAATTCATTGATTCTGACTTGACCGTTGCTGAAAACGGCATAAGCGACTATTCGGTGATAGTTGCGGAACGGGTTTAAGGAGATTATTTAAAATTAATGATGCTTCCCTATATAAAACACAATAATGTCAACTGGATTGACGGGATGAAAGTCACGAAAGATCATTTCATTGACGAGGAGAATGCTTTCATTGACCGGATCAGGGACAATGCCGCAATTTTCATTAACTCCTATAACTATGGTTTGCTGAAACCTGTTCCGGGAAAGGAAAAGTCATTGGATTTTACTGTTGATCCTGATAAGAATAATTTGATCCGGGTGAAGCTATATGAATGCCGCGCCATTACGCCATCGGGATCAAGGATAGAGATTCATCCGGAAATTCTGAATGTCAAAACTGACAAAGGACCTTGCATGCAAGCTGAATTGGCTTACACCGGAACCTCAGGCAAAATCTTGTTTCTTGTTATCTCCGTTGACCCGTATCATAAAGGTGTTATTGGAATTCAGGATTCCAATGAAAACCCGCCACGCCTGCCTTATACTTCGCCAAGATATTCTCTCAATGTTTTAAGCGAAGAAGAACTGTCGCACGTCAACTCCGGTTTGTTCCATATCACCATCGGAAAATTGAAAGTGGCGAACAACCTTGTTGAAGTCGTTGACAAATACATTCCGCCATGCAATTCCATCATGAGCCATCCGGAACTTGTGGGGATTTATGACGACCTCAACTCCTTTTTAAGCCAATTCGAAAAGGACGTCACCCGCATTATCACGGAGATCTATCGAAAGGATCAGAAAGGAGTTCTGCCCCAGTGCGTACTCTATCTCTGCGAATCCATCATGATGTATGTCAGCGCCAATATTCCCGTGTTCAGGCACATTGCCAGCGGCTTGCCGCCTGTTTACATGATTCAGTTTTTTAGCAGCCTTGCCCGTGTTATGAAAAATAACATTGACGTGAAAACAGGCTCCGGAAAGGAGGAGATGCTCACTTATTTTAAAAACTGGATTATCGAAATCACGCAGGGAGAGTTTGACGCCATTGTAACGGATATGATGAATGTGCTCTATGACCATGACGACATCCAGCAAAGCATGGAAGCCCTTATAGGGTTTGTGAAAGTGATTTCCACTGTTTTCAGCAAGTTAAGCAAGCTGGATTATATTGGAGATAAAAAACAAGCGGATATTGCCACTTCTTACAAGAAGGCTGACAGCGAGAATTCAAAGCCTGCAGAACCCAAGAAAAGAAGCTACACTTTGTAAATAATATTTATAAATCATGGAACCACTCAATAAAGAAGAAAGAACCAAGGCTTTTTTGATGTTTATTCTGATTTTCATCGTAACCGTAGGAATCGCTGTTGGCGCGGTATTTTTCAATATCGAGGTTCCCCGAAAAGAAAATTCGAGATTGAAAGAGCGAAATGCAGCGCTTCAGGCATCTTTGAACGGCTATGAACAATTACTGGCAAAAGCTGAAACAATCAGCGGCAAATTTGAAGAACTGGCTGACGAAACTAAATTTAATTACACCGAGGGAATGATTAACAGTGAGATAGTAGCTTTGAGAGATATGAAATACTTCGGGGATGTGGATAAAAAACTAGGTGAAAAGATATCCCAGGCTTACTTAGGGTGGCTCGCGGATAAGAAGAAAGCTAATGATGCAGCTAAGGCTTCTACCGGTGTTGAAGGTTATAAAGCTGATTTGCAACTTTGTGATGCTGAAAGAACCCGTTTAGAGGATAAAGTTGATCAATTACGTAATGATTTGGAACGTTGCCAGAAGAGTTTCGATTGATACCACTTACAAAGATCAGATTACATTTTAATCCTTGCTGAATCTTCACTATGGGATTTCAAGAAATATTGAGGCGAATTTATTTTTCGAACTTGAACACAAGTTTCCCATTGCAAGCAACTGGGAGTCCGAAGTAATGCAGAGTTAACTACTTCACTTTACCTGTGCTTTTACCTGTCATCAAATTAAGATCAAAATCACTATTTAAATAATCACTTATTAATAAGTTCATCATTTAGTGCATATTTTTCAGGTATTAGCTTTAAGCCACTGGCTTCAAGCCTCAAGCTGGCCAAAACTTGCAGCTTGTAGCTTGCGGCTTGAAGCGGAATGAATTATGTACTATTTCTTGCTCCCATTAATAACTTAATGACATTGGTCGCAACCCTCCATTATAATAACCTGCAACCTGCAAATACAAACAGGAAACACCCCTGGTTACCTTTTTATAAAATGGGTATATGCTGATGTAACCCATTATTAACAAACTAAAAAAACTTAAACATGAAAACATCAGCAAACAAAACCCCAAAGACAAATTCCCTCAAATTGAATGGACGGAACAGCAGAAAAGCAATCATCGCAGAAATCAGGACCACCCTGGGTGATGCCGGTGACGAACAGCCCGACTTCCTGATGGATGATTTTGGCGGTATGTTTTAGTGCAACAGAAGCAAAAGACACATTTAAAAAAAAGCCCTTGTCATGAGGGCTTTTTTTATTCAATAGCCTTGGAGCAACCATTCAAGGCCCCTTCGGCATACAAGGAGGAGCCATGCTATATGTGCGAAAATTTTGTCTTATCCCGAAACAAGTGTAAAAAACGAATTGTGATCGGTCCGAAGGACTCCGGACTCCTTCGGAGGATACACCATCGGGCACTATGCAGTACAAGTTCGAAAACCTGTTTACCGATGGTATAAACCCATCTACAAACTGAACCAAATCACTTTTTTCCAGAACCGGTATATGCAGGTGAAGCTTAATCAACAACCATGAAAAATCTAAAACTTAAAACGGCAAAACTGACTTCGCATCCATTGTTTAAAGCTTATGTGATTGCATGGCTGCTCAAGCTTTTAATCGTGATCCTCATTTTTAACTAAACACTTAAAAAATTCATTAACATGAAAAAATTATCATGCCTCGCTGTCGCAATGCTGGCGATTGCATTTTTCTGCGAAGCGAATGCCCAAACCGGCTCGGCACCATCGGTATCAAAGGATGGAGTGGAGATGCCGGTCCTCACTGCTGTTCCGTTCCTGCGTATAGCGCCTGATGCGCGGTCGGGCGGCATGGGCGAAGCGGGCATCGCGGCTCCGGCAGAATCCAATTCCATCTTCCATAACCCCGCCAACCTCGCCTTTGCCGAAAAGCGAATGGGAACCGCCATCAACTATGCGCCCTGGCTCAAGTCGCTGGTCAACGATATGTATCTTGGCAATCTTGCCGGGTATTACAAACCCGATAAGAAACAGGCGGTCGGCTTGTCCATGCGTTATTTTTCCATGGGAAATATTCAGTTTACCGATGCCAATGGTGGCAACACCGGGGAGTTCAGTCCGCATGAAATTTCCTTCGATGCAGCATATGCAAGGCGCCTCGCTGAATTTAAAAAGGGTGGCGGCTTTTCTGCAGCGCTCGCACTGCGGTTCATCTATTCCAGCCTCGCTACCGGGCAGGAGGTTGAAGGCATTGATGTGAAGCCGGGCATGGCAGGCGCAGCCGATCTTTCCTTCGCGTTTAATAAGGATTTCAAAGTGAAGAAAAAATACAAATCCAACTTCGCGATGGGGTTGAATATCTCCAATATCGGCAGCAAAATGTCATACACCGAATCAGCAAAGAAGGATTTCCTTCCGATGAACTTCGGTCTTGGAACGCGCTATTCCCTCGACATTGACAAGCACAACCAACTCAGCTTTGCGATTGACATGAACAAGCTGCTCGTGCCCGGAAAAGATAACAGCGGGAAATCCGTTCCTGCCGCTATCTTCTCCTCATGGGGCGATGCGCCAGGCGGCTTTGCTGAAGAAATGCGCGAGATCACCTGGTCGCTCGGCTTGGAATATTGGTACAACCAGCTATTAGCGCTGAGGACCGGCTATTTCCACGAAAACGAAAATAAGGGTAACCGCAAATTCGTGACAGCAGGGCTTGGTCTGCGCCTTAATGTTTTTGGCTTGGATTTCTCCTACGTAATTCCGACTTCTTCACAGCGCCACCCGCTCGACAACACCATGCGCTTCTCGCTCCTGTTCCAGTTTGACAAAAACAAAAAGAAGCAGGAGGGGGATGCAGAAACCGGCTCACTCTAAACCCGTTTCGCTATTACTTTTAATACCATTTAGACATTGAAAATAGTCCATTGAGCACAAGCCGTCATGCTGAGACTACCATTTCTTTCAGTCATTCCCATTGCAAATGACGCAAAGGTCAGTTTGTACCGATCTGATTTACAAACAATTAGACCATGCGTCATTGGCAGTTCATCGAAGCATGGTGCAGGGCTTGCGCCACCCCTTCGATAAACTCAGGGTGACTTCCTTTAGACCAGTTTCTAATGCTAAATGGTATAAGCTGATTTATGTTCCTTTGACCGGCAGAAACAGCGTCCTGGAAAAAACGCTTTTCTCTTTCGTAAATTCAACTCCACATAAAGGCGCGCATTATTGAAATGGCAGCGAATTTTTTAAGGCTCAGGCTGATCCAGTTGGCGAGGGAGATTGAAGCGCTTGGAATTTTTCGCGCGCTGCTCTGTCTTGGGTTGCTGTTTGCTGCGGGTTTCGGATTCTACAGGCAGATGCAATCATATCCGAACCGCATCTATGCGATAGCATTGGCAATGCTGGTGATCCTCACCATCCAAATCAGGCGGAATGACAAGAAATTCATTTCTACGATGGTCACTTGCCCTACGCTTATTTATTTTTCAGAGTATTTGTTTTTCAGCCTGCCGCTATTAATAATAGTTATCGCTGCTGCCCGGTGGAGCTATGCCATTCCTTATTTGTTGCTGTGCATTCTCATTTCGCTCATCAGCTACCGGCACAAGCCGAAAGCCGGTATTATCAACTTATCCGGGATCGTCCCTGCCGATGCGTTCGAGTGGATTGCCGGGATCAGAAAACATAGCTGGTATATCCTTCCGCTCTATCTCTGTGCGATAGCGCTGGTGTTTGTCAAGTTTGCCAGCCTGTTTCTTTTGATAATGGTATTATCAGCCATCGCATCGTTTTACCAGGAATGCGAGCCGCTGAATATCCTTCAAGTCAAAGAGCTTTCAGCAAAACGCTTTATTTGGAAAAAACTGAAATCGCATGTTAAACTTTACCTGCTGTCTGCTGCGCCCATCATAGCGGGATATTGCCTGTTCAACCCTGAAACGGCATGGGTTGCCATGCTGATTTTTATCCTGTCAACTATCAATCTCTGCTTTTTCATTTTATCAAAATACGCATTATATCAGCCGGGCATCAAGCTGACCTCCAACAGCGTTGCAACTGGCATCGCGCTCATCAGCATGTTCATCCCGTTTCTGCTGCCCCTGCCATTGATCATGTGCCTCCGCGATTATAACCGCGCATTGTCTAACCTTGACCATTATTTGAATGCTTACAATTAATCAACTGTCGGTGGCTTATGGCAAGGTGCCTGTGTTGGAAAACCTGGACCTCCACCTTGAACCTAACCGGATTCACGGTATTGTCGGCTTGAACGGATCAGGCAAGACTACCCTTTTCAACGCCATCTCCGGCTTGGTTAAACAAAATCGCGGGTCCATCGCATGGAACGGAAAGCCTGTATCACGAAAAGATATCGCCCTGCTCGAAACTCAAAATTATTTTTATTCAAATATCACAGGACGCGAACATCTCCGGCTTTTCCCCTCAAATGCCGGCACGTTCAACCTTGAAATATGGGAAGACCTTTTCAGGCTTCCGCTCGATGAGCTTATAGACAACTATTCCACCGGCATGAAGAAGAAGCTGGCGCTGCTCGGCATATTGAAGTTGAACAAACCGGTGCTGCTTCTCGATGAGCCGTTCAACGGGCTTGACCTCGAGGCGGGCAGGGTCATCAAGGTTTTATTGCAGAAGCTGAAAGAAAGGAACAAAACGGTCATCGTATCCTCTCACATCCTGGAGACGCTGACCAATTCCTGCGATTTCGTTCACCACCTGGAAAACAGGAAAATCAAAAAGACCTACGGCAAAGACGAATTAGCCGCATTGGAGCGCGACCTTTTCAGGGAGATGGAAGACCGCGTTGACGGCTTGATCGAGAAAGCGCTGTAGTTGTTAGTTTATAACCTTTTCAACCTTTCCAAAAGTTTTGAACTTTTGGAAAGGTTTAACTCACTAAACAAATCTCCAGCACTTTAGAATTTCCGGCTGTTAACGCAATTTAAGCCTTGCCCCGCCAGGAAGGAAGTTTCAAAACTCTTACCTGAAAATCACCTTTTTCATTGAATGGTATGTGTTGCTGTCTGATAAATTTTATTATTTAAACCTAAAAACTTTTTAAAAATGAAAACAAAAATTTTTATTGCATGCTTAATCAGCATCTTTTTTCAAACCGCTTTTGCGCAGGTAGAGCTTGCGCGCAACGTCAATCCGGAGCAACTGAACGGGTGCTGTCATTCAACACCCAAAGACTATACCCGCTCCGGAAGCATCACGTATTTTACGGCTTACTCATTCGGCAAGGGGCGCGAGCTGTGGAAAACCGATGGCACGGCAGCCGGAACGGTCCTCGTCAAGGACATCCGCCCCGACTGCGAGGATTCCGACATTGAGTTTTTAACCGATGTGAATGGCATCCTGTACTTTTCCGCCAATGACGGCACCTCCGGCAAAGAGCTGTGGAGGAGCAACGGCACTGCTTCAGGCACTTACCCGGTGTTGGATATAAGGACGGGTAGCCTTGGATCTACTCCCATGGAATTGATCAATATTGGCGGCACCCTTTACTTTGCGGCAAATAACGGGACGCATGGCTTTGAACTTTGGAGGAAGACCGCAACCGGTTCTCCCATGCGCCTTACTGACCTGAAGACAGGTACTCTACATTCTTTCCCTTGCTTCCTGACTGACGTAGGAGGGGTGTTGCATTTTACAGCAGATGGCCCCAGCGGTTTTGAATTATACAAGTGGAACGGAACAAGCCCTGTTCCGATTGATATTTATCCCGGTACTTCAAGTTCATTTCCGACAAATCTGGTCAACGTTAATGGCACGTTATTTTTCAGCGCAACCAAAACGGGCGTGGGTAGAGATTTATTCTGGTATGACGGTATAACCGTGGGCAATGACAATTCTATTGCACCCGGAGCCGTTTCTTCAATGCCCCAGGATCTTACCAACGTAAATGGTACTTTGTTCTTCACTGCCACCACCACTGCAAACGGACGGGAGCTGTACAGGAGGACATCAGCAGGCGTTATCACTCCTTTTAATATCAGGGCTAACAGCGCTTCCTCGGATCCAACACTGCTCACAGCCGTGGGGTCCACCTGCTATTTTAGCGCGAATGATGGCGTGAGCGGTCGAGAGCTTTGGAAATGCGGCACCTCCGGCAGCCCGTCAATGGTGATGGATATTAACACCTATGGCTCCTCATCTCCAACCGACCTTGTCAACGTAAACGGGGTGCTCTACTTTGTTGCTGACAATAGTTCATCAGGTGATGCAAGCTCGCATGTGTGGAGAAGTTCCGGCACCACCACCAACAGGTTAAAGTACATTTCAGCAACAGGATATTGCCACGAAACTTATAAGAGCCCCCGTCCGCATGATTTAACCAATATCAACGGAATGCTGTATTTCAGCGCTGAAGACCGCTACACCGGTAACGAACCGTGGAAAAGCAATGGCACGGAAGCAGGAACGGTGTTGATTAAAGATATCCATATTTGCGGGGCAAACTCAAATCCACGCGAACTTACTTCAATAGGAGGGCAGCTCTACTTTTCAGCCACCCATCCTACCGTTGGAAGGGAAATCTGGAACACCCCTAATGGTTCCAACTACGGTTATTTCCAAATTGCCCCGTTAGAGGCAGCCTCTTTTCCGTATGAGCTTACGGATGCAGGCAGCAGACTATATTTCGGTGCTACCGGACCCAATGGAAGGGAATTGTACAAAATCAATCCCTCTACAAACCAGTCTGCCCTTGTAAGCGATATTCATCCTTCCGGTTCTTCCAATCCGAGTGAACTTACCTATGTGAAAAATGGTGCTAATGATATGCTTTACTTTGCGGCAACCACTTCGACCAGCGGAACTGAACTTTACCGGGTGGCTTCCTCCACCTCCGGTGCGGTAATGGTTTCTGATTTATGCACCACCGGGTCATCCAATCCCACTTCGCTTTGTGCAGCAGGCACTACGTTGTACTTTGCCGCTGCAAGAAATGCAACCGAGGGAACGGAGCTATTCAAAGTAGGTCCTTCCGGTTCGCCATCCTTTGTGAGAAATATCCGCTCCTCGGGATCATCAAGTCCGGCTGAAATAACTGATTTGAATGGAACCAGGATCATCTTCACCGCAGATGATGGCGTAAGCGGAAGAAAATTGTACAGGAGTGACGGAACAAGCAGCACCACCGTCCAAATACCAGGCGCCTACTCAAATCCAAGATCACTCATTTGGGGCGGTAGATATTCGAATTCAACTTTTGTGAATTTGGTTTATTTTATTGCCAATGATGGAAGTGGTGATAAGCTTTTTGTAACTGATGGCATGACCGTTACTTCCCTTGGAGCTTCATCACCGGAGCAATTAGTAGTTGATCAATACGGTCAGTTGTACTTTACTGCGGATGATGGTGTCAATGGTCGCCAGCTTTGGACCAGCAGCGGGACTGTTTCCGGTACAAGAAGGGTGCTGAAAACTTCAACCGAAGGATATGACAACCCGAAATATATAACCCGCGTTGAAGATGGTATAGCCTTTGCAACATCCGACTCTATATTTATTTTTGGTTCAGGTTGCAAGGAGGGTTTTGAATTACTTTGCGGAACCGAAGTGCGGGGAAATTTTGCCGATTTTGGGGATCATCTTTATTTTCCCGCCTACCGTGAAGATGTTGGCGATGAGTTATTCAGAGTGTCACGTACTTGCTACTATGTTCTATACAAAACCTCTGAAGAAGAAATAACTTCGGTATCAACTGAAGCGGTTAAAATGGAAACCCTCACCCTCAACGCCTACCCCAACCCCGCCCGCGAGCAACTGAAGGTGAGCATCACCGCGGATGAAGCGAGGAAGGGTGCGCTGATGGTGTTCTACATCTCAGGCAAGCAGCTTGAAAAAATCAGCCAGATGCAG
>CAZCXH010000013.1:0-52852 GCA_964502525.1 uncultured Chitinophagaceae bacterium
TTTGTTCTGCCGGTATAGACATCTGAAATCATTATTCATTAACAATCAAAAAAAATCAAACATCATGAAAGCAACTATCATTATTATCGGAGGCATAGTTCTCAGTTCGGGTATCTTCTTCGGTTTCAAATTGTCAAAGCCCAGCCAGGCGGAATTCAGAGTTCAATACACTGTTGAATGTTCCGCTTGCGACATCGCCTACCGTGATGAAGAGGGCAGGTCAATAAGGAAAGAAGGCATAAAGGGTAATTGGGATTATGCATACACCGGCAAGGCTGGGCATTATGCCTTTATCTCCGCTCTGGCGCATGAGAACGACAGTCCGGCATCGGTAAAAATCAGCATTGACGGCAAGGTGAAGGATGCCGATTCCAGCGAGAGCAAGCTCGCTGCGGCCAACGCGGCTCAAATCCTGAATTAACCGGATGGCTTCAATTTTTAACCATAAAAAAGTCTCAGAAAAATGAAAACAACTATCAGCATCAGTCCCGCCCGGATGAAATCCCGGGTTGGTGCAAAAGCCGCAAACTGGAAAACCTACATCTTTTTGCTGGGCTTGTTCTTAGCCACGATGTCGTCATGTTCTCAGGAATATCATCCGGTGAACCAAAAGAATAAGAATTACAGAGGGCTTACCGGCAGGCACAGGTGCAACGCAGCGATGGCAAAGAACTATTTCAAGCTGCCCAAAACAGACAGGAATTAAAATTTTAACCCCGCTCTTTTGGCGGGGTTAAAGACACCATGAATGGGTAACACTGAAAAAATAGAAAAAACTAATTACCATGAAAAAGAAGTTGCATTTTCTCCCGGGTAAGCTCGCTGGCTTGATCGTTTGCTGGTTGCTCGTTGCAGCAGCAAATCTGCACGCGCAAAGCCTTGCTCCGCGGGTAATCACCACTGCCGGTCATGATGTTCTTGCCAATGGCTTCAGGCTGTCATCCACGGTGGGGCAGCCTGTTATTTACACCATTGGCGGCAACGGCTATTTTTTGACCCAGGGATTCCAGCAGCCCAACCTGGGCGCTCTTGTCATTTCAGGGCAAATCATCACTGCAACAGGCACGCCTGTTCCCGGTGTCACTGTTAGTCTCTCCGGCTCTTCGGTTCAGTCATTGATAACTGCTCCTGACGGTTTGTATAGTTTCAATGTTCAGCGGGGAAATAGCTGCACTGTTGCTCCATCAAAGAACAATGATGTTGCCGTCAGCAATGGACTCAGCGTCTTCGACCTCATGCCGGTTCAAAGACATATTTTAGGATTTCCTCTTAGCTCTCCATATCAAATAATTGCAGCAGATGTAAATGGAAGCAATTCCGTTACCACTACCGATATTATTCTGATCAGGGCGATGATACTCGGCAACATCGCATCCTTTCCCAACGGCAGGCTGTGGGCTTTTGTGCGAAGCGATTTCGTTTTCTCTGATCCGATGAACCCTTTCCCGTATGAAAATTTCCGGAGCTACAGCGCCATTGATTCCAGCAGAACAGGGGAGGATTTCATCGGCATCAAGCTGGGTGACATTGACAATAGCTGGAATGCGGGTGTTGCGAAAATGGGCACTGCGGGCGAGGTGCAGTTTGTGATGGATGAATATAATGTGTTGCCCGGTGGTGAAATTACCGTTCCCGTAAAGGTCAGGGACTTCATCGGCATCGCAGGCTATCAGTTCACCTTGTCATGGGATGCCGGTGTATTGACGCTGCTCGAAGCGAATAACAAGTCAATTAATGGTTACTATGGTGAAGAAAGGATCAGCGAGGGCTTGCTCACCACCGTCTGGACTAATGAGTCCGGTTCTTCCGCTACCATGAGTGATGAAGCGGTTGCATTTGAGCTGAAGTTCAAAGCGGTGGGCGCCTCCGGCTCCTATTCAGGGATAAAGATCGGCTCGGAGATCACTGCGGGCCAAGCTTACAGCGGCAACCTTGACTTGCTGGGCATCGCATCAACCGATGGCATCGTGAAAGTGGGTGACGTTACATCAGATGAACATCTAACATCTAAAATCTATAATCTGTCAGTCTATCCCAACCCCTTCACCAGCTCAACCACCATCCGCTTCCATGCCACCGGTGATGAAGCGGTAAAAATTGAGATATATGACCTCGCAGGCAGGCAGGTGAAAAACTGGAACGGCAATTATGAGCCGGGCGAGCACCGCATTGAATGGAGAGGCGACAACGAAGGTAACCTTATGCTGAACAGCGGCATATACCACGTGTATATGACAGCGGGAGATCGCAAGGAAGCAGTGAAAGTGGTGTTGGTGAGGTAAGAAGGAGATTGATCTGATATAATCAGATTCCGTCTTTTAGCGAAACGAATGACCAATTGCCAGTAACTAATTGAGAATGCCGGTTCAAACTTGTGAGTGGACGGGATAAAAGTGAAAAATCACCTCATCACCATCTTCGATCTTGTTACATCTTCCTTTCCCCGGCAGATTTCAACGTAATAAATGCCTGGAACCGAAACCAGATCAACCGTTTGGCTGAACCGTCCTGAAATTTGTTTTTCAGGAGATTGGTAAATCGCTTGCCCCAAGGTATTAAAGACTTTTACTGTCAGTGCGCATTCCATTTCGGAGAATCCTTCAATTATGAATCTGCCATTATTGGGATTAGGATAAATACTTAACTCAAATGATTTTTCAGAAAAGGTTTCTTCTTCCGTCTTAGATGATGAATTGACAACTGTGAACGTGACCGTTTCGCTGATTCCGGATGAGCCGGTTCCATTTGCGCCTGAATATGGTTTTCCAACGAGCGTATAAGATCCCGGATTCGGATTCCACGCTGAATAATTTCCCACGGGACTGTCGCCATTGATGGCATATGGGGGAGTTGTCTCAGTTTTTACTGTTTTATCATTTACAATAAACTTCACGCTGCCCACGGGGCTGTCGCACACGTTCGCACGAATGCTGAATGGACCAATTTCCGCTTTGTTAATGGTCATGCCATTGGTCAACGGACCGATTTCACCGCTGGCGCCTGCATGCATCAGCGTGAATGAAACCACCTCGTTGTGGACGCACGTTGGAGCGCATGATGAACCATCGCCAAAACAAACTCCGCATTCGTCTTTATCCGAATTGGCAACGTGCCCGGTATTTCCGCCCGAACAGATACCGCAATCGTCAAGAGTTGCAGTGCCGTTCAGGTCGCCATTGCAGTCAACGGTTCCCTGCTGATTGATTACTGTGAAAGAAACCTGTTCGAAAATGCCAGCCGTGCCGGAGCCATTAGCGCCCGAATAGGGCGTAGCTTTTAAAGCGTATGAGCCGGGGTTCACGTTCCAGGCGATGTAGCTTCCTGCAGGACTGTCGCCATTGATGGCATAGGGGAATGAAGTTTCAGTCCTGATGTTGGTGCCGTTCAAATTAAATTTCACGCTGCCCACCGGGCTGTCGCATACATTGGCGCGGATGCTGAATGAGCCGATGGAGGCGAGATTAATCGTCATCCCGTTTGTCAGCGGCCCGATTTCTCCGGCTGTTCCTGTGTGCATCAGCGTGAAAGAAACCACTTCGTTGTGAACGCAGCTTCCTCCGCATGATGAGCCATCGCCAAAGCAAACGCCACAGGCATCTTTGTCGGAATTTGCAACATGCCCGGTATTTCCTCCCGAACAGATTCCGCAGGCATCAAGTGTGGCCGTGCCATTGGTGACGCCATTGCAATCCACCGGACCGGAACCGGAGTTGCTTGCGCCCGGAGTGGTTGTTGTAAATGGCACAAACGTATTTCCGCCATTGGGCAAGCGACCTCTTGAAATATTCGCGGTTTGCGGCCCGAATGAGAGCGAGTCAATTATCCTCGTAGTGGTTCCTGAAACCTGCACCAACCCTAATTGTTCACCGCTGTTGCCGAGTTTAATTCCAGCATGCATCACGCCTTGCGTTGTTTCTTCATCTGCCCAAAGCAATAAAAATCCCTTTGCGGGAATGGTAGTGGCGGCAGGATTTGTATTGGGAATCTGGTATTTTGTAAGCATTGTGAGATTATCCGTAACGTACAGACCTCCGATGTTCACCGGGGTGTTGTTATTGTTATATATCTCAAACCAGTCGTCATGCTGACCGAATTCATCAACAATATCGGTTTGGTTGCTGGCGAGAAATTCATTGATGAACAGTCCTGTGATGCCCGGCTCGTTTGACTGCCCCGGTGTTGGCGTTGTGAAGGATTGAAATGCCCCCGTTCCGTTTGGAAGTCGTCCTTTGGAAACATCCGTTGTTTGCGCGGTATAGCTATAAGAATCGAGCAGGAGCGTACCGGTTCCGTCAGGCGCATAAAACCCGATTTGACCCCCGGTTTTGGTAAGTTTGAAATTGGTGTGCAGCGTTCCTTCTGTGGTTTCCTGGTCAGCCCAGAACAACAAAAAACCATAAGGGGCGATGGTTGTGGCTGCGGCATTCGTTGCGGGAACCTGCCATTTCTTTGGCGTGTTCAACGCATTGGTTAAATACATTCCGCCCACATTCACCGCCACCGGGCTGTTATTAAAAATTTCAATCCAGTCTTCATGTTCGCCTTTTTCATCGGTGATGCCATTATCGTTGTCGGCAGAAAATTCATTTATCTTCAAATTAAATCCGGCAGTGAAGGTTCCTTCGTGCAATGCGCTCCACTCGTTGCCGTTTTTCACCCGTGCTTTAATGGTCATGGTGCCAGTAATTGCAACGGGGCTTGAATAAGTCAGAGCGCCTGCCAGTAATGCGCCACCGGACATGCGCGGGTCAGCGCCATTTGTGGTGTAATAAATATCGCCACCACCGTTCGGGTTTGTCATGGTAAGCTGAAAGGTAGATGAAACCGTACCGCCCTCGCTGCTGAAGTTTGGCGGATTCAAATTCGGGTAGTAACCCTCCGCTTTCAGTGCATTGATGAAGCGCGTTACGTTTCCGTTCATCAGCGCGTCAATGCGGTTCACTTCCGGCTGCCAGTCATCGTTCTTGGTGCGCGGATCATTTGCATCCACCGCATCGCCCCATCGCGCTGATTCCGCCAGTATCGCGTCACTGATAAAATCGTTGATGGTTTCCCACCGTTCCCGGCAGGCAGCATCAGTCAGGGGCCCGCCATTAAAGCAGTTGCGGTAAACACGGTCGGCAAAAAGCATCATGAAATCTGAATTATCGCGCGCTGCATGCCAGATTTCGGAAATGATGGGACCCCCGCTTTTAGCGCTTTCAAAAAATGGATTCACCCATGCTCCGTTGTTTGCAGTTCCCTGGTTTGACCATGACCATTCTCCATCCCATGCAAAGTAGAGGAATGGTTGAACAGGCGAATTCCGGTTGCCGCCATAGTAGTTGTTATTAGGCCAATCCCCCATGCCTTGAATCCATGAAATAATCATGTAGTCTGAGAAAGCGGATACATCCAGATATTGTTTTAACTCGTTGTAATTAACGGCAGCGGTCATGTCTTTGTCAATCAAATTTCCAATAAGGTAGTTATAGCGTGTCGCGTCCCCTTCGCGGGGACCATCGTGGTTTACCGAAAACCAGTCAGCAGTGCTGCCGCCAAGATATTCCGAAGCAAATCCCTCATCGGGGCGCTCAACCGGATTATACAAGCCCCAATAAATTCCGTTAATATACAGATGAACGAATGTTCCGTGAGAACCATAGCCATTCACCGCTTGCTGCGATGCGCGATACCATGCATCGCGCGTGTATGTTGAACTGCCTCCCAGCCAGTTGCGCGCCCAGCAATCATTGTTTCCGCTGCGCAGCACGATTTTAGTTCCTGAGAAATCGTCAGTTGCCGAGTTTCCGTTGAGCGGTGCGTATTTGAAAATTTTCGAGATGAATTCCGGATCGTGAAAATCGAGTTTGAGGGAGCGCTTCAACCGCAGATGACTGTGCGCTTCCAGCCCGCAATTGATCTGTTCGTTTTGTGACGGGGCGTTTGAATAAAGCAATTCCACCGATGCCGGATGTTCAAGATCGCCAAGCGGGTCATCATACAATTGCCAGAATTGGTTTTTGTCCATTACGATTGACATGGTGGGAATTGCCTTCAGCGCGCTTTGCATCTGGCTGGGGGACTGGTTGACGATAGCCGGGTCCATTTGATAATCGTGCACTGCAGTTGCGTTGCCGCTGCCGAGGTCATAGGTGTTATTTGGCCAGCCGGAGATGTTGGCAGGCTGGAGGATTACCTTGCCGGTGAAAATATACGAGTGCGTAATAACGGGAGTGATCGTGGAGCCTTTGATAGCAATCGCCCTCACTACGGTAGTGGTATTGACGGTTATCGCGCTTGTATAAGTTGTTCCAACGCTTGAGGATGGCGGAGTGCCGTTGGTGGTGTATTTGATGGTCGCACCGGATAAATCGGTGGTCAGCGTGAGCGTGAAGGTGGACGAGTAAAAGCCTCTTTGCTTGGAGAAGGTTACGGTTTGAGCCTTAATCTGAAGGGCAATGGCAAAAAAAAGGACGGAAAACAGCAGGGACGCACGATACCGTTTCATAGAATTAATCGGATTACGGGGTTAAGTATTTTGACTGAAACGTCAATGTATTTCAGAATGCCTGATTTGTCAACTCTTAATCTGATAATCCTGGTAAAATCGGAAAAGGTGTTATTTCAGGTTACTATTTGGTTAAGAATATGCTGAAAGGGCATTCTTTAGGTTCGGCTCATGAGACCCTGAGCAGAAATCACAAGGAAGACCATTGTACTTATGGGTGGATATGGGATGTATTTGGCAATAATCCTTGCGGTGAACCTTGCGAAGATTATGCTACATTAGAAATCTCACCAAGCGGTCAATCTGCCTATTCAGTTTATTTAGACCAGAATGATATAAACACTTTCAACCTGAGTAACCCTTCATTCAATTGGAATTACCCTCTTAATACATGCACCCTGAGTACCACAGGCAATTTGGGCTCATCGAATAAATTAATGATGCAGTATTCAGATAATGAATTCGATGAAGATGCGTATTTCAAAGTAGAAATTTTATCCGTTTTTGAAAGTGGTAGCCGAAATTATAATGAAGCATATTACTATTATGATTCGTGGGTAGATATTGACAAGTACTATAATCAAATAAGCATTGACATGTGCACCCCTCATTTTTATTTCGATTTTGTGTATTGTATTCTCTAATTCATGTAAGTTTAAAGTGAGTCTCCCGCGTGAGGGGAATTTTAGATTTTAGATTTACGATGTGCTATTTTAAAAATTTAAACCACCACCTGCAAAGCAGGTGGATTTAAAATGCAAGCACCCGTAGGGTGCTCCCCGCACGAGCCATCGCTTCTGTCAGCGCATGAAGGAAGCAAGAGCCGTGAACCGACCGCTCGCCCTGCCTTTCTTTGCACGGGAAACGTTTACAGTTTACGATTCATCGTTTCAGTCACAACATCGTAAACCGCAAACGGAAAACTTGTTAACCATCCCTTAAGATTTTCTATCTTGCGCCAGCGATTTGAATGAGCGGTAATAAAGATCACTATGTAGCCATCATGGCGGGCGGTGTCGGCAGCCGCTTCTGGCCCAAGAGCAGGCTGGCTCTCCCGAAGCAATTCCTGGATATTCTCGGAATCGGAAAGACATTAATCCAGCTAACCTATGACCGCTTCGTTCAGATCGTTCCTAAGGAGAACATTTACATTGTCACTCACGAGCATTACACGCAAACGGTAAAGGATCAGCTTCCGGAACTGTCGGAAAAACAAATTCTCAGCGAGCCAATTCGCAAGAACACCGCTCCCTGCATCGCTTACATCTCATTCAAAATCCGGGAGATTAACCCTTACGCGAGCATGGTGGTTGCCCCTTCGGACCATCTCGTAATTAAAAATGATGTGTTTGCTGAGGTTATCAAAAAGGGACTGCATTTCGTGGATGAATCGGATTCGCTGGTGACGCTCGGCATCGTCCCCACGCGCCCTGACACCGGCTACGGTTATATCCAATTCCTTGACAACCACCGAAGCGGTGACATCTACAAAGTGAAGACTTTCACTGAGAAGCCCAACCTCGAGCTTGCGAAAAGTTTCCTAAAGAGCGGTGACTTCCTTTGGAATTCGGGCATCTTCATTTGGAACGTACGATCCATCCTTGCGGAATTCAAAAAGGAACTTCCTGAAATTTATGAAGCGTTTGAAGATGGCAAGGGCAAATACAACACAGACAAGGAGAAACCTTTTATCGCTCACGCTTACACACAGTGCAAGAATATCTCCATTGATTATGGGATCATGGAAAAAGCCGAGAACGTATTTGTGATACCTGCAGACATCGGATGGTCAGACCTCGGCACGTGGCAATCGCTTTTTGACAAATATGACAAGGACCAGCACGGCAATGCAGTAGCAGGCAAAAACGTAATGGTTTTTGACGCAAAGGATAATATGATCATGTCGCCCGATGGCAAACTGGTGGTGCTGCAGGGATTGGAAGGCTATTGCGTGATTGACACCGAAGATGCCCTGCTCGTTTGCAGGCGCGATAAGGAGCAGGAGATAAAGCACATGACCGCTGATGTGAAGAAAGAGAAAGGGGAGAAGTATTTGTGATCAAGTAATTTGAGGGCTGAGTCTAAAAATTGCTCTTTTTATCGCCTCACCCCTTCCCTCTCTAGAAGGAGAGGGAGTAAGTGGTAGAATTTTAGAACTGCCCTAATTCCACTTTTGCCCCGTCAGAATCACCGCCAGCATGAACAAGCTGAACAGCAGCGCTGGTATGGCGAGGATGGACAGCAGGATTTTCGCCAGCAACAGTTTCCCGATTGATTTCAGCAACAAGCCGCCTCCCAGCACTGCCGCGAGAGCAAGCAGCAACCCGAACCACATAGTCATGTTGAAGGATGACACGCTGCCATCCTGCAATCCGATAAAGAAATAATACACGGCTATCAACGCCACCACCGCATCAATTGCCCATAATATCCAAAATAATGTCATATAGTTCGGTTTTAATGCAGGGTGGAAGTTAGTGATAAATTGGATTTTTCAGACTCATTTCCTGATTTCGTGTTCCCTCATTGATGTTTCACTATCTCCCTTCCCACATGCAAGCCCATCGAATAGATGGACAACTGCGGGGGTACGCCAATGGAGGTGGGGAACAGCGAGCCATCGGCAATCCACAAGCCGTCCATGGAATAAAATTTTCCGGTGGAGTCAACGGCTGCCGAGTTTTTATCATCGCCCATCGGGACGGAACTCATCGGATGCACTGCGGCAACATCAATTTTGCCGGATGACAAAGTGATTGCATCAATCAACTTAATTTGTTCCGGCTGGGTGATTTCAATGAGAGGGTCAGAGGGAACAATCACCCGCTTTGCGCCAGCGGCTAAAAGCAGTTGCGCGCAGGCTTTCAGCCCGAAATGCAACTCGGTGCGGTCTTCTTCATTCAGCCGGTAATCAATCTTCAAGCCGGTTTCGCCCTCGGATTTCACCGTTCCTTCCGTGTGGTCGTGCAGCATGGCGGTGAGCACCGCCATATTCGGATAGTCCTGCATCATCTCAAAATGTTGTCGCCCGATGCCGGGCATCATCGTGGAGGCGCCCATCGGGTGGGCAAAGGCATTGATAATCCATAACCTCGAAAATTCAGATGCATCGCTGTTCGCGTGCGCGGCTTCAAAATCGAGAAACTGCGTACATTCATACGCCTGCGGAATTCCTTTCCACGCCTCAATGCGCTCATCAAATTCGCCTACCACGACCACTGCCGGATGAATGTGCAGTGTTTCTCCAACGCTGCCTTTCGGATGGGGAACTTCCGACCGCAACAGCAGGGCTGCTGTTCCTGTTGCAGAAGCCGACACGCACACCTGCTTTGCATGGACGGTGATTTTGCCGGCAGGTTTTCCGTTGAGCGGATTTACAGAAAACGCTTCCACTGCTTTCACCTTCCCGTTTTCATGCACGATGCGGCTGGCGTGGCAGTGGGTGATGATTTCGCCACCCGCGCTGACGATGCGCGGCACGAGCACCTTGCATGCATTATTTTTTGCATCATACGCACATCCGATTTCGCAGAAGCCGCTGCCCACGCAGCCTGTTCGGTTGTGGCGCATGAAGCCCCCGCGCCAGCCAAGCGCTTCGCAGCCTCGCTGCAGCAAGCGATTGTGACGGTTCACCATCACATCGGGAACAGGAGCAACTTCAAGCATCGCTTCCACCTCGGCATATAATGATTCCCATTTCGACATGGGCAGATTTTTCATACCGCGCGTTTCTTCCCAGTGTTTGAGGATGGGAGCAGGGATGCGCTTGCAGAGGTTGAGATTGTGCAGCGTGGAGCCGCCCACGCCTTTCCCTTGTATGATTTTAACCAAACCATCCACCGTGGCGCGCGCGCCCGATTCCCAGAACAGGCGCGGAAACATCTGCTCTTCACGCTGGCTCATGTCGTGCGGAGTGAGGTAGTCGCCAGATTCGAGCATCACCACGCGCATACCAGCCTCCGAAGCAACCATCGCTGCGGCTGAACCTCCGGCACCGGAGCCGATTACGCAGAGGTCGGCTTCAAGTGTGAGTGGCAATGAAAGAGTAGATGCGTCAAAAATCATATTGAAGAATGTGTTGCAGTTGTGGGATTTTTTTTCGGCTCCGCTCTCATGCGCTCGTATTTTTCCAGAGGAAGCCGGTCATTGCCCACTAGCGGACCGTCATAGCCGATGTGCTTCCATGAATCCTGCAACTGGTAATAACCGAGCAGGCACAAGTCGCGCAGCCCTCGGAACACCATGCGGAGCATGCCGTTTTTGCTTCTGAAAAATTCAAGGTAGGCGGCTTTGTCAACAGCATCGAGGCGCGTGAAGCGTTTAAGATTTCCATTTGCCAGCGTGAGATGCTCGACTACATTCAGCATCAAATGAATCTGCCCGACCGTTGCTTCCGTCAGGGTGCTGAGGTAGCTGTCAATATTTTCAACTGTTTTCCGGTGGATGGCTGTGTCAGCGGATTCAGGCAACACGATTTCGCATGCCGCAATGAAAATCCATGCTTCACGCGGAGAAAGAATTTTTCCTTTCCAACCCGGCAACTGCGGATACCTGGTAGTGCGCACCACGCCTCCGGTCAATGCAGCAAATGCGCCTGCACCGACAGCCCACTTCAGCAGTTTTCTGCGGGTGATTTTATTACTTTCAGATGTGGCAGCGTTCAAGGAATGAATTTCAGGGAAAGATAAAGAGATAAAATCATTTTTCTTTATGGAACGCTGATTACACCAATTTCGATCGATGGTCGCAGATTTTTAATCCGGTAAATCATATTTATCAGTGTCATCTGCGTTCTATTTCTAATTTCAAGCAGTCTCATAAAGAAGATGTTATTCAGAGCAGCCTAAGATTTATCTAAACCCCAGCCGCTTCCGCAGCGGTGCAGGTAATTTCTTTTCCCATTCTTCAGAAGATGGCGGCAGTTCCGCCCTGCGCGTGTTCCAAAACAACACATTTCCTTTTAATCCGTTGGCGAGGTCATTTAACATCGTGGCAGCAGCCTTGCCGGTGTAAACCGTTTCAATGAGCACTCCCATCCGCCTGAATGTATCCACCGCATTTTCGGCTGCCGGTGTCGGATAGCCGTAGCCTTTTCCCAGTTGGCTGCGGTCAATTAGCACAGGAACAGGCTTAATGTTTTTTGCTTCGTGTACTCCGTTTTTCGCCAGTAGCTTCAGCGTTTCACCTATCAGATGATTCAGCCAGCTATAAGTGGAGATGGGGCGCTCAACGGTGGTTACCGCATGAATGGTTGTCCGGATATTTCCCAATGCCAATCCTATCGCCAATCCCGCTGCGGTGCCGCTTGTGCCAAGCGCAGTGTAAATGTGGTCAGGCGGAGGCAATACGCCCTCCCTGATTTGCCCTGCAAGCTCGATGCCCGCCCGCACAAAACCCAGCACGCTCACGGGACGGGTGCCACCGGCAGGGATAATCGCAACATCATTTTTTTTATTCGTGAGAAACAATTCAGGATGATGCAAGGCTGTTGTCAATCGCGAGCGGAAGAAATAAATTTCCGCAGCATGCGATGCCGTGAACGAAAGGTTTTCAATCACGCCTTCCGTAATAGGTTCCCAAAAAAGATGGGCAATGAATTTTTTGTTCAGCATTTTCGCGGCTGCGGCAGTTGCCACCAGATGTCCGGAGCCGATTGCCCCGACCGAGGCGATGGTCGTGGCGGTGTTGTAAGGCGGTGTCGCGAGAAGGAAATCGAGCTTGCGCGCCTTGTTGCCGCCATGTAGCACGGGGATGCAATCATCACGCTTGCAGCCCACCCATGATGCGCCAGACACGGCAGTGAGTTCTTCCAGCACGGTAACGGGCGTAGGCTCCTGCACCCAGCCGAGGCGAGGGATGCGGTCCATCGCCACGGTTGTCATGCGCTTATTTGCGGAAGACATCATCCGCAGTGATTTTTCCGATTTCCAAAATCGCACAAACTACCTTTACAGAATGGACAATCTTAAATTCCACGCGCCAGTTCAATTGTTATCTTTTTTGGTTTCATTAGTTGCCACCGGCTGACCTTCGCCATATCATTTGCTTGCAAGATGAAGTGCAATTATAGCTTAACAAAATTTAACTTGACCACCCTCGTCTCAAAACTTAACTTTGGGGCGCTTTTTACGTTATTAATAATCCAAAAATCATTTATGGAAACAATCACCACGCCACAATCACCGACCACTTACTCGATGGACATCAGGGCGCTGAATGAAAAAATACAGCGCGAGAGCGAGTTTGTGGAACTGCTCAACCTTGAAACGCACAAGCAGATTGTCGGGCAGAAATATATGATGGAGCGGCTGCTTGTGGGTTTGCTGTCGCAGGGGCATATCCTGCTGGAAGGCGTTCCCGGACTGGCGAAGACGCTTGCCATCAAAACGCTTTCGCAGGCGATTCAAGCCAAGTTCAGCCGTATTCAGTTTACGCCCGACCTGCTTCCTGCCGACCTGGTGGGCACCATGATTTACAATCAGCAGACCCATGAGTTCACGGTAAAAAAAGGTCCCATCTTCGCCAATTTCGTTCTTGCTGACGAAATCAACCGCGCCCCGGCAAAAGTGCAAAGCGCGCTGCTGCAGGCAATGCAAGAGAGACAGGTGACGATTGGCGAACACACCTATAAGCTGGAAGAGCCGTTCCTCGTGCTTGCCACTCAGAACCCCATTGAGCAGGAGGGAACGTATCCGCTCCCGGAGGCGCAGGTTGACCGCTTCATGCTGAAAGTGGTGATCACTTATCCTGAGCGGGAAGAGGAGCGGCAGATCATCCGGAAAAACGTGAACGAAACCTTCCCGGAAGTGAAGGCTGTGATTGATCCCAAAAGCATCCTGCGCGCCCGCG
Organism: uncultured Chitinophagaceae bacterium; assembly: GCA_964502525.1. Lineage (GTDB taxonomy): Bacteria > Bacteroidota > Bacteroidia > Chitinophagales > CAIOSU01 > DATLYB01. The sequence goes on from CAZCXH010000013.1 coordinate 13,340, forward strand.
AGGTGGTGAAAGAGGTTTACATGGATGAGAAAATTGAACACTACATCCTCGATATAGTCTTTGCAACAAGAACTCCGGAGAAGTACAAGCTGGAGCGGCTGAAATCCCTCATCAGCTATGGCGGCTCACCGCGCGCCAGCATCAACCTTGCGCTTGCTTCAAAGACATTTGCCTTTGTTAAGCGCAGGGGCTACGTGATTCCCGAAGACGTCCGCGCGATCTGCCACGATGTTCTGCGCCATCGCATCGGGCTTACCTACGAGGCGGAAGCGGAAAATGTGACGCCTGAAGATATTGTGAATGAGATATTGAATAAAGTGGAAGTGCCTTAAAAAAGGGGCGAGGGTCGGGGGCCGCGGGACGAGTGAAAAATAAGTTTTGACCATGGAAGATAAATTAGAACAAATCAGATTCTACAAATTGTCGTGTGAGCTGTGGGATGAATTTTGGGGCGACTCGGAGATTTTAAAACAAGATTTCCGAGGTCGCGAAATTGTCAAGCAACTCATCCGTTCAATCGGTTCTATCTCCGCCAATATTGAAGAGGGCTATGGTCGCGGATACGGCAAGGAGTACCCTCAATACCTGCGGATAGCAAGAGGCTCGGCTCGCGAAAGCAAAGGGTGGTATAAAAGAAGCAGCAAGATTTTGACTTCAGAGATTATCGAGGCAAGAGTTCAAAAACTTGACTCGGTGATTGCCATGGTTAATGCATCCATCCAAACATTGGAAAAAAAATCTAAAATAAAGGTGGCTGTCAGTCCCTCGTCCCTCGCCTCCCGCCCCTCGCCCCTCTAATGGAAACCCAAGACCTGCTCAAAAAAGTACGCAAAATTGAAATCAAGACCAGAGGTCTGTCCAATCATATCTTTTCGGGAGAATACCATACCGTTTTCAAAGGACGCGGCATGTCGTTCAGCGAAGTGCGCGAATACCAGTTCGGGGATGACATCCGCACCATTGACTGGAATGTTACCGCGCGTTTCAATCATCCGTTTGTAAAAATATTTGAAGAGGAAAGGGAGTTGACGGTTATGCTGCTGGTGGACGTGAGCGAATCGTCATTTTTCGGAACCGTCAATCAGTTTAAGAATGAAATGCTGACGGAAATATGCGCGGTGCTTTCGTTTTCGGCAATCATCAACAATGACAAAGTGGGAGTGATTTTTTTCAGCGATAAGATTGAAAAATTCATTCCGCCCAAAAAAGGACGCACGCACATCCTGCGCATCATCCGCGAGCTGCTTGATTTTCATCCTGAAAAAAAGGGCACCAACATTTCAGAGGCGCTGCGTTACCTGAATAACGTGATGAAGAAGCGGAGCATCACTTTTGTCCTTTCGGACTTCATGGATAAAAATTTCAAAGATGCGCTCACCATCGCTAATAAAAAGCATGACATCGTGGGCGTGCATGCGTATGATCCGCGCGAAACCGAACTCCCCGACATCGGGCTGATTCGCGTGAAAGATGCGGAATCGGGCGATTTGATATGGCTCAACACTTCGTCAAAGAAGGTCAGGGACCGATACAAGAAACAATATCAGGAAAATTTCGAACGCTGCCGCACCACATTCTTGAAAAGCGGTGCAGACCTCATCAGCATCAAAACGAATGAATCGTATGTGAATGCCTTGCTGAAATTTTTTAAGAAAAGGGGGGCGAGGAGATGATGCGGGTAGCTGGAATGATCCTTTCCGTTAAGCCGGGACGAAGGGTGAGGGGCGAGGGGCGGGAGAGCGGAAAAAAAGATTTTTTTCTTTTCCTAAATAGGGTTTTTGCATTTTCCCCCGTCCCTCGTCCCTCGTCCCTCGTCCCAGCATTGATTGCCTTGATTTCCCTCTCAACCAATGCGAGCAATATCTCCCTTACGACCAGGCTCGACACCAACCAAATCCTGATTGGCGACCAGGTGAAATTTTCGTTGGAAGTAATCCGTGATAATCAGACTCAGATTCAGTGGCCCGATTTGGGCGGCACCATCAAAATTGACAGCGCGCGCCAAATAGAAGTGCTCTCGTTCAAAACGGACACGCTCAACCAGGCTTCGGCTAAAAAAGAAACCAGAACATACGTCCTGACGGTTTTTGATTCCGGATATTATGTGATTCCTCCGCTTGCGCTGAAATATAAAAACAATCCGGATGATTCCTTTTCGATTGCCAATTCCGAAGCGATTCTGCTGACCGTGAAAGGTATTGAAGTTGACACTGCCGCTTCATCCATCAAGCCCATCAAGGAACCTCTGACGATGCCGTTCCAGCTTCAGGAGATTTTGAAAGAGATTCTGATTGGCGCAGGCGTACTGGCTTTGATTGCGGGAGTGATTTTATATTTCAGCCTGCGGAAAAAGAAGCCGGTGATCATCAAGCGTTTCGTGCGAAAGGAACCTCCGCATGAAACCGCACTGAACAAATTGCGCGAGTTGGAAGAAAAGAAGTTCTGGCAGCAGGGAGAAATCAAACGCTATTATTCAGAACTGTCGGAAATCCTCCGCGAATATATTGAAGGACGTTACAATATCCCTGCGCTGGAATCAACCACTGATGAAATCATGGGAAGAATGGACATCACAGGGACCAGCGGCAAACAGCGTGATGATCTTCGCATGATGTTGCAAAGTTCCGACCTCGTGAAGTTCGCAAAAGCCAATCCGCTGCCTGATGAACATTCGCGTTACATGCAAACATGCTATGAGTTTGTGAAGACAACAAAAACTGACGAACAGGCGCAGAATGTGGAGGTGGCGGAAGCTGCAGGTTCTGCGGAAAATGGCGATAAACTACAGAACGATGCAAAACGCAGTGAAAGATAATTGTGCTGCCGGCAATTTCAACGTCAATCCTGAAAGGAGCGGCTTCAATCCGTCCGTGATGCGGATAATGCCTCAGCCATTTGAATCCCGGGATTTCTTCAGGTCGTTCGCATTGTCGCGCAAAATCATAAATAAACTCGATATCGTCAATAATGTCAATTCTCCTGATGGCGGCAATATTTTTAAAGAAATGTTTTCTCGCCAGAACTATCATTTATTCAATCTTCTGCGCAGTTTCCTGAATTCATTCTTACCATCTTCGTATGAAAGAAGTTTTGTCTTTTTGTCTTTCCGGATTTCTCGGGCAAGGGCGTTGTCTTCCAGCGCGCCAAACTGTTCAATATCCATCATCTTCAACTCAGGATTTTGCTCCAGAAATGTTTTCAAAGCTTTTCCACGATTCGATTTCTCATTGATATCAATTACATATTTGCCCATTTCATTGAGTTTGGTTCAAAGTTACCATATTGATAAAGGACTGTTACTGCAGTGCTGAACTACTTTAACGACATATCATTTGCCAATCCGAAGGCATTTTTCCTGCTGGCGATCCCGCTGTTGTTTGGCGCGTGGTACTGGTGGAGGTACAACAGGATTTTTCCTGATCTGAAATTGTCATCGCTGGAAAGTTTCAAGGCATTGGGATCATCATTGCTGGGGAAAATGAAAAGCCTGATTCCTGTGGTGAGGATATTGGCTTTTTCCTTGATAGTGGTTGCCCTGGCGCGTCCGCAATCGAGCCTGAAGGAAGAAAACATTTCCACCGAAGGCATTGACATCATGCTTGCCATGGATATTTCCGGAAGCATGAAAGCGCGCGATTTGCAACCCGACAGGCTCGAGGCTGCAAAGCAGGTAGCCATTGACTTTGTCAGCGGCCGCCCTGCCGACCGCATCGGTTTGGTGGTGTTCGCAGGCGAAAGTTTCACGCAATGTCCGCTCACCACCGATCATGCGATGCTGAAGAAATTGATTTCAGAGATGAAGGAAGGGCTTGTAGAAGACGGAACGGCAATAGGGATGGGATTGGCGACCGCAGCCAACCGACTGAATGAAAGCGAGGCGAAAAGCAAGGTGATCATTCTCGTCACAGACGGTGAAAACAATGCCGGTTTCATTGATCCGCTCACCGCTGCGGACATCGCATTGCAATACGGACTGCGCGTCTATACGATCGGAGCGGGAACCATCGGCATGGCGCCATATCCTTTTCAAATGGGCGGAAGAACCATCTACCAGAATGTGGAAGTGAGAATTGATGAGGATCTGTTGAAGAAAATTGCCGACCAGACGGGCGGAAAATATTTCAGGGCAACCGACAACAAAAGCCTGAAAAAGATATTTGATGAGATTGATATGCTGGAGAAATCAAAAATAAAAGTGGCTTCCATCCAGCGGGAATCGGAAGAGTTTCACCCGTTCGTGATCGGTGCCCTGATCCTGTTGATGCTGGAAATGTTATTACGATATTTCATTTTAAAAAGCGTTCCCTGATCTATGATGAAGTTTGAGAACATGGATTATTTGTATTGGCTCGTTGCAATCGTTCCAGCGGCAGCGGTCTTCATCTTCTTCATTTTCTGGAGGAGGCGCGCCATCAAAAAAATCGGGGAACTGCCGTTGGTGGAAAGGCTCATGCCCGGAAAACCGGAATACAAGCATCATGTGAAATTCATCATTCTGCTGCTTGCTTTTGCCGCCAGCGCCATCGGTCTTGCCAATCCGCAGTTGGGAACGAAATATGAAAAAGTGAAACGGGAGGGAATTGATGTCATCGTGGCGCTGGATGTTTCCAACAGCATGCTGGCGGAAGACGTGAAGCCGAACAGGCTGGAGCGCTCAAAGCTGCTCGTTTCCAAGCTGATTGATAAAATGCAGAATGACCGCATCGGGCTGATCGTGTTTGCCGGAAATGCTTACCTGCAAATGCCGCTGACGGTTGACCATTCTGCAAGCAAACTGTTTCTGAACACGGTTAACACCAACATGGTGCCCACGCAGGGCACTGCCATCAGCGATGCGGTTCGCCTTTCGGTGCAGGCTTTCGGGCAGGATGAAAAAAAATATAAGGCGCTCATCATCATTACTGACGGTGAAGACAATGAAGGAGATGTGATGGCAGCGGTGGATGAAGCGACTGCGGAAGGCATCGTGGTGCACACAATCGGTGTCGGTTCACCGCAGGGCGCTCCGCTTCCGGTTTATAAAAACGGAATCCAGATTGATTTCAAAAGGGACAGGTCAAACAATATCGTCCTCAGCAAATTGAATGAAACGATACTGCAGCAGATTGCAGTGAAGGGCGATGGCAGCTATCAGCGTCTGACTGCCGGCACGGAAGAGTTGAACCAACTTTTCTCCGCCATATCATCCATGGAAAAAAAGGAGATTGAAGAGCGCGTGTTTACGGATTACCAGTCATGGTTTCAAATACCGCTTGCCATCGCATTGGTACTGCTAACTTTGGAATTTTTTATTACGGAACGAAAGAATATGTGGATACGGAGCTGGAAAATTTTTCAAACCACCGGACGGAAGGCATGACCTCGCGGATATTCATATTGCTTTTGTTGCTGGCGGCTCAGCCCCTCCTGGCGCAGCAGGAGAGGGGATACGTGCGCAAGGGGAATCAGAAATATATTGAGGGAAAGTATGACGAAGCTGAAAAAGAATATCATAAGGCGCTTGACATTAAAAGCAGCCTGACGGAAGGCGTTTTCAACCTCGGAGATGTTGCCTATCAGAAGAAGGATTATGAACAGGCGGCAAAACAGTTTGAAACTGCTGCGATGCTTGCAAAAGACGATGGGCTGAAAGCGAAGGCTTATCACAATCTTGGCAACACGTATCTGGATGCAACGCAATATGACAAGAGCATTGAGGCGTACAAGAACGCCTTGCGCCTCAATCCGGATGACATGGACACGAAATACAACCTGGCTTATGCGCAACAAATGCTGAAAAAAAATCCACAGCAGAATCAGCAAAACCAGGATCAGCAGGATCAGGATCAAAATCAGGACAAGAAAGATCAGCAGCAGAATAAACAGGATCAGCAAAACCAAGATCAGCAGCAACAGCAGGCAGAACAGAACCAACAGGAGCAACAGAAACAACAACAGCAGCAATCTCAGGAACAACAGGCAAAGGAAGAGCAGGCGCAACAGCAACAGGCGCAGCAAAAAGAGGGACAGATTTCAAAAGAAGACGCGAAACGCCTGCTGGAAGCGCTGATGCAGCAGGAGCAGAAAGTGCAGCAGCAGATTGTAAATAAAAAATTGCCGCCAGCGGAGAAAAAAAATGTTGAGAAAGATTGGTGAAAACAGACATGGGATATAAGATATTAGATTTCAGACCTTTCAGCCAAAAAGCGGCAGAGCACAGCAGCGGTTGGCAGCCGTTCTGTTTCCCTTTGCTTTTTGTCTTTTGTCTTTTGCCCTTTTCGCTGATATTATTTTGTACCACCCCGGTTGCCGCTCAGGACGGCTCTTTCACGGCTACGGTTGATAAAAGGAAAGTATCGGTGAACAGCACCCTTCAGATAACATTTGCTTTATCCAATGCTGACGGAAAAAACTTCCGCCCCCCTTCGTTCAATGATTTCTCGGTTCTTTCAGGACCGAATCAGTCAACGAGCATGCAGTTCATCAACGGCAGCATGACGCGCAGCGTTTCGTTTTCATATTACCTGAAACCGAACAAGGAGGGCAATCTTACCATTGAACCTGCAACGATCGTTGTGAACGGCAAAACCATCGCGTCAAATTCTGTGACGGTTGAAGTGGTGAAGGGAAGCACGCAGGATCAGGCGGGAGGACAGCAGCAGAATCAGGGGCAGGATGTCTATTCGCAAATCAGCGATAATGTATTTGTGAGGTTGAGCGTGAATAAGAAGGAGGCTTACCAGGGCGAGCAGGTGACCGCCATTTACAAGCTCTACTACCGCATGACCATCAGCAACACGTCAATCACCAAAGCGCCTTCCTATACGGGATTTTGGTCGCAGGAACTGGAGTTGCCGGAAAATATTCAATTTACTCCTGAAGTGTATGACGGGGTTCAATACAATGCCGCGGTCATCAAGAAAGATGCGCTCTTCCCTCAGCGCTCCGGTGAGTTGGAGATTGATCCGATGGAACTGCAGACGATGGTGCGCATCAAAACACGGAGCCAGCCTAATTTCTTCTTCGATGATTTCTTCGGTTCTTACCAGGATTATCCGTACAAGTTCAGCAGCAACAAGGTTAAAATCAAAGTGAAGCCGCTGCCACCGGCAGGCATTCCCGCAAATTTTAATGGTACGGTAGGAAACTATAACATGGATGTGACGCTGGATAAAACGCAAACCAAGCCTGACGAACCGGTGGCGCTCACCATCAGCATTACCGGCAACGGAAATATCAAGATGCTGGATGTCCCGAAAATCAACCTCCCGTCTGACCTGGAAGTGTATGACCCCAAGTCTTCTGAAAAGATTTCAAAAAAAGGTGATGTGGTCAGCGGCTCGAAGACAAACGAATACCTGATTATTCCAAGAAGAGGCGGGCAGTTCAAGATTCCTCCAGTTGAATTTTCCTACTTCGATCTTTCAAAGCAGCAATATGTTGCGCAGCAATCACCCGAGTTCATCATCAGTGTTGAAGGTGACGCGTCAACTTCGGCTGCTCCGACAATAACGGGCATCAATAAGGAAGAAGTGGAGTTGATCGGAGAGGACATCCGCTATATTAAAACGGGAGACATTCAACTGAAGCAGCGCGATGAGTTTTTGTTGTCATCATGGCAATTTGCGGGAATATATTCAGCCCCGTTTTTATTATTTGCGCTGTTGTTTGCCTACAAGCGCAGGGAAGATCATCTCTCCGGAAATGTGGCGCTGCTCAAAAACAGAAGGGCGAATAAAGAAGCCGCCAGGCGCCTGAAAAAGGCAAAGCGGTTTTTGGCGGATCAGAACCGCAAGGCGTTTTTTGATGAAATCTCGCGGGCTGTATGGGGCTATCTGAGCGATAAGCTGAACATCGCACAGTCTGCGCTTTCGCGCGCGCAGGTGGAGAAAGCGTTAACCGAAAAAAATGTTTCTTCCGACACCATCCAGCGCATTTTCAAAACGCTTGATGATGCGGAAATGGCTTTGTTCGCCCCGACATCTGACGGGGAGATGAACAAAGCCTATGATGATGCTACGGAATTGATTTCAAAACTGGATTCGCAGTTGTGATGAATAGATTTAAGATATCAGATATGAGATGTGAGACCGTTTGTGGTTTGGCTCGCGCAGGTTTTCGCGGAAGGGCGGTGAGGAAAGCAAGCTTGATCTTTTGCCTTTTGCTTTTTGCCCTTTGCCCTTTTTTGAATTCTGCAGCGGCACCGCCCAGCGAGCTTTTCACGCAGGCCAACCAATTCTATAAGGACAAAAACTACGAAGGCGCCATTGCATTATATGATTCCATTGCAAAATCCGGTTATGTTTCTGCCGGACTGTTCTTCAATCTCGGAAACGCCCACTTCAAACTGGGGCATCTGGCCCCTGCCATTTTGAATTATGAGCGCGCGAAAAAACTCAATCCATCTGATGGAGACATTGACTTCAACCTGAAGCTTGCCAACCTGCGCGTGGTGGATCGCGTGGAGCCGGTTCCGGAATTATTTTTCGTTAAGTGGATTAAGAACTTCGTGATCGGCCATTCATCAGACGGGTGGGCGAAACTCGCGGTGATTTTGGTTTGGGCGACTTTCGTTCTGGGTGCATTATTCCTTTTCATCAACAACGGCATCGTCAGGCGCGTGGCATTTTTTGCCGCCCTGCTCTCGTTGCTGCTCTCGGTGGCTGCTGCCGTACTCTCTTACAGCCAATACAAATATCAGCGCACAAGCCGCGCTGCCATCCTGTTTTCAAAAAATGCCTATGTAAAGAGCGCCCCCGATGCGCAAAGCACCGACCTCTTCATTTTGCGGGAAGGCATCAAGGTAACGCTGCTTGAGTCGGAAGGCGATTGGCAGAAAATTCAGCTTGCCGATGGCAAGGTGGGGTGGATGAAAAAAGAAGGAATGGAAATGATTTGATAAGCTATATTGCATACTCTTATTTCAACTAAAAAACCATTTCATTATGCTTGACACCATCATCAATGCTGCAAAGGGCGAACTGACAAAGCAGCTCGGCAGCCAGTTTCGACTCAATCCCCAGCAGGCTGACAAGGCCTTATCGCTGACCAAAGACGGCTTGCAGGCGGGATTGCTCAAGGAAGTCACCAGCGGCAATATCAGCGGCCTGGTGAATTTGTTCAACGGCAAATCACCGGTTGCGGGCAACCCGGTTGTGAACGGCATCGCCTCGCAACTCGTCACTTCGTTCACTTCCAAACTCGGTCTCAGTCCGCAGATGGCTGCAACGGTTGCCAACTTTGTGGTGCCGTTCATCATCAGCAAGATTTCATCGCAAAAGCCGGCCGGTGGTTTCGACTCCGCAAAGCTTACCCAGATATTGGGCGGGGCGGCTGCCGGACAACTCGGCAACCTCGTGAAAGGGCAAGGCGAAGGCCTGCTCGGCAAGGTGGGAAAGATGTTCGGGAAGGCATAAGCGAATTGATCACAGCAGGCGTAACAGAACAAAACCGCCTCTGCGGAAGCAGGGCGGTTTTTGTTTTTTCAACTCACCCCCGGCAGCCGCATTCACGATTCACACTCCTTGAAAAAAATCTTTCCCCATTATTGGTCAAATGAAAGATATTTGACTCAATAAATTTTCAATCATGCCGGTCGCACAGAAAAAAAGAGGAAACAAAGCCAAAGCGCAGCCAAAGCTGTCGCACCACCGCAAGCCAGACGGAATTGCGCTTGATCAGTGGCAAAGGGAGTTGAGAAAGCAATTTGCCGAAATGAAATCGTTCACCGTGAAAAACCTCAACGGGCACGAGGTGTTTTCGGATTATCATGTTTACAATCCCGAATCGAAAAACACCTACAAGGTTGCGATTCGCAGCGCGGAGCCGGGCGCCAATTTCTGCTCGTGCATGGATTTCAAGACCAACGCCCTCGGCACATGCAAACATATCGAATACGTCCTGCACCAAATCAACAGGAAGCCCCGGCTGGTGAAAATCCTGAAGCGGGGATTCGCGCCCCGATACACATCCGTTTACCTTCAATACGGAAAGGAGAGGAAAGTGCGCCTGCGCATCGGAACGGAAAATGCCGCTGAGTTCAAGAAGATTGCCATCGCCTTCTTCGATAATGAAGGCTTGCTGACGGAAAAGTCATTTTCCGTCTTTGAAAAATTTCTTGAAAAGGCTCATGCCGCTCATCCTGATTTCCGATGCTATGCGGATGCGCTCGAATTCATCCTTGACAAGCGCGAGGCGCAGAAGCGCAGCGAAACGGTGACGCGGGCATTGAAAAAAGGCGACCGGTTTTTCAGCGGGTTGGTGAAGGCGAATCTTTTTCCTTACCAGAAACAGGGCATCGAGTTCGCCCTGCGCAGGGGACGCTGCCTGCTCGCTGACGACATGGGTTTGGGGAAAACCCTGCAAGCTATTGGCGCAGCCGAAGCCATGAAGCAACTGCAGGGAATTTCGAAAGTGCTGATTGTTTGCCCCACATCGTTGAAATATCAATGGAAATCCGAAATCCAAAAATTTACGGACAGCAGCCTGCGGGTCATCGAGGGGAACATGTTCATGCGCGAAACTCAATATGGTGATGAGGATTTTTACAAAATCTGCAGTTACAACGTAGTGGGGCGCGACATTGAGGCGATTAACAAAAATGAGTTCGACCTCGTGATTTTGGATGAAGCGCAGCGCATTAAAAACTGGCAGGCAGCGATTTCCAGAAATGTAAAAAAACTGAAATCCAAACACCTCATCGTGCTCACGGGCACCCCCGTGGAAAACAAGCTGGAGGAACTGTATTCCGTATCACAGGTGGTGGACCCGTTCCGGCTGGGCGCGTTGTTCCGCTTCCTGCACAACCACCAGGTGACGGAAGGCGCAACGGGGAAAGTGGTGGGCTACAAAGACCTGGATAAAATCGGGAAGGCGTTGCGGGAAATCATGCTGCGCAGGCACAAGCGCGATGTGCTGACGCAACTGCCCAAGCGGATGGATAAGAATCTGTTTGTATCCATGACGCCCAAGCAATCGGAGTATTACAAAGAAGCCTATGACGCAGTCGCCAGCCTTGTGAATAAATGGATGCGCTATAAATTCCTGAACGAGAAAGACCGGCAGATGCTGCTCATCAATCTTAACCGGATGCGCATGGCGTGCGACAGCACGTATGTGATTGATCAGGCTACGCGCCACGACACCAAGGTGGACGAACTGATGAATATCCTGGAGCAAGTATTCGAAAATGGCAGCGAGAAAGTGGTCATCTTCAGCCAGTGGGAGCGCATGACGCGCATCGTTTCCTGGGAGATGGACGCGCGAAAAATAAAATACGAAAATCTCAATGGCAGCATCCCCGGCAAAGACCGCGAGAAGCTGTTCAGGAATTTTAATACTGATCCTGAATGCAAGGTCTTTCTCTCCACCGATGCGGGAGGCGTGGGGCTGAACCTCCAGTCAGCATCCGTACTTGTGAACCTTGACCTGCCATGGAATCCCGCAGTGCTCGAGCAGCGCATCGGACGCATCCATCGCCTGGGGCAAAAGAAAAACGTGCAGATCATCAACCTCATAGCCGCCAACACCATCGAAGAGCAGATGCTCGCCAAACTGAAGTTCAAATCGTCAATGGCGACCGGCATCCTCGATAATGGCGAAAGCAGCGTGTTCCTGGGTGAAGGCAAGTTTAACGAACTGATGAAGCAAGTGCAGAAGATGACCGAGCAGGCTCCGCAGCCCGTGGCGGATATTGCGGAAGAAAAAGCCGCACCCGAAGCAGTTGCTGCGAAAAGTGCCGGTGAAGGCGAAAAAGAAATGCCGGCTGCAAGCGTTCAACTCTTTGATGATGACATTCAAAAAGCAGCCGTGCAAAAATCTGAAGTTGCAGAACCCGCAGATGGCACGCAAGCGCTTTTGCAGAGTGGCGCTGGCTTTTTGGGCAAGCTGTTAGAAACTCTTTCCGACAAACCGAAGACTGAAAAACTCATCAGTACGCTGGTGAAAACCGATGAAACCACCGGCCAAGCATATCTGCAAATACCTGTTAAGAATGCCGAAATCGTTGAAAAAGGATTGCGGCTGTTGGGTCAGTTGCTGGGCGGGGAGAAGGTGTAAATCCTGGGGGCAGTTCTAAAAATTGCTCTTTTTATCGCCTCATCCCTTCCCTCTCCAGAAGGAACGGAGATTAGCAGGGAATGATTTTCGGATTTCACAAAGAGTGAAGAGTGTAAAATACGGTAAATTCATTTTGTGAAAGGCGCCTTCTGAATTTGCAGGCATTGCGGATGATTGACACTGCGTATATCGAACGTTGCACTAACGCTTTGGAAAAGGCTCTCGGTTTGCTAAACAAGGCGAAGAAAGATTCAATTGACTATGACATGTATCGCTCGGCTTGCGTAAAGGAGTTTGAAATTGTGCCGGAGCAAAGCGGAAAACTGCTCAGGGAAATTCTGAAGCCCTATTTTGCCACCTCGAAAGATGCGGACAAACTCGTTTTCAAGGATATCTTCCGTCATGCCGCTCTTCACAGCATCCTCTCTTCTGCTCGGACAGAGCGATGGCTTGCATACCGTGATAACCGCAACACAACTGCCCATGATTATGGCGCAGGATTCGCGGAGGACACCCTGAAATTGCTGCCGCAGTTTATCGTTGATTCCCGCTCGTTGGTGAAAATCATTAAAATGCAAAATGCTGCTAAGGGAAAAGGATAAGGAAATATTGCTTTCGCTTTTCAAAGCGGAGATTCACCAGCCTGTGGAAGTGCTTGCCTATGGCAGCCGCGTGAACGGCAGGGCGCATGATTCAAGCGACCTTGACCTTGTTATTAAAGCAAAAAACAACAAGCCGCTTAACGGAGAACTGCTGATGAGCCTGATTGAAAAAATCAAAGACAGCAGTATCCCATTTCTTGTAGAGTTGCGCGACTGGAACAGGCTGCCCGCTTCGTTTCATCCGCAGATTATGGAGAAGCATGAAGTGCTGTATGAGTCTTGAAAAACAGAAGTATATATCTGTTATCTGTTCTCTAACTCTTCGCCATCTTATCGCCCACCCAATACCTGAATTTGTCGAACAGCAGGTACATCACCGGCACAATGATGAGCGTGAGGAACGTAGCAAATGAAAGTCCGAAGATAATTGTCCACGCAAGCGGTCCCCAGAACACCACGTTGTCGCCTCCGATGTGGATGTTAGGATTCCAGTGGTCGAAGAACGTGGCGTAGTTGAAGTTGAAACCCACTGCGAGCGGCACCAAACCCAAAATGGCAGTAATCGCGGTGAGCAGCACGGGGCGCAGCCTCTGTTCTCCGCCATGAATAATCGAGTTCACCATTTCTCCAAATGGCAGGCGCTGTGTTTCATCCAGACCGAGTTCCGCTTTTTTCCGCTCGCGCAGAAATTCGATGCAGTCCATGAGCACAATGGCGTTGGTAACGACCACGCCTGCAAGTGAAATAATGCCGATGCCCGTCATGAGGATGGCGATGTCCATGTCGAAAATTGAATAGCCGAGAAACACGCCAATGGTGCTGAACAGCACCGAACTCATAATAACGAGCGGTGTGTGCAGGGTTTTAAACTGCGTTACCACCACCATGAAAATGAGGAACAGCGCGATGATGAACGCGTTCACCAGAAATCCGAGCGACTCCGCCTGCTTCTCCTGCTCGCCCGTGAGCTTCACCTGGAAGCCCGCGGGAATTGTGTAGCCCGCCAGCGCCTTGCGGATTTTGGCGTTCACCTCGTTGGCGTTGTAGCCTTCATTTTCTTTTACATTTGAATAAATTGTAATCACACGGTCTAAATCTTTTCTCTTTATTGAGCCGTAGCTGGTAGTGTATTCCACAGTGGCGACAGATGAAATCGGAATTGTAACGAAACGCCCGCTGTTCATGTCGCGGAACGTGATTTCCTGATTGAGCAGCGCGGGCAAGTTGTTGCGGTTCTCTTCGTTGAAGCGCACCATAATCGGATATTCGTCTTCGCCCAGCTTATATTTTGAAACTTCCTTGCCGAACAATGCCGTGCGGATGGACATCGCAATCTGCCCGGTGGAAAGCCCGAAGCGCCTTGCCGCGCTGCGGTCAACATGCACAATCAGCTCCGGTTTTCCTTTTTCCAAATCGAGATGCAGTTCTTCGATGCCGCCAATGTTGAATGTGTTGATGTAACTGCGCAGGTCTTCGGCAAGTTTCACCAGTTGCTCATAATCTTCTCCGCTCACTTCGATGTTCACCTGTTTTCCCATGGGCGGTCCCATCGGATTTTTGTCAACAATCATCGTTACGCCCGGAAACACATTGATGTCGTTGCGCAGTTTCTCCATGATTTTGCCGGTCTTCACATGCGTGCGTTTTTCAAAATCAACAAATGCCACGGTGATTTTGGCTTTGTTGGGCGTAATGCCGATGGAAGGTCCGAGCATCGGGTCAGTGGTGCCCGCGCCTACGTTGGTGATGATGGACTCCACCACATCTTCGTAGCCTTCGAGCGATTTATAAACTTTCTGCTGAACCCGCTTTGCCACTTCATTTGTTTTTTCAATATCGGTGCCGAGCGGCAGCTCGATGAAAATATTGACATACTGCGGCTCATTCACGGGGAAAAATGTAACCTGAGGCGCGCGTTTTCCGAGGAAGAAAAAAGTAGCAAACAAAAGAAACACCACGCCAGCCATAAACAAATAGGGACGGATGCCGCTCGTGGCAAAGGTCAGCAGCCGCGCATATCCTTTTTCGATTCCCACCAGAATATTGTGCTGAAACCAGAATGAAACCGGAGACAGCACATAATTATTCAGCAGCATGATAATAATCACCCAAATCATCAGGTTGGCGGGCGTATTCATTTTCATTGCGAAAAAGATTCCTGCAAACACCGCGAGGATGCCGATGCTGATGAACAGCGGTTTGATTTTTATTTTCTGATGCTCATCCTGCACTTTCATAAACAGGGACGCGAGCGCGGGATTGATAATTGTCGCAACAATCAGCGATGCGGCAAGCGCAATCATGAATGTGATGGGAAGATATTTCATGAATTCGCCTGACAAATCATTCCAGAATAAAAGCGGCACAAATGCGATTACGGTGGTGATGGTAGATGCGATTACGGCAGCCGCCACTTCGCCCACGCCTTCCTTTGCAGCCTGCAATGGCGACATGCCCTGCTGCATGAGGCGGTAGGTATTTTCAACGACAACAATTCCGTCATCCACTAAACGCCCGAGCGCGAGCACGAGTGAAAACAGCACCATCGTGTTCAGCGTAACGCCAACAATGTTGAGCAGCGCAAGGCTGATGAGCATGGAGAGCGGAATGGCGATGCCCACGAACATCGCGTTGCGCAAGCCCATGAACAGTTGCAGAATCAGCACAACGAGAATGATGCCGGAGATGATTTCATTCTGAAGATGATGCACGTTCATGCGTGTCATTCTCGACTGGTCATTGGTGAACGTGATTTCAAGATTGTCGGGGAGTTTTTCCTTCTTCGCCTTGTCCACGATGAGCAGGATTTTGTCCACCGCGTTGATGAGGTTCTCGCCTGCGCGTTTTTTCACATCAAGCGAAACAACGGGCAGGTCGCGTGAGCGTGCGTAGCTTTCGCGCTCTTTGTAATCAAACGAAACGTCAGCGATGTCTTTCAGCAGCACCACCTGCTGGTTCATATTCTTGATGACGATGTTGCTGATTTCCTCCGCATTCTTAAACTCGCCAATCACGCGGATATTCCTGCGGGAAGAGTCAGTAAGAATGTCTCCACCTGAAATCGTGAGGTTTTCGTAAGCAATCGCGCTCTCAATATCTCCGAAAGCGATTTCCAGCGCGTTCATCTTGTGCACGTCCACGTCCACCTTGATTTCACGGTCGCGCGCGCCCTTGATTTCCACGTCAGTGATTTCCGGCAACTTCTCGATTTCATCCTCCAGATACTCCGCATATTCTTTTAAAAAATCCATCGGAATATCGCCTGAAAGGTTGATGTTCATGATGGGAATAAGTTCGGAGAAATCCATCTCGAACACGTCCGGGTCTTTATCCAAATCATCGGGCAGTTCCTGTTTTGCGCGGTCAACGGCATCTTTCACTTCCTGCAAAGCCTTGTCAGGCTCCACTTCAAAGCCAAACTCTACGATAATCATGGAATAATCCTGAATGGAAGTGGATTTGATATTATCAATTCCGTTGATGGTATTGATTTCTTTTTCAATGGGGCGCGAAATCAGGTTTTCAATATCGGTGGGCGAGTTACCGGGGTAAACCGTTCCTACGAAAATGGTGGGCACCACCACTTCAGGAAAATTTTCGCGCGGCATGGTGTTGTAGGCGGTGATGCCGCCCACGAGAATCATCGCCAGCAGCAGGAACACTACGGGCTTGTTCTTAATCGCAAACGTGGACGGACCGAATTCGCGTTTTACGCGGTTTTTGTCTAATTCTTTTTCAGACATAGTATTTTATTAAAAGCCTCACCCGCCCCCTCTCCAAAGGAGAGGGAGTCAGGGCGGTAGTTCATTTAAAGAAGAAAAGCAGTTATCATTTATTTTTCTATCTCTAATAATTAGTCGTGTCAATCGTCATCAATAAATAAAAATCATTTATTTAATGGGCATCACTCCGGTCTCCCCTCTCCTTTGGAGAAGGGGCGGGGGTGAGGCTGTTACTTCTGAATCTCCACCACCGCGCCATCGGTTACGTATTGAAATCCTTCATTCACCAGCGCTTCTCCCTGCGTCAGTCCGGAGAGAATTTCCGTTTCTCCTCCGTATGATTTTCCCGCGGTGATGCTGCGCTTCTGCGCGACAGGCTCGCTGTTTTGCGCCACCACATAAACAAAATCCTGATTATTCTCACGCTGCACGATGCGCGTGGGAACGGTGAGCGCTTTGGGATTCTGATATTCTGAAAGTTTAATGAGCGCAAGCAGGTTTGCTTTCAACGCATGGTCTTTATTGGGAATCTCCACTTCAACGCGAAACGTGCGGTTGGACGGGTTAATAATGTTGCCGGCTGAAGCAACCACCGCTTTTTTCTCGATTCCAAGCGAAGGGAATGCGATAACCACTTCACCGCCTTTTTTCACCGAGGCGATATACCGCTCCGGCATATCGGCTTTCACCTTGATGAGGTCCAGATTTACCACATTGAGCAGCGGAAAACCGGGTGCAGCCGTTTCACCCTGCCTGATGCGAATGAGTTCCACCGTGCCGCTGACAGGCGCTTTGATGCGCGTTTTTTCCAACTGCGTTTGCAGCGTTTGTAGTTTTTTCTCTAATGTTTCCTTCCCGTTTTTTGCTTCGAGATACTGAATTTCAGAGCCGATGTTTTTCTTCCAGAGGCTTTCCTGCTTTTGAAAAACGGTAACCGCTAAATCATACGACACGCGCACATCTTCGATTTGCTTTACAATCAAATCGTCATCCAGCTTCACCAGCAGTTGCCCTTTCTTCACCACATCTCCATCTTCCACCGCAATGTCCGTTACCCTGCCGCCCATCTCCGCGCTTACCGCCACGTTCTGGTCGGATTCTGCATTACCCTGAATTTCGATGTAGCTGGTAAAAGGTTTTTCCGCCACGGTGAACGTAGTGATGAGCTTACCCTTTTTCTTTTCCGTTAAAGCCGTGGAATCCTTGCTCAGGATTTCTTTCTCCAGCTCCATAATCTGGAAGTGAATATTCTCCTGTTGTTTTTTCAACTCCTCCAGTTGCTGCTTTTTTGCAGCAAGGTCATCCTGTTGTTTGCAGCCTGCCAGCGAAATGATTGCAAGTAGCGTGAGAAAAAATTTTATTTTCATTCTAAAAAATTTTTATTAACCCAGCCTCACCCCCTTCCCCCTCTCCTTTGGAGAGGGGGAATGAAGCGTAGTGCTTTATTATTGAATATCATTTTCAACGTCCGAACAACTTAACCCAATTAACCTTAGCCTTTTCCTCGATTTTATTTCAAAGGATAATCATCCGGACTCCCTTCTCCTTTGGAGAAGGGGCGGGGATGAGGCTTTAGTAGTTTCCTAATGCTTTTTCCAGTTCCACTTTCTTCACCAGCAGGTTATACTTTGCATTCACGTAGCTTGCCTGTGTTTGCGACAAGTCAGCCTCCGCATTTGCCAGTTCAAGGCTGGAACCGATTCCTTCCTGATACATCGTTTTCACCTTCTCATAAATTTTTTCAGCGAGTTTCAGGTTGTCCTGCTGATTTTGATATTCATCCATTGCGGTTTTGTATTCCGTTCTGGTCTGTGTTACCTGCAGGTTAGATGCCTGTTTGAAATCTTCCAACTGGTTTTGAATTTTCTGCTGGTCTAATTTTTTCTGCTGATATACCGCGCCATTACGGTAGCTGTCGAAAATCGGCACGCGGATTTCAAAACCCCAGTAGGAGGTGTTGAACCATTTTTTTTCAAAGTCGAAGATGTCAAATTCCTGGCGCTGTGCATTCCATCCGTAGCCGGCAAAGGCGTAAATAGCCGGGAAATAAGCAGCGCGAATCCGCTGCGCATCATAGCCGCGCATGCTGTACTGCAAACCGAGCAGCCGGTATTCCGCGCGCGTTTCATAATTAAACTGCGCATCGGCATCGAGCGTATTGGCAAGCAGAACCGCATCGAGCTTGTCGGTAAGCACCACTTCAATCGTATGGTCAATGCCCATGTGATACTTGAGCAGATTCTTCGCAAGTTCAGCCTGCAGTAACGTGCGTTTTTCCATCGTTTCCATATTGGAAAGCTGCAGTTGCAATCTGTCCACATCAAGTTCTTCGCTGAAGCCCGCTTTGTACAGCTCGGTGATTTCGTAGAGCAGCTTTTTCAGTGTCTCCATATTCTTTTTCACTATCTCCTGTCCTTCCTGAGCAACAAGCACCGCATAGTACGCCTTCGTTACGTTTGCCCGCACTTCCGTGTCGGTGAGTTTGATTTGCTCCTGCGACATCGCGTTGATGCTGCGATTCGCTTTCAACCCGATAAAATATCTGCCGTCAACTATCAGTTGTGTAAGGGTAAAATCTGCATAAACATTGTGTGCAGTGCCGAACTCAACCTGAAACTCTTCAGTCTGGAGCGGAAACGTGTTTGCCGGCACGATGCTCACCGGCAGTTTGATATTATGCTTGTAAGTGAGCGATGAGGATAACTGCGGCAAGCCGGTGGTGATGATTTCAAGCGTGCGTTTCTTGTTGATTTGCGCGTCAAGGTCGCTGTTCTTTGCCTGTGTGTTGTTTTCCAATGCAAACTTTATCGCTTCTTCAAGCGAGAAGCTCAGCGTCTTTTCATTTTGCGCAAGGGCGCTTAACGAAAAAAGAAGGTGAAGGAGAAAGAAGGTTGCGGTTGGGCGAAACATGTCAAATCAGTTTTTGCTTCTCTAAATATTTCAGCCCCTTTTCAGAGGCGATGGCGCGCACATGATACTTCAGATATTCTGCATATACATCCATCACGCTGTATTGCGGAAACGGAAACACTTCCTGGTTCACCACAATTTCCGTCCTTGCCGCATAAATCTTTGCCACGATATCGGGGTTGAAGTCATTGCGGTACAGCCCCTGTCTGACTCCTTTCTCGATATTCCCCAGAATACACGAACAGATAAATGTGTTTTTAAAATCCAAAAACATCTGCCACCCTTCGGGATGATATTTCTGCAAATCATAGAGCGTGGCCGGATTCATCTTGCTGATATGCACAAGCACGTGCCTGCCGATGGCAAGGATTTCATCAATGGCGTTTTCATTCTGCCGGCTGATTTCCTGCACCGCTTTCTTCTCATGCTCAATGTGGCTTTTCATCGCTTTTTTCACCAAATCATCCTTATCATTCACAAACTGGTAAAGCGTTTTCTTCGACATGCAGAGCTTCCCCGCAAAGTCATCCATCGTTACGCTCTTAATACCGTAACTGAGGAAAATCTCTTCGGCTTTGGCAAGAATTTGCTTGAGGTTCATGTGAAAAACGAGGCAAATTTAGATAAATAAACGTTGGAAACAAAAATTTGTTCAAAAGTTTCCAAAGTTTTTTTGAATGTGTAATAAATGTTCGGGATGAAGAATGACGGGGATTCCCCGTCTTACTCCTTTGGCATTTTCCACCGTTTCATAGCGAAAAAGAAATCGAACTTCAGGAACAGGGAGGTATTCCTTGATAAATTTTTGCTGTGCTCCGCACCTGAAAAATATTATTGCCAAAACGATTGCCCGCATCCATGAAGATACTGAGCACATGCAAATTTTACAACGGGTAATGGAATAACATTTTGATTAAGAAGCCGTAAAAGAACTGAAGCTAACGCGCCATCATTTCCCTCACCCACTTCTTCTTTACAAACTCCCTGAACTTCATATTGAGGAAATAGTCCGGGAATGAATTTCTCGCAAAAAATGCCAGTTTCGCCTTGAACGGGTGCAGGATGTAAAATTTTCCTGATCCGGTTTGTTTCAGAACATAATCAGCCACTTTCTCTGGTGATATGGGAGCCTTCTCAATTTTCTTCCTGCCGATGGTTGTGGCGTTCTCATCTCCCCGCGCATGCTGCATGATGCCGCTCTTGAAAAATTCAGGAAGCGCAACAGAAACCCTCACATTGAACGGCTTCAACTCCGCATAGATGCTTTCGCTCATCGCCAGGATTGCCGCTTTGGTGACATTGTACATAGCCATGTTAGGCATGCAGGCAATTGCGGCTACGCTTGATATTGTCAAAATATGTCCGCTTCGCTGCTTTTTCATCACTTGTGCTGCATAATGTGAACCATAGATCACCGCCATCTGGTTGATGCCGGTTATCCAATCCCATTTTTCAAGTTCATACTGCCCGAACAGCCCGCCATCGCCTATTCCGGCATTGTTGATCAGCAGGTCAACGCCACCGCATTTGGAAGTGAAATCATCAAAAGCTTTTTTGTAAGCCACTTTGTTGCTCACATCGAACTGATAAGCATGGCATTCTCCTCCGGCTGATTCAATTGCCCTCCGCGCTTCATCCAAGGCTTTGTCGCTGATGTCGGTGATGCCCGCCATCCAGCCGTCTTTGGCGAGCAGCGTGGCAAATGATTTCCCCAGCGACCCACCGCCACCAGTGATGAAAGCGCGTTTTGCCGGATACAGTTTTGAAAGATGATACATGGGAAAATTTTACCGCTAAAATAAAGAGCCTGGCTCAGACTTCCGATTGTCCGATCATTTGTTGTTCCGAAACAAGTGTGAAAAAGGAATTATGATCGGTCCGAAGGACTCCGGACTCCTTCGGAGGATATACCATTGGGCGCTATTCTGTGCAAGTTCGGAACCTGTTTACCGATAGCATGCATCATCCGGATTCCAACTTTTGCCGAACGTTGCTGTCCGTGTGGAAATTTCCTCCGCTCAAACCCGCGAGCGTAACGGTTGCCCGCTGACGGGTTTTCCTGCTTCTGTATTGCTGCCTGCAATCTGCTTCATCACTACGTCAGCAAATGCCCTGTTACTGTGAATGGTGTGGTGATAGCTATAACGCCCAGCACTGCTACTTGATAATTATGCAAACCCGATTAGAATGCTAAAGCTGAAACAGCAAGCATTAAACTTTATCCTTAACTCCGGTATTTTTGCACCCACGAAAAAACCAAATCGGATGACACCCATCAAATTCGGCACTGACGGTTGGCGCGCAATCATCGCCAGGGATTTCACGGTTGACAATGTAACGCGCGTGGCGGAAGCCACCGCTAAATGGATGAAGGAGCGCAACATGTCACCAACTGTTGTGATAGGGCATGATTGCCGCTTTGGCGGTGAGATGTTTGCCAACACGGTGGCGCTGGTGATGTGCCGGCACAACATTAAGGTGAAGCTGGCGAAAGGATTTGTGTCAACCCCGATGGTGTCGCTGGGGGCAAACGTGTTGGATGCCGACCTGGGGGTTATTATCACCGCGAGCCATAACCCGCCTGACTACAATGGTTACAAGCTGAAGGGCGGATTTGGCGGCCCCGCTTCACCTGCCACCATCAGCGAGGTGGAAGAACTTATTCCTGAAAAAGCCCCGCCCGCTGAAGGTTCTGTAGCAGATTTCACAAAAAAGGGATTGATTGAATATGTTGACCTCGAAACGCTGTACATCGAACATGTAAAAAAGAATTTCGACCTGGACGCCATCCGAAAGTCGGGGCTGGTGTTGGCTTATGATGCGATGTATGGGGCAGGACAGAATGTGATCCGGAAGATTTTACCCGACTCCATCCTGCTGCATTGCGACTACAATCCGTCATTCAAGGGAACAGCCCCGGAACCGCTGGATAAAAACCTGCAGGAACTTTCAAAGCTTATCAAAGAATCAAGCGATGTGGATGCCGGGCTTGCCACCGATGGCGATGCCGACCGCATCGCAATGTATGATGAAAACGGAAACTATATTGACGCCCACCACATCATCCTGCTGCTGGTGCATTATCTGCATAAGTATCGCAAGATGATCGGCAAAGTCGTGATAGCGTTTTCTGTTTCCAATAAAGTGAAAAAGATGTGTGAGAAATACGGGCTGGCTTATGAAGTGACAAAGATCGGGTTCAAATATATCTGTGAAATCATGATGAAAGAAGATGTGCTGGTGGGCGGGGAAGAATCGGGCGGCATTGCAGTGAAGGGGCACATTCCCGAACGCGATGGTATCTGGGATGGATTGGTAATACTTGAGTTGATAGCCAAGACGGACAAGTCGCTTACTGATCTGATCAAAGAGGTGTATGATGTCGTGGGACCTTTCTCATACGACCGCAACGACCTCCACATCACCGAAGAGCAGAAGGCCAGGATTGTCGCCAAATGCAAAGCCGATGAATACAAGGCTTTCGGCAAAAACACCATCACCAATGTGGAGGATATTGACGGCTACAAGTTCTATTTCGGGGAGGATGAAACCGTGATGGTGCGCGCATCAGGCACTGAGCCGGTGCTGCGGGTGTATGCAGAAGCTCCAACAAAAAAGCGCGTGCAGGAACTGCTGAAGGCGGCAGGAGAAACGCTGATCGCATAATTTCTCAGAATTTCAGTGTTTTTGTGCCAGGAAAAACAGCATCGGAGTAAAAATCTTTTCCTCCCCGCCCTTCACGAGTGATTCACCGGCAACATTAAGTAGCCTTGCTACTTCAACCGTGCCTTTCGGTAACACGCGTGCAGCTTCCAAAAGCTGCATCAGGTTTCTCATAAAAAACCTTCCTGCCGGGCTCATCCTGATTAATTGAAGGGAGCGGCTTTCGCCTTTCAACGGCAGATACCACGGAGTTTCCGGGTCACAGTCTGCAGCCCGGTCGTAACATTCCAGCACTTCGAAGCCCGCCTGTTTCAGGGCGTTTGTTACATCAACAGGATAATTCAGGTTCGACAGCGCGTTGCCGATTTGAATACCGTGCTTGATTTCCTGATGTATAGGATTATGGGGCTGAAATTTATCAGTGAGCGTCCATTCGTATCCCGCAAACAAAGCACAGGGTTTCAGCAGGCGAAAAATTTCTTTGAATAATTCTTCGCGCCTGTCCGCTGCATGACAGGATGCTTCGATGGTGTAGGCTTTATCGAATCTTCTGCTTTCAAGAGGAATTTTATACCAGTCGCATTCCACGAAAGCGCAGTTTTCTTCCGGTCCCTCTTTTTTGACAAACTGCTTTGCCTTGCTGATTTGATATGCCGAATTGTTGATGCCGGTGATATGCGCTTTTGTTTTCCGGGCAAAGTTGAGCATCGTGCCTCCCACACCGCAGCCGATGTCGAGACATTTTTCTCCTTCGCGCAGTTGCAGCTTGTCTGCGAGAAAGAATTCATGTTGAACTAATGAATCTTGAAAACTTTGCCCCTTCTTGCGAACACCGAAATGAAACATGCGTCCCCATGCGTTCAGATAAAAATCGGTGACGAGCGAATAGTATTCATGCGTGAGTTTTGATGCGTTTTTCAGCCGTTCATTTATACCTGCCGCATCATTCTCCTTGAATCGCTCAGCATATCCTTTCACGGTTGATTGCACTTCACCGATTTCCACCGATTTCTTCAGCAGTTCCGTGATGTTCATTTCTGTTTTTATGAAAATTCGAAAAAAATCAATTTACCAGAAGATGATATGCAGCTAAAGCACGGACACGCAAAGCATGTTGAAATTGAAATTCGATTTTTGCGGCAAAAAAAGTTTTCATTCTTCCACAGGCGCTGCCTTCAGCGGTTCGGGACCTTCATTGCCAACGCTCATCGCACCGGCCGGCTTGGAATGCGTGCAGGCCGGCTCGCTTGGGAAAACCTGCCGACCATCCAGCTTCCTGCGCTCCACAGCAGGCAATGCCTCGCCTCCCGGCAAACGAGCCGCTGAAGATTTCTCTTTCTCCGAATCATTTCTGCCGAAAACATTCCGAGCCATGCGCTTCAATGTTGTATAATAAGATTCCCACAAGGAACCTGAATGCAGGTCGCCCAACAACTCATCAAAAGACTCGGTCATAGACTGTCTCCACTGCGGGTTGATGTGGACGCTCTTTTCCGCCCATTGGTGGCAGTAGCGGCACGCTTCGCAGTCGAATTCTTCGCAGCCTGATTTTTCAAACCGCTTCAGAAATCCGTCAAGCGCACGGTTGTCAATATACACGGGGTTGTCGTCCTGGCGGGGATACAGCATGGACGCCAGCTTGCCGTATTTCACGATTTGCCGGAATCGCAGCAGGTTCACCTGCGAAGGCTTGAGAAAATATTTGACCATGCGCTTCACCGAAAAGGCTTCGCGGTCTTTCTTCGTTTTAAAAACAGAAGCTGGGTAAGCATAATTCTGCACCAGGTCGAGCAGGTTGCCGTCATAGCGCTGGCGGTGATAAGCCCGCACACGCATCGCCAGCAACTCGGTGGGCGTATTGCGCTCCACGATTTTAAAATTCGTGTAGCCCATGTCCATATAATAATGCAGGTCTTCGGGGCGAATCCAGTTGGCGCGGATATAGTTCACCGGCTCTTCAAGGCGGTAGGCGTTGCAATACACCGAGCAATAGTCGAGCGGAAACGCCTGCTTGCCGCTGCGTGAGGCGTTGGAAAGCAGCACGGCATGGTTGGAGGCAATGGCGCAATCCTGACGACACCAGTTGTTGACGATGAGCGAAAGGTCAATGCTCACCGCTTCGCGCATGGCGCGAAGGATTTTGAACTCGCGGTGAATGGTGGTTTCGGAAATCACCACGCAATCGGCACCGTTGTCTTCCCAGAAGCGCACCTTGCGCGCATTATCCGTTTCGCGGTGGGCTGAAATCCTGACTTTGAAGTGCGGGTAATTTTTTTTGATTGCCCGCAGGAAAAACAAATTGGACACG
Organism: uncultured Chitinophagaceae bacterium; assembly: GCA_964502525.1. Classification (GTDB taxonomy): domain Bacteria; phylum Bacteroidota; class Bacteroidia; order Chitinophagales; family CAIOSU01; genus DATLYB01. The sequence continues at coordinate 38,581 of CAZCXH010000013.1, forward strand.
GTGATGCTGTCCACCTTGATTTCGCTGAGCCAGTCGAGCATTTTGCGCAGCTCGCGCTGCCCTTCCGTAGTGAACTCCACGTTGTTCATGCTCGATGCGTTCAGCAGGTAATTGAATTCAATGCCATGATTGTGCGTGTGCTGCACATAGTTTTCCAGCCCCTGCTTGTCCACAGCGGGCAGGTAAAACGAAGGTCTGCCTCCGCCAAAATAATCGGAGGTGAGCTTGCCGTACACCTCGTAAACGGGATAGCGGGCAAGCTGCGGAAGCAGTTCATTATCGAAATTGCAGGCAACGGAAAACCTTACAGGGCGCGCTTGGGACGAGTGATTGCTGATTTGCATTGTGATTTTTAAATTATAATTTTATTGTATTGCCAATTTCATATTGTATAAAGAGGACGCTCAATTTTAATGTTCGTAGGCTGACCAATGAAAGCTGCCAGCTCTGATAATGCAGCAACATAAGCGGAAGCGGGCAGCGCCTGCAGTGCCTGCTGAGCCTCATCTATCAACACAGATAAGATTCGCTGCGCATACCTGAAGGAGCCGGCTTGCAGCATGATATCAATGGCTTCATGAACGGCTTCCATCGAAACCGGCTGATTGCCAGATGTAATTTCCTCAAGCCTTCTTTTTTTTGCAGGAGCCGAATGAGCGAGCGCATTGAGCAGCAGCAGGGTTTTCTTTCCTTCGCGGATGTCGCCTGCAAAATCTTTTCCCGTTTCCTCCTTATCTCCGGTTAAATCGAGCACGTCATCTTTTATCTGGAACGCCAGACCGATTTTTTCGCCATACTTCTCAAGGGCATGGATATGTGTGTGGTTAGCGGTTCCGAGCATTGCTCCGGTTTTTGCCGCGCAGGTTATCAGCGCGCCTGTTTTCTTTTTTATCATTTCAAAATAATCTGCCTCCGCCACATCCTTGCGTGATTCAAATTCGATGTCGAGCAATTCTCCGTCAATCAATTCGAGATTCGTTTCTGCAATACATTCAAGCACTTTGCTGATGGATTCTGCACCAAAGCCGCTTCGCGCAATGAGCAGATAAACAAGATTGCTCATCGCATCACCGGTGAGAATCGCGGTGTTTGTATTCCACTTCTCATGCACGGTGGCAACGCCTCTGCGTGTCATGCTCTTATCAATAATGTCATCATGCACCAGCGACCAGTTGTGAATCAGCTCCATCGCGGCTGCTATGGTTAGGATTTTATCGGTATCGTTTCCTCCAACAGCTTTGTAAGCAGTGGTAACTAACGATGAGCGAAGCATTTTTCCGCCTGCTGAAAACAGATGTGCGGAAGTTTTGCGGATTGTGATATTTCCGATATGCTCAATGCTTTCATGGATTCGGTCTGCGATTTTTTTCTTGTCTTCAAAAAAAAGGGAAAGTGCGCTCAGCGCTGGAGTGCCGTTTTTTGAGAAGGATAAGGTTTCAGTTTGCATGGTTGGAGATTTTATTTGAATGTTTGTTGTTATTTGAATGCCGTGGCGGAAAAATCCACCGCGATGATTGTATCATCCACCGCAGCATTGCGGACGGACGCTCATTCATCAATAGCGGAGCAATAATCTGTACGGCTTTTCTGAAAAGATTGTAGGCACGCGCCACTCTGGCGGGCGTTGGGAATGGGCGTAACAAATTTCCGGCACCGACCATAGCTACCGAGAAAAATTTTCGGATAAGCAGTTCCCTGTCTCGTGAAACCGCGGAGAGAATCGAGACAGGCGCCTCCACGTAGCCATTTCCCTTCTTCAAATATGCATAACACGCTTCTCTCAAATCAGGCTCACTCATCACTTCATACAGCGCGTCAGCCAGAATGTTGATGGTGGCGTTGGAAAAATGCCGTCTGTGATAAAATTCATTCACAGCCTTGTTGACTGCCGGGGATGATTTTAAATTACCGGCTTCAAGAAGCAGGTTGCCCAAAAGTTGTACATCAGTAAGAGCAACCGTCATGCCACCACCGGTGAGCGGGTGGCGCATGTTGAGCGAATCACCAAGCAGCACAACGCCCGGTTTTCTCACCGGCTTTGAAGCAATCAGCATGTTGGGCATCGCCATGAATTTATCCTCGCGGATGGCGTTTAAAAATGCAGGACGCATCCCCTCCGGCATCTGCCGGTAAACAATTTTATTCAGGTAATGTGAAAGCTGTTCGTTCTTTTTCGGGGGCTGCTCACCGGGAAAATCAATCAGCACCCGTGTTTCCGTTGATGAAACAGGATAGCTGAGAAACGGTGACGTACCGCCCAGGAAAACATGACCGTGATTCGGATAGGGCAGCTCGCAATTTTTCAGCAGCAAGCCCAGCATGAATCCTTTCACCTGCTTTTGGCTACCGTTCAGCGCTTCGCGGAACTTTGAAAATCCGCCATCGCAAATCACCGTCAGGTGTGCGCGGACAATTTTTTCTTTGCCATCTTCCTTTGACAGATATTTAACACCTGTAACCGCGTCACCACCTTTGCTTTCAAGCAATTCGTGCACAGAACCTTCAATTAAAGTCACCAAAGGAATTTCCCGCAGGCTGCTGCGAAGTTTTGAAATAAATTTTCCGTAGCGGAATCCTCTTCCCGTCAGCCGGCAACCATTCATTTCGGGGTAAGGAATTCTGAAATGACTGCCGTTATTAAATAAGGCGTAACCGTCAATCTGCTGCGCATCAAATCCGTTCAATATGTCAGTATAGCCAAGCTCTTGCAGTTTCATTACCCCTCCGGGCTGCAGCAGTTCCCCGATAATTTTTTCCGGCTCTGAAAAATCACGCTCGATAACCGCCACGTTGATTCCCTGCTTTCCGAGATACCATGCCAGCGATGCGCCCGCAACACCGGCACCTGCAATCACCACATCGTAAACAGAATCGGATAAAACCGGAGTGGGCTTAATTTTTTTACTAACAACAGGTTGAACGGTTGAACCGACCATGACTTTCAGTTAAATGCTTGTTGAAAAGAGTCCGCCATTCGTTTTTTGTTGCCTATTCTGAAAATCTGAAACAACCGTTCCAGCAAATCATCACTGTTCGGGTCGCTGCTATTCAGCCTGCTCAGAATATCCCGCGCAAAAAAGCGGAAGTAACTCCGGAGCGATTCGAAGTCATTTACATCCATCATCAGCTTGGCGGTGAGCCCCTTTCTGATTTTGACGACTCCGGTAAAAACGTTCGGATTGTTGTAAACCTTTGCCAGCGTGGCAATCGCCATCACCTGCGGAATAGCGCAAAAACGAAACACATCGGGATGGCGCAATTGCCGGATGTAATTGAGGCAATCCGGAACGTGCTGCAAAGCATCACCCACCAAATGATTCAGGCAAGCCAGCGAATAGAGCGAGCCGGGCACATGCTGAAAATCATCAAAGCTGCCCGCATATTTTTTCCAGACTTCTTCAGGCCAGAATATCCTGCCTGCAATCAAATCTTCGTGATAATCACGAACGATGTTGGTTTTCTGCAGGAAAAGCCCCATTGCGTTGGACAACTCCGGCTGCCGGCACAAAGCCGGATTTTCAATTTCGGAAACGGCAAAAAGCTCTGACAAACCGATGCCGACCAAACCGGCTACGTAGTGGCAGTACAAATCATAATCTTCAACCGTTTTGATGGAGCGTTCTGAAAATTCAGCCATCCCCGCGCCCATCTTTCTGCAGACGTCCGTGATGACGGACTGATATTTCCTGTCGAGAAACTGAAAGGCACGCGCGACTTTGCCATAGTTGGCAAGCAGTGCGCGGTAGTCTTCCGAGTCGCCTACGCCTTTGAGATTCCAATCGGATTCAAGATTTTTTGCGTAAAAATTTTTCAGCAGCGGAATTTTTTCCTGATGGGGAAACGCTGCGTCATCCTCAATGGAATCCAGTCCGCGCAACACGAGATAGAAGATGCAAACCGGGTCGCGCAGTTCATCGGGCAACTGCCGGATGACGGTTGCAAACGAGCGCGACACTTTATTCAACGCGGCATAACAAAATTCGAGGTCGCTCACATTTTCCGCGATATAACTCAACGGCTCCCTCACCTCTGCGCTGCCCCAACCGGACAACTTCATTTTTACCATCGCGGAGATTTCGGAGGGGTGGTAGGCGGATTGCATGAGTTCGCGAATCATAATGCAGGTTTAAAAGATTCGCGCAAAAAAAGGATGTTGATTCAGTAAAAGTGTCCTGCTAAATTTTTCCGGAAGTAAAAGAGGTGCGGAATATTTTTCTGCACTGCAGCACTCTGAAAATTTGCACTTGCGACTACGCCTTAATGATTAAGCGTCCTTCCGTATTTCTGGCTGTTTGCTCTTTTTATACTCAGAAGGGGTAAGCCCGCTGAATTGCTTGAACAGGTTATTGAAGGTTGATTTTGAATTGAATCCGCAATCGTAGGCAATGGCGATGATGGTGTAATGGTCGTAGTTCGGGTTTTCCAGTCTTTTAATCACGGCTTTCAGCCGGAAATCATTTACATAAGAAAAAAAGTTTTTGCCGATATGGATATTCAGCAAATCCGTCAGTTCATTTTTTGAAAGGTTGATTTGTGAGGCAAGGTCATACAAAGTCAATTCGGCATTCAGATAGGGTTTTTCCTCTTCCATGTGCTTGTTGAGTTTGACAATCAGTTCCTGCGCGCGCTTTTCGGTGAACCGGTGTTTTGGCTCTTTTATTTCATTTCCGGCAAGCTCGTAACCATAGTCGTCCGGGGAGATGTTTGCTTCCCTCTCTTCCTTAACTCCTGTTTTTTCGTTAGCCATAAAAACCCCTGCCACTTCGATGCCATTCATTCCTTCCGGAACAGGCACCGGCACACTCTGCGCAATTTTGTGTTCCGTTTTTACTTCGGCATTGTTCGCAGCCACCGGTTCACTTGGCGGAAAATAATTCGACTCTTCTTTCACCGGAACGGGTTTGAACAGCGAAGGCTGGCGCACCCCGAAATAGCTGACGGCAAAAGCAATGATGGTAAGCCCGATATGCGAAAGCGTTGCCGTGTCAATCACTTTTTCATAAGAAAACGCGTTGATGCCGCCCGTGATGAAATGCACGATAAACAGCGCTCCGAAAAGTGACGGAATAAAATTGAGCCATATCAGTTTTAACTGGCGGGTCAGGTAGCTGAAATGCTGCATCAGCCCTTTCCGGAACTGACGCAGCTTGACGAAGGTAAGTACGATGTAAGCAGCGATTGAGGTGAAGAATATCATCGCATACACCACGCGCACCGCCAGAAAACTGTCATTCTTAAAATAGGTAACGTCTGTGAAATTCACCATATCCTTAAAAAAAGCATAGTAAGCCACGGTGGACAGAATGAATGGCGTAAAATGCAGCAGGTCGCGGTAGTCGAAGCGGGGTTTCCGGTCAACGAGATAAACAGTGTACAGGTAAACATAAGGTCCGAAAGTGAGCGGAATGAGTCCCATTGAAATTTCGAGGTCGAAAAATTCTCCGTACTCGGTATGCAACAGAAACATTACGAACTTCAGCGAGAAAGTGAGCAGGCAGGCAATCATGACACGGTCGTAAATTGCCACGCGCTTTTTCGTAATCAGCACGAATGCCGCAAACAGCGATTGTGCAAGCCCGATATAAAGAATAGATTGAGAAAACATGAATGTTATTTCAGTCCGTACAAGCTTTTGTCAACAACCGGAGTCCAGATTCTTGTCTTGCCGAGGAAAAAAAGGATGCCGTAATAACCGGTCAGCCGCAGGTTACCGTTTTCGTCAGGCAGTATTTTAATCTCATAGTCATTTCCAGTTTGGTAGTTGTAATAGGTGCCATCGCGCCACGCATCGCTGCTCCATTTGAAGTCATATAAAACTGTAAGACCTTTCACCAACCGCGAGCGTTTTTCCGGCTCATCATTCATCACATCGCGCAAGGGCTGGCGATAACTGTCCAGAGAATCCGCCAGCCAAACAATGTCGCCCGATAATGTAGCATCCTCTTTTTGGTAAATCTTTACAATGACATTTCCAGTATCATTCATCCAATAGCCTGAGATATTGGATGATTGGCCGAAGTCAGGCGGAATCATGGCGGCAACGCTCAGGAAGGCGTTCAAAAATAATAATACACGCATGACAAACTATTTTTTTGTAAGAAACGGTCGGCAATCTATGCTTAACCTGACAAAACACATTTAAAAACATCCGGGCAAAGTGCGAATAAATTTATCCGCACGTCCAGCTTTTATTTCCATTCCTGTCAGGTGTCAGTTGTAACCTGAAAACGTTGCTCCGGCTCTACTTTTGAAAGTATGTCGTCCCTGACTGAAATCAAGCCTAAAGATACCAAGGTGCGCCAAATAGAGGAATACTGGAACTGCTGGAAGTTGAAAACTCACAACGGCAGGCAGGTATGGGAATTTGAACCCCCTCTTGATTTTAATGATTACAACGACCTGGCAAAGAATTTTCCGGAAGGGATGTCGCAGGCATTTGTCTTTGATAAAACCGACAATCCTAATTCAGGTGATAAGGTGTACAGAAATCAGGCGCTGAAAAATTTTCAGGAGTTCGCATCAAACCGTATTGAAATTCCAACAAACATTCGTCAGCCGCTGCAAAAAGAAGCCTTCACTGCGGCATACAAGGGATGGAATTTTTACAAATCGCTTCAGACGCAGGAAGGTCATTTCCCCGGAGATTATGGCGGACCGCTGTTTTTACTGCCCGGACTGATTATAGCTTCTTATGTAACCGAAACTCCATTTCCGCTTCCGCATCGGGAATTGATGAAACGCTACATGCTGAATCACCAGAATGCCGATGGCGGCTGGGGATTGCACATTGAGGGTGAGTCAACGATGTTCGGAACAGTGATGCAGTATGTCGCGCTGCGTTTGCTGGGAATGAAAGCCGGTGAAGCATCGCTGGCGAAATCATCGGAATGGATTCACAGTCACGGAGGCGCGGCTGCAATCCCTTCATGGGGAAAATTTTATCTGTCGGTTCTTGGTGTTTATGAATGGGACGGCTGCAACAGTTTGCTGCCCGAAATGTGGCTGTTACCCGAATCACTTCCAATCCATCCCTGGCGCTACTGGTGCCACAGCCGCATGGTGTACCTGCCGATGGCTTATTGCTACGGAAAAAGAGTAACGGGAAAAATCACTCCTCTTATTAAAGAGTTGAGGTGCGAACTGTACACCGGTGAATACGAGAGCCTGAAGTGGAAGGACTTCAGAAACCGCATTGCAGACACGGATTCTTTTGCTCCGCAATCACCTCTTCTGAAAATTCTGAATCGTTTCATCAACCATTATGAGCAGTTTCACAGCGTTACCGAAAGAAAACGCGCACTCGGTTTTATCCTTGAATACATCAACGCAGAAGATGAACAAACCGGCTATGTTGACATCGGACCGGTAAATCAAATTATAAACTCGCTTTGCGTGTGGAATTGCTACGGGAAAAATTCCATGCAATTTCAAAAGCACGTTCAGCGGTGGAAAGACTATTTGTGGGTGGCTGAAGATGGAATGAAAATGAACGGCTATAACGGTTCGCAGCTTTGGGATACGGCTTTTGCGATTCAGGCAATCACGGCTGGAGGATTAGAAAAATTTTTCCCCGGAGTAGTTGAGAAAGCCTACCACTATATGAATATTTCACAGGTACAGGAGGATGTTCCCCAGCGCGGCAAATTTTTCAGGCATATCTCAAAAGGGGGCTGGCCGTTTTCAACGCTTGCGCACGGCTGGCCTATTTCAGACTGCACGGCTGAGGGATTGAGCGCAGTGCTGAAAATTCACGAATCAAACGAATTCGGGGAAAATAATTCTCTGACTAAAATTTCAGAATCCAGACTATTTGATGCGGCCAACGTCATTCTTTCATTTCAAAATAAGGATGGAGGTTGGGCAACTTATGAGAACACAAGAGGCAAGCCGTGGCTGGAGTTGTTAAACCCTTCCGGGATTTTCGGGAAAATCATGATTGACTACTCCTACGTTGAATGTACTTCCGCCTGCATCCGCGCACTCTGCGAATTCAGGAAATACTTTCCGCAACATCGCACGCTTGAAATTGCACAGGCAATTAAAAGGGGAGTGGGCTTCATTAAATCTAAGCAGCTTCCCGATGGCTCGTGGCTTGGCTCGTGGGGCATTTGCTTCACGTACGGAACATGGTTCGCAGTGGAAGGGTTGATTGCTGCGGGGGAAAACCCGGAAAACTTATGCATCCAGCGCGCATGTGAATTTCTGGTGTCGAAGCAAAATGCAGATGGTGGCTGGGGCGAATCTTTTGAATCTTGCGTGCAGCAGAAATATGTTCCCCATAAAAATTCACAGGTCGTCAACACGGGTTGGGCACTGCTCGCATTGATGGCGGCAAATTACCGGGATAAAGATTCAATTGAAAAAGGAATCCGTTTTTTGATTCGGAAGCAACAGGCAAACGGAGATTGGCAGCAGGAAGGAATCTCCGGAGTGTTCAACGCCAACTGCATGATAACCTACACGGCTTACCGGAACGTGTTTCCGTTGTGGGCGTTGGGAAGGTATGTTGCTTATTGAAAGATTAGCATTCTGCTCAGGCAGCCCAGCTTTCCCTATCCAGACTTCTGAACTGAATCGCCTCAGCGAGGTGTTCCATTTTAATATCGGTGCTGTTTGCTAAATCGGCAACGGTACGCGCTACTTTCAAAATGCGGACTTTGCGGTCTTTTGTGTCCAGGAAACAAATGTTAGCTTTATTTTTAGCGCTTAATACTGATATGAATAATGAGAAAATCCTGATCATAGACGATGAAGACAAGATTCGCAAACTTCTGTCCCGCATTCTTGAATTAGAAGGATTTGCGGTTGAAGATGCGCTCAACGCCAAAGCAGCCTTAAAAAAATTAGAGCAGCAGGAGATGGATGTGGTGATTTGCGATGTAAAACTTCCCGATGCAAATGGTGTTGAGTTGACGAAGCAGATTAAAGAAAAATACCCGCTCACCGAAATCATAGTATTAACTGCTTTCGGCAATATCCCTGATGGAGTGCAGGCAATTAAGAATGGCGCATTTGATTATCTGACCAAAGGAGACGAAAACAATAAAATCATTCCGCTCATCCATAAGGCAATGGACAGAGTTTCGCTGCAAAAGCGGCTGCAGCGCTTAGAAAAGCAAGTCGGCAAGAAATATTCCTTCGACAGCATTATTGGAAAATCAAAACAAATTCAGGAAGCAATTTCCCTTGCGGAAAAAGTGGCGGTTACAGATACTACCGTATTGCTTCTGGGAGAAACCGGCACGGGCAAGGAAGTTTTCGCACAGGCGATTCACCACGCAAGTCAAAGAAAGACGCAATCGTTTGTTGCGATTAATTGCTCTGCGTTTGGAAAAGATTTGCTCGAAAGCGAATTGTTCGGACATAAAGCGGGCGCCTTCACCGGAGCAATCAAAGACAAGAAAGGGTTGTTTGAGGAGGCAAATAACGGAACGATTTTCCTTGATGAAATCGGAGAGATGTCATTGGATTTGCAGGCGAAGCTGCTGCGCGTGCTGGAAAGCGGGGAGTTTATCAAAGTGGGTGAATCGAAAGCCGCTAAAGTCAATGCCCGCATTATTGCGGCTACGAATCGTGAACTGAAAAAGGAAATTGAAGCAGGACGCTTCAGGCACGATTTATTTTACCGCCTTGCGGTATTTCAAATCACCCTGCCCGCGTTACGCGAAAGAGCGACTGACATCGAACCGCTGGCAAAACATTTTGTTGAAATATTTTCTGCGAAAACAAAACAGCCTGTCAGAAAAATCACCAGCGAATATCTCGAAGCCTTGAAACGCCACCAATGGCAGGGCAACATCCGCGAATTGAAAAACTTGATTGAGCGCAGCGTCATCATCGAAAACACGGAACAATTGACGGTGGGCAGCTTGCCGGTTGAAATGCAGGTTGCTTCTGATGATGGGAAACAACTTTCCGCATTTTCGCTTGCCAGCGCGGAGAAACTGCACATCCGGAAAGTGCTCAACTACACCCACGGAAACAAAACCGAAGCATCGCGGCTGCTGAATATCGGGTTGACTACGCTCTACAGAAAAATCGAGGAGTATAAATTGACATAGATTTCTGTAGGAACGCGTTACAACGGAAGCACGAAAAACCGGACTTGATGATCCTGTTTGGCAAAACAGATTTCATGATCATGCCATCAGAAACCGGGAAGAACTGGTAAGAATCAAAGATTACATCCGGGAAAATCCATTGCATTAGGATGAAGACGAAAATAATCCGTTGAATTTTCTGCATGGCGTCCCTGCACCGAACCTGATACACCCTTCCAAAACGACCACTCACCCTTTCAAAACGGAAGGGTTTTACATCTGCCGGACTACCTTCAATAAATCCACCGAACCTCTTCAGCCCTTGTCCTTCAATCACTTGCAGACAAATATCGGTTGTCTGTAATCCCCTGGCATTTGTTTGGCACTCCATGGAGCAAACAAATCAAAAAATGGTAACGGCACTTTTAATTCTTTCAGGCGCGCTCTGCTTCGCTTTGTTTTTTAAATGCGTTGACTACTTCGAAAAAATATAAAAATCATGACAGCACTGTTCATTATCGCAATGGGACTTTTTGGATACATCGTGTATGTATTGCTCAAGCCGGAAAAATTTTAATTGGTGAAAAGGGAAAGCGTGAGTATCAGGTTTTTTTACCTCTTACTTCTCACCCAAAAAACAATAATAAATGAATACAGAAATTTCAGGCATCATAGCCATGTTCATCGGAACGCTGCTTCTGGCAATACCGTTTGGCAAATACATCGCAAATGTATATGCAGGAGAACGCACCCTGCTTGACCCGGTTTTCAATCCGATTGAAAAATTGTGTTTTAAACTGTCGGGAATCAATCCTCAAAATGAGATGACCTGGAAGCAACATTTGGTTGCCCTGCTTGCCATTAACCTGCTTTGGTTTTTGATGAGCATGTTCATATTAATGAATATGAGTTGGCTTCCGGTAAATCCGGATAATAATCCCAGCCAATCAGCCGACCTGGCATTCAATACCACTATTTCATTTTTAGTGAACTGCAACCTGCAGCACTATTCAGGCGAAACCGGCATCAGTTATTTGGGACAACTGTGGCTCATGTTTCTGCAGTTTGTTACTGCCGGTATAGGAATGGCGGCAGCCGCAGTTATCTTCAAAGCATTCAAAGAAAAATCCACCACCAGGCTTGGAAACTTTTACGATTACTTCTTAAAGTCATGCACCCGCATTTTATTGCCTGTTTCATTGGTTATAGCAATGATTCTGTTGTTTGAAGGCGCACCAATGACTTTTGAAGGCAAGGATACGATGATAACCATGCAGGGCGATACCGTTCAGGTTTCAAGAGGTCCGGTTGCAGCATTTGTTCCTATTAAGCATGTGGGGACAAACGGTGGCGGTTTCTTTGGCGCAAACAGCGCTCATCCGCTCGAAAATCCTTCTTACCTGACAAACATGGCAGAGATGTTTGCGCAGTTTATCATTCCCATGGCGATGGTGTTTGCATTTGGCTTCTTCATTCGGAAGAGAAAATTTGCAGGCATGATTTACGCTGTGATGACCATCGGGTTTTTCATGCTTGCCATTCCAAATATCATGATGGAAATGAAAGGAAATCCCGCGATTGCTGCTATGGGAATTGATAACTCAATGGGCGCCATGGAAGGGAAAGAAGTCCGTATTGGCGCAGCGGCATCCGGTTTTTGGAGTATTGTAACAACGGTGATTTCAACGGGTTCGGTCAACTCTATGCACGATAGCACCATGCCGCTTTCCGGAATGAATGAAATGCTGGCAATGATGATCAATGCATTTTACGGTGGTGTTGGCGTAGGCATCCTGAATATATTCATCTTCATTATTCTGGCAGTATTTATCAGCGGTTTGATGGTTGGGAGAACGCCTGAATTTATGGGTAAAAAAATAGAAGCCCGGGAAATGAAAATTGCCATGATCGTTGCTTTGGCGCATCCGTTTATCATTCTCACGGGAACAGCGTTGGCTGCCGCATTTCCAACTGTCGGTTCATCAGCTATCAGCAACCCCGGCTTTCACGGCTTTAGTCAAATGCTATATGAATACACTTCATCGGCAGCCAATAACGGAAGCGGTTTCGAAGGATTGGGCGACAACACTCCCTGGTGGAACATTTCCACGGGAATAGTTCTGCTATTCGGCCGGTTCATACCCATAATTGGTCCTGTTGCCATTGCAGGCTTATTGGCAGAGAAAAAATACATTCCGGAAAGCGCGGGCACATTAAAAACAGATACGTTAACATTTGGACTAATGGTTTTTGCAGTAATAATGATTGTTGCCGCATTATCATTTTTCCCTGCGTTGGCTTTGGGTCCGGTTGCCGAATATTTTTCACTGAAATAAATTAAAAACATGATGTCTAAAAATACATCCTTATTTCAACCCGGGTTAATGAATGAAGCGCTCCGGCAAGCGTTCATTAAACTCAATCCGAAAATTATGTTTCGCAACCCGGTGATGTTTGCCGTGTGGGTGGGAACTGCCGTAATGCTTTTTGTTTCATTCTGGATTTTGTCCGGGGCAAAAGACCAGAGTTCTTTTGGTTACAACTTCACTGTATTTGCAATCTTGTTTCTCACCCTGCTCTTTGCAAATTTTGCCGAAGCCATTGCCGAAGCAAGAGGAAAAGCCCAGGCGGATTCGCTGCGCAAGACACGCGAAGAAACTCCGGCTAAACTGGTTGTGGAAGACAAGCCCGGTCTTAACGTAGTGACGCGAAGCATCGCGTCCCTGCAGCTAAAAACAGGCGATGTGTTTGTTTGCGAAAAAGGCGACATCATCCCCTCCGATGGGGAAATCATTGAAGGCATTGCCACGATTGACGAATCTGCCATCACAGGTGAATCCGCACCGGTTATCCGCGAAGCGGGCGGAGATAAATCTTCCGTAACGGGCGGCACAAAAGTTCTATCTGACAAAATCAAAGTCATCGTTACTTCCATGCCCGGAGAAAGTTTTCTCGATCGCATGATTGAGCTGGTGGAAAATGCCACCCGTCAGAAAACTCCGAATGAAATCGCGCTGACGATTTTGCTTGCAGGTTTCACACTCGTTTTCATTATTGTGTGCGTTACGCTGCACCCGTTTGCACTGTATGCCAATGCGCATATCCCGATTGCAGCCTACATCTCGTTATTCGTCTGCCTGATTCCTACCACGATTGGCGGCTTGCTTTCCGCCATTGGCATTGCGGGAATGAACAGGGCGATGCGGGCAAATGTGATTGCCAAGTCGGGCAAGGCTGTTGAAACTGCTGGCGACCTTGATTGCATCCTGCTCGACAAAACCGGAACGATAACGATTGGCAACCGGAAGGCAACCAACTTTTATCCCGCTCCGGATATTGACCAATCGGTGCTGGTAACTGCTGCGGTGATAAGTTCAGCGGCTGATGAAACACCCGAAGGAAAATCAATTGTTGAACTGGGAAAATTAAAGGGTGTCGTGCTGCCTTCGGTGACAGATGCTAAGTACATCAAGTTCACAGCAGAAACGCGCACCAGCGGAATTGATTTGAACGGCAAACGGATTCTCAAGGGCGCTTATGATGCAATCAAAAACATTGTTGAAAAAAACGGTACGCGCTTTCCGCAGGAAGTAACGCAAAAGGTAAACGAAGTTTCTGCTAACGGAGGCACACCATTAGTGGTATGTGAAACCGCAGAGACGCCCGTAGAGACGCGAGGCATCGCGTCTCTATCCTCAGGAACTGTCGTGTTAGGCGTGATTGAGTTGCAGGATATCATCAAGCCCGGCATCAGGGAACGCTTCGACCGCCTGCGCAAAATGGGCGTGAAGACGGTAATGGTAACGGGCGACAATCCGCTCACTGCAAAATATATCGCCAGTAAAGCGGGCGTTGATGATTTTATTGCAGAAGCAAAACCGGAAGACAAGCTGGAGTACATCCGCAAAGAACAGCAGGACGGAAAGCTCGTTGCGATGATGGGTGACGGAACGAATGACGCGCCCGCACTTGCGCAAGCCGATGTCGGTGTTGCCATGAACAGCGGAACCGTTGCCGCGAAGGAAGCCAGCAACATGGTGGACCTCGACAACGATCCCACCAAGCTGATTGAAGTCGTTGAAATCGGCAAGCAATTGCTGATGACGCGCGGCACACTCACCACGTTCAGCATCGCCAATGACGTAGCGAAATACTTTGCGATTGTTCCGGCACTGTTCATCACTTCTATTCCCGCATTGCAGGCATTGAACATCATCGCCACGAAGCTGGGA
>CAZCXH010000014.1:0-50998 GCA_964502525.1 uncultured Chitinophagaceae bacterium
TTTTTTTTTTTTTTTTTTATTTTTTTTTTTTTTTTTTTTGGGGGTGGTGGGGGGGGGGGGGGGGGGCCCCCCCAATTCGGGTTCCTTTGCCGAGCGGGAATATCGCAAGAACAAAGCTATGGCAGTTGTGAAATCCGGATGCCTAATTGGCGGAGGCGCAGGACAGCGATGCTTCTCCCGACATGGTGTCGCTTCTTATATCTTTCAATGAAATCTTCAGCTATTTCCCTCTTGTTGATTATCAACCGCGCAAGCTCGCGCTCGCTTGCAGAAGCGCGTTTGTTTTTGTCTTGCGTGACGCTGTATAGATCCATTCGTCAAGGATTGAGGTTATATCCTGGCAATAAAGGAAATTCAAAGAAAGTTTTAAAAATACGTAATAATTCGCAATTCACTGCGATAAATTGCTTTTATGGAAGGGAAACGCTTACTTCTGACCCTTGCAGGAGCAGCTCATTGATTTATACTGTGCGCGGGATAAAATCTTACATTTTCTATTTCTGTTTACGGTTTACATGTTTACAGTTGACAACCTGTGGTAGCCTCCAAACTGTAAACCGTAAACTGTAAACGTCTCAATGGCGCAATTTATCCCGTTCAAAGTATAAATGGTTTGCCTTCCGGCAGAGGGGCAAAAGCAAAAGCAGCAAGCAGCGATGGGACAAGGTTCATCGGCATTAGGATCGTGGTGTCAGCAACAGGTTGGAATCCGAATATTCCGTAGCTGAAAGAGCTGTTGAATACATTCCTGCCTAAACCTATCTTTGCCGGCATGCCTGTTAGCACAACTGAAGTAACTTCCACCTCCCTGCCTGCTGATAACCCCATCCACCAACGGCAACTGTTTGCTTACGAGAAAGCAGCCGAATATGTGAGCGGTGACCTGCTCGAAATAGGCTGTGGCGTGGGCAGAGGCATAGAAGTGCTGCTGAAGAAATGCAAAACATACACCACCATTGACAAAAACGATGAAGCGATTGGAACGCTGAGAAAGCAGTTTCCGGGTCTGAAGTTCATCAGCGCCATGGTGCCGCCATTTGCCGGTGCGGCAACAGCAGGATTTGACTGCCTGGTAACATGCCAGGTGATAGAGCATGTTGAGGACGACCGCCTGTTTGTGGATGAGGTTCACCGGGTGGTTAAGCCCGGGGGAGTGGCGGTGATCACAACCCCTAATATCAAAATGACGCTCTCGCGCAATCCCTGGCACGTGAGGGAATACACCAAGGAAGAGCTGCTGGCGCTTGTGAGTCGAAAATTTTCAGATGTAAGGCTGATGGGAGTCTATGGCGATGAGAAGGTGAAAAGCTACTATGAAAAGAATAAAGAATCAGTAGGAAAAATCATGCGGTTCGACATCTTCAATCTTCAGTACCGGCTGCCGCGCACGTTTTTGCAGGTACCCTACGAGATATTGAACCGCATCAACCGCAACCGGATCAGGGACAGCGACAACGGGCTGGTAGCAGCGATCACCACGGGGGATTTTTTCCTCAAGGAGGCAGACGACAGGTGTTATGATTTTTTCTGCGTGGTGAGGAAAGGGTAGTTGACCCCGCTTGGAAATTTTACTCCCCGCCCACGGTTACATTCAGCGATATTGTTCCCTTCACGCACAGCGAGTCGGTGGTGTATGGATCCTGGTTGATGTGCAGCCCGGCCTCAAAAGACTCCAGCTCGAGAAAACCCACCAGCTCTGAGAACGCGCTTTCGAGCGTCACCGTTACAGAACTGTCGGTAATGCCAGTGAGGTAAGCAACCTTGGTTCCCATAGTGTTGTCGCCAACCTCGCGGAACCACATGTCGAAGACAACTACCTTGTCGAGGTTGCCGGATGGCGGGGAAACCAACGTGACGGTGGCGGTGTTCAGCTTCACCTCCTTGATGTCGTTGATATTGAATGCTATCCCATTTTGCGAAAAGAGGTTTTCAATGTCAGATTTGTTGATCGTCACCCACACGGTGGTGTCTTTTACTCCGGGAGGAAGGCAGGCGTCAGTGTCTTCTATGGTGATGGGAAACGTGGTTTCGTCTTCGCTGCACCGGCTGAAAATCATGAGTCCTGAGAAGAGAATGGCACTGGTAAAAATATTGAATAGGTGTTTCATGGTCGGTTGATTTTTTGGAAAGATAATAGTTCCTGAAAATATCTGTGGAGTAACTTATCCAATTAACCGGAGAAGCCAGAGGCAGGTTACTCCATCTCCCTGATTCGCTTTACAAATGCCTCTGCAATTCTAAGTTCCGCGAGCGCAAGCAAAATCAGCAGCCCGACTGAAAACAGCAGGAATTCTTTTCTGAACAGTTGATAAGATTCATGCATATCATAAATATCAGCGCCCAAGCCCGGTACCATGAAATACAGGAGGTCATACGAATCAAACAAAAAAACCATTTCCTGCGCCTGGTTGAGCGCAATGATGAACAAAACAGGATTTAAAATGAACAGGATGATTTGCGTTGGAAGGAATTTCAGCCACGGCACCTGCCGGAAGAAAACCGCCAGCCTGAAAAAAAACGCTGACAGCATCGCAAGCATGATGGTAACGATGATATAACCATCTGCGATAATGCCATAAATAGGATAAACGGAACATGCGGCAAAAGCTGCAATGAAGATGAGCCACGCGATTTCTACACCAAGGGCAACCACCCAATAAACAAATTAACCAGTGAACCGATTAACCAATCAGAGCTTTGTGTCGTCCACCGTCTTCAGCCAGTTATGCACCTCGTGCACTACTTTGGGAATGATGTTCTTGCTGAAGGGCGACTTCAACCCCGCCAGTTCGACAAGGCTCAGGAAAGCCATGCTGCCACCGGCTTTGCACAGCCTGACATAGTCATTCCACGCGGCTTTGCGGTCTGAGTGCATACGCGACCAAAATTGCAGCGCGCAGCACAAGGCAAGCGTATAGTCAATGTAATAAAACGGAGTTTGGTAGATATGCGCCTGCTTTTGCCAGAATCCGCCATTTTCCAGATATGTATTCCCTGCGTAATCCCGGTGCGGCATGTATTTCTTTTCAATCTTGCGCCATTCCTTCTTTCTTTCTGCGGGAGCGGCATCGGGATTTTCATAAACGAAATGCTGAAACTCATCCACCGCCACGCCATAAGGCAGGAACAGCAGGTCACCGCTTATATGGGCGAACTTATATTTGTCCGTATCCTCCTTGAAGAATGATTCCATCCAGGGCCATGTGAAAAACTCCATGCTCATGGAGTGTATCTCGCATGCCTCCGAAGTAGGCCAGTTATATTCCGGCATTTCAAAGTTGCGGCTCATGTAGCCCTGAAAAGCGTGACCTGCTTCATGCGTGAGCACGTCAATATCGTGCGAAGTGCCGTTGAAATTGGAGAAGATGAAAGGAGCTTTGTAATTAGGCAGGTACGTGCAATAACCTCCGCCCGCTTTTCCCTTCTTGTTCACCAGATCCATGAGTTGATATTGCGTCATGAAGCTGAAGAACTCATCGGTTTCGCTGGAAAGATCTTTGTACATCTTCTTTCCCTGCGCGATGATCCAGTCAGGGTCGCCCTTGGGCTTGGCATTGCCGCTCCGATATGAAAGATGCTCGTCATAATATTTGAATTCAAATATCCCGAGGCGGTGCGCCTGCCGCTGCCTCAACGCGGTGGCAACAGGAACCACATGCTCCAATATCTGGTCGCGGTAATATTTCACATCTTCGGCATTATAGTCAGTGCGCATCATGCGCGCATAGCCCAAGCCGATAAAATTTTTAAAGCCAAGCTTCTTAGCCATCCCATTGCGCAGCTTCACCAGATCATCATATATCCTGTCTAATTGCGCTTCATGATCGCTGAGGAATTTATATTTCGCTTCGCTGGCGCGGATGCGCGTGTTGCGGTCGGTGGAGGTCTCAAACGGAACCAACCCCATCAGGTTGCGCTCCTCTCCCTCAAACATGATCTGCGCGGAAGCCATCAGCTTGGTGTATTCGCTTCGCAGTTCGTTTTCCTTTGTGAGGTCATCAATGATCTGCGGATCGAAAGTTTTTAGCAGCGCCCCGGCAATGTTGAAAAGGTGCGCTCCCCATTTCTGTTCCAACTGAGGACGAAAAGATGATTTCACCAATGATTCATAATAGCGATGGACCAGCCCTTCAAAAATCGGAGCGCTTTTATCAAAATAATCATTCTCCTTCTCATAAAAAGCATCGGTTGTATCAACAGTATGCCTTATGGAAACGATGCTCTGCGCAGTGGAGAAATCATTGCGCAGCTTGTTGATGTCGCTGATCAGTTCATTCTGCCGGTCAGCGCTGGTCGCCTTGTCGAAAGCAGCGAGCAGCTTGTTGAATTTCTTCTCCACCTCCGTGATTTCCGGCCTGACATACTTGATGTCGCTGAACTTCGTGAGAGCGGATTTTTTCTGTTTCTTAGCGGTGGTCAATGTATCTTCCATATCAGTCTGTTTTTCGTTTGACATTGTAAACTCCCTTACCTTCAGCGATGGGTTTCTCTTTTTCATGGTAGGCTATCATCCTCGTTACAACAATCCTGTTGCCGCTTCGTCCCAGCTCACCCTCAGCGTAAAAATCCTGTGGCTTCCCGGGACGAAGATAGTCCACCCGCATGTCAATCGTTGAAAGCTTGTCATCGGGAGAAACCAGCGTGGTCATTGCCGCTGCGCCACCCACCGAATCGAGCGCCAGCGAGATGATGCCGCCATGAAGCGCGTTTGTCCTCGGGTCGCCAACCAGTTCCGGCTTGAAGGGTATCATGATTTTGGCATAACCTTCTTTGATGTCAATGAGTTTCACCCCAAGCTCTTTATGTAGCGGAATAAAATTTTCAACGATTTCTCTGAATATCTCCTTGTCAATGACCATTGTGAAACGAAAGGGAGAGCAAAGGTATTACTTTGTTTTCGGGGTTGTACAAATGGGTTAAAAAGGAGGTTATTTGAAAAGGAAATAAGGAAAATTTATTTTGGGATTGGATAGGACAAAAGGTAACTTCAACAAGTTTTTTGAGCTATGAAATTCATCCATGCCGTTGCTGCAACACTGTTATTTTTTGGTAATGATTGCCGTGCCACCATCTATCAAAGTATTAAAAGAGGGAGACTGGAGTGATACCGCAATCTGGCAGGGAGAAATTCTGCCACCTCTCACCGATACGATAATCATTAGCCATAACATTTCTCTTGATCATGATTTAACTATTTTACCAGGAGGATACCTGCGAATAATTTCTGGTGTAACGCTCTGCGGAAAGCATAGCCTGCTATTCGAGTGCGGATCCTATTTTTATAGCTGGGGAACGGTGAAAGCGAATGGGGTGCGTCTTACAGATGGATACAACTACGGATTTATTCAGGTGTTACACGAGTTTGCAATGAGTCCATGTTTACTTGCTTCTTTTACAGGTGCTTTCACCGTTGGGATTGATTTTGACTGCAATCCCTGCCCTATAATGTTCATGACATTTAGCATTACGGACTCCGATAGCGACTTGAATAATGGTGCTGTAAGTATCAATGCAACCGGAGGACAGCCTCCATACCTATACACGGTTTTCCCGTCCGTATCACAAGAGAGCAATACCTTCACAGGACTAAGCGTAGGATCTCACTGGGCGCGGGTGGTTGACGCGAACGGATGCCAGTATGAGGAGATGTTCTACATTGGCACTTTGCCTGTAGATGTTAAAGAAATCCACCCGTTTAATGAAATTAAGGTCTTTCCAAATCCGTTTTCTGACCGGTTGAATATTCAGATAAATAAGGTTGGCCAATTGGACGCAAAGCTTATGGACGCAGCAGGTCGGGTAATTAATTCTCTTGGCTATACCGGAACAATGACCTGTGCTTTTATTTTACATTCGGAGATACCTGAAGGAATTTATTTCCTTGAAATAAGATACAACGACAAGATTTCCATTCAGAAAGTGTTTAAGAGGTGAGGTGGATAACACGTTAAGACAAGTGGCGGAGATAGAGAGATCCATCTCTCGAAGAGATGACCTCTATTGGAAACAATCCCAAACCTTGCTGCCTCAACTCATACCATTCATAAGCTTCAATATATTCTTCATGAGCCAACTCATGCAGCCAATATGGATAGCCCACTATTTTCTTCTTGATTTCACTCGTTTCCTGGCGGCTGCTTTGGTTTCCTCCCAAGTGTAGGTTTTAGCGATGCCCTCAGTGAAGCTTTTGCTTCTTCGCTCCAGGTCTTTGATGAAATTCTCATCCCAATCATTAATGGGCGTATTTATTTCATCTTCCAGCATGGTATAAATTGCTCTTATCTTTTCTTCATCCGCCACTTGCAGATAGTCCACTAATTTTTCCCGAATGGCTGAAGTGCTCATGCGTCTTGTTTCAACAAATTTACGAAATATAGAAGTTTTAGAACTTCTTCCTGAAATACTTGCACGGCATGAAAGTATAATTTCAATAAACGCTATCTTAGCAACCAGTCAGAAAAATCAGCGCAATCAAAAAATCAGTTTAATCAGTGATCGAGAATTTTGTCGTTTCCGCCCGCAAGTATCGTCCCGTTGTGTTTGAGGACGTGGTGGGACAGGAAAACGTCACCACCACCCTGCAGAATGCCATCAAGAGCGGACAGTTGGCTCATGCCTATTTGTTTTGTGGCCCGCGCGGGGTGGGGAAAACAACCTGCGCCCGGATTTTGGCGCGCGAAGTCAACGAGTTCGAGGCATCTGAATCGGGCGATGTTTCCACCTCGCTGAACATCTTCGAATTAGACGCTGCGAGCAACAATTCCGTGGATGATATTCGAAACCTTGTTGATGCGGTGCGCATCCCCCCGCAATATGGAAAGTACAAAGTGTATATCATTGACGAGGTACACATGCTGTCTGCATCAGCGTTCAACGCTTTCCTGAAAACATTGGAAGAGCCGCCAGCTTACGCCATCTTCATCCTTGCCACTACCGAGAAGCACAAGATTCTTCCCACCATCATTTCGCGCTGCCAGATTTTTGATTTCAACCGCATTACGGTGGATGACATCACCAAACACCTCGCGGGAATTTGCAAGAAGGAGAAGATTAGGGCGGAAGAAGACGCGCTCCACATCATCGCGCAGAAATCGGATGGCGCATTACGCGATGCGCTCTCGATGCTTGACAGGCTGGTAAGCTATTCCGACAGAAGCCTGACGTACGAAAAGGTGCTCGCCAACCTCAACGTTCTCGACTACGATTACTATTTCAGGCTTACGGATCACCTGCTTTCGCAAAATCATTCGGCAGCTTTGCTGATGTATGATGAAATTTTGAAAAAGGGATTTGACGGGGGCGAGTTCATCAGCGGACTGGGCGATCATTTCCGCAACCTGATGGTGGGAAAGAATCCGGAAACCGTTTCACTGCTCGAAGTGACCGGCTCGCTGAAAGAAAGGTATATCCAGCAAGCTGCATTGATCCCTTCAGCATATTTGTTAAATGCATTGAATCTTGCCAACCAATGCGACTTCAACTACAAAACCAGCAACAACAAGCGACTGCATGTCGAACTGGCGCTGATGAAACTGTGCTACCTGAACAACGTTTTGGAACTGGCTAAGGAAAAGCCTTCTGGCGAAACAAAAAAAAACTTGGTAAGTGAGAGCGGATATGCAAAAGCATCAGCGAGTGTGCCTGTTGCGGAAGAACCTAAGGCGGGAAAGTCCATAGTCCATAGTCCACAGCCCATAGGAAGTCCCGTAAACGACAAATTGGAGCAAAGCGAAAACCTTGTCACTTCCGGACAACAAACGGCAAACGACAAACAACAAACAAAGTCTCAACCGGAAACTGTAAACCGAAAACCGAAAACCGGTTCTTTGACAGGCTCCATCAGCTTTTCCGACTTGAATGTCGAGGACGAAATCAAAAAACCGGAAGCGGTAAAGCCGGATACCGGCAATGAAATTGACGCTGCCAAACTGTTGGAAGCCTGGAATGATTATCTGAAAACTGTTGAAAAGGAAAAACGCCTGAGCCTGCAAACATTGATGACTCAAAATAAACCGAGTGCAGAAGGCGGTATGGTGACAGTCACTTTGCAAAGCCGCCTTCAAAAAGAATTGTTTGACAACGAGCGTACCAAGCTGTTGCAGTTCCTCGAGTCAAAGCTGGGTGTAAGCGGCATCGGCCTGATGTCGGTGGTTGACAAGAAAGCCGCCCAGCAAAGCAAAAAGCCTTTCACCGCCTCCGAAAAATTCAGCAAGATGGTGGAGGAAAATCCTAAGCTGCTCGACTTGCAGCAAAGGCTGGATTTGAAGCTGGAGCATTGAGTTGCTTGGATGCGGGCAGAATGACATTGTTGTTCATACCATCCTGATTTTGTAGCTTATCCGCACGAAATCCGTTGGCTGAAGCCAACGGCAATTGAAATCCTTGAGCAATCAGATTTTAATGCGTGTTGCCCTGCGCCCCCTCTTCTCCAAGCGGCTCCAAGCGGAGAGGAGAGTCCGGAATGATTTCTTTTGATGAATAAGTCAGGCCTGATTGTTTTACCGGAGAGGAGGCAGGAGGTGAGGCTGTATTTAAAAATCTCTCAATTTTGACATCCTCCAAAGTTTATGTATTCCATCAGGCAGATCGCAGCGGCCATCAAAGGAGTTCCGGTCAGGCTAAATGCTGACACGGCCATTACCCGCCTCGCCTTCGACAGCCGGAAGGTGATAGAGCCTTCACACACGCTGTTCTTCGCCATACGCGGCAGGCGCCATGACGGGCACCTGTTTCTCCAAGAGCTTTATCAGAAAGGAGTAAGAAATTTTATCGTCACCAGCACGGAGGTGACGGGCGATCAGCTTTCCGAAGCGAATATCATCAGGGTTGAAAACTCGATTGACGCGCTGCAGCAGCTGGCAGCTTTCCATCGTAAAAATTTCAAATATCCGGTTATCGGCATCACGGGCAGCAACGGCAAAACCATCGTGAAGGAATGGCTGTTCCAACTGCTGCATGAAGATTACAACATCGTGCGCAGCCCCAAGAGCTACAACTCGCAGATTGGCGTTCCCCTTTCCGTGTGGATGATGAATCAAAACCACACGCTCGGCATTTTCGAGGCGGGCATCTCCATGCCGGAAGAGATGGACGGGCTGGAAGAGGTCATCAAGCCCGACCTCGGCATCTTCACCAACATCGGTGAGGCTCATGCGGAAGGATTTCTCAACGTGCGCCAGAAAGTGAATGAGAAGCTGAAACTGTTTGTCAACGGCAAGGCGCTTATCTACAGCCTCGATTATCCTGAAATCACACAATGCATCACCGAGTTCAAGCACCGCCTGCCCGAAAAGGAGCAGGAAGAAAAATTCAGGCTCTTTACGTGGTCAAGACGGGGAGATGCTGATCTGAGAGTTACAAAAATTGATAAGCGCTTAACAGAAACGCACATAGAGGGAGTCGTGAAAGGGCAAACACTGGGCATCGTGATCCCATTCACCGATGAGGCATCCATCGAAAACGCCATCCACTGCTGGGCAACGCTGCTTTACCTGAAGATGGATCCGGTGAAAATCCTTGACCGGATGAGCCAGCTCGGCAGCATCTCCATGCGACTCGAGCTGAAAGAAGGGATTAATAATTGCTCGGTGATTAACGACAGCTATAACTCCGACATCCGCTCGCTGGCCATCGCGCTGGATTTCCTCGACCAGCAGCACCAGCATCCGAAAAAGACATTAATCCTTTCTGATATATTGCAAAGCGGTCGCAGCGAAGCGGAACTCTATACGGAGGTGCGCAACCTGCTTGCCCAGCGCGAAATCAGCAAGCTCATCGGCATCGGCAAGGCGATCACCGGGCAGAAGAAGCTGTTCCCGTCATTCAACGGTTTTGAAAGCGCCTTCTTTGAAACCACCGTTGATTTCCTGAAAGATTTCCACCAAAGCAATTTCGATCACGAAACCATCCTGCTGAAAGGCGCCAGAAAATTTGAATTTGAAAAAATCAGCAAGCTGCTCGAGCAGAAGATTCATCAAACCGTTCTGGAAATTGACCTCAATGCGCTCATTCACAACCTGCAGGTGTTCCAGAGCCTGCTGAAGCCCGGAACGAAGGTGATGGCGATGGTGAAGGCGTTCTCCTACGGCAGCGGAACTTTCGAGATCGCCAACGTGCTGCAATATCATCTTGTTGACTACCTCACCGTGGCCTATGCCGATGAGGGCGTTGAACTGCGCAAGTCAGGCATCTCGCTCCCCATTATGGTGATGAACCCCGAGGCGCGCAGCTTCGAGACGATGATCCGCTATCACCTCGAGCCTGAAATATACAGCATGTCGTTGCTGGACAAGTTTCACCAGGCGATCGAGTTATATTCTCCCGGCAAGGACCCCTACTCTATCCATATTAAGATTGACAGCGGCATGCACCGCCTCGGCTTCACGCCCGATGAGGTTCCGGGATTGATTGCATCTCTGAAGAAGAAGCCTTCCCTGATGGCAACCTCTGTTTTCTCCCATCTTGCGGCAAGCGATGAGCCTGAGCATGACGATTTCACGCGGCAGCAAATCAAGCGGTTCAGGAAGGCAAGTGATGAGTTGAGCGCGGGATTGAATTACCCCGTGATCCGCCATATCCTTAATTCGGGTGGCGTTGTTCGATTTCCCGAAGCCCATTTTGAAATGGTGCGGCTGGGAATAGGCATGTACGGTGTTGACACCACCGGTGAAATCCAGGAGCGGCTTCAGCAGGTGAGCACGCTCAAATCATCCGTTTCGCAGGTGAAAACAGTGAAGGCCGGGGAGTCAGTCGGCTACAGCCGCAAATATGTGGCGGATCACCATCTTCAAGTCGCCACCATCAGCATCGGCTATGCTGACGGGGTTGACAGGCGGCTGGGCAATAGCAAGGGCAAAATGCTTATACGCGGACAATACGCCCCCATCATCGGCAACGTATGTATGGATTTATGTATGATTGATGTGACGAATATCCCTGGCGCGGAAGAGGGCGATGAGGTGATTATTTTCGGTAAGGAGCTACCCATTCAGAAAGTGGCCAGGCAGGCGGGAACGATTCCTTACGAGATTCTTACAGGAATATCTTCGCGGGTGAAGAGGGTGTATTATCAGGAGTGACGAATGGACAATCCTTTTCATCCGCCAGCGGCAACGATAATCAGGAGTTTTGTTTCAATGATTATTCTCATCTCCGTTTTTGCTTCATGCCGTAACACGGTGGAGTGCATCAACTATGATCATATTGACACGTTAATAGTTTGCCCGAAGATTTACAATCCTGTGTGCGGGTGCGATGACATCACTTACGCTAATGATTGCGAAGCGCAGCGGTATGGAGTGGTCTCATGGATTGGAGGCCCCTGTCCTTAAGCCGCAACCTTCTCCTTGTTCAGTAAATTGATAGCCGCCTGCAAATCTTTTCTCAAAGCATCTGATGCGGGAGCCAGCGGCAGCCTTACGTTGGAGCCGCACACGCCAAGCAATTCGAGCGCGCACTTCACGCCCACCGGGTTGCCTTCGCGAAAGATTTGGTTGGTGATCTCAAGGAGCTTGTAATGGAGCTTGCGCGCGCGGATGACGTCATAATTCAATGCCGCCCTCACCATCTCGCTGAAGTCTTTTGGGAATGCGTTGGCGATAACGGAAATCACACCATCGCAGCCGAGAAACACAAGCGGGAACGTGATGGCGTCATCGCCCGACACCACAAAGAAGTCATCGGGCTTGTCGCGCAGGATGGTCATCACCTGCTGCAAATCGCCAGAGGCTTCCTTGATGCCGATGATGTTTTTTGCATCACGGGCAAGGCGCAGCGTAGTGGCTGCCAGCATATTGGAGGAGGTGCGGGAGGGCACGTTATATAAAATCACCGGCACGGGGGCAGCGTCAGCTATGGCGCGGAAGTGGCGATAGACGCCCTCCTGAGTTGGCTTGTTATAGGCGGGACTAACAGAGAGAATGGCATTTATCCCCTTGAAATGAAAACAGCCGATGGTTTTGATCACCTCTGCGGTGTTGTTGCCTCCAAAACCAACCACCAGCGGAACGCGACCTTTAACCACATCAATAGTGAAGTCAATCACCTTTTCTTTCTCATCCTTTGCCAGCGTTGTCGCCTCGCCTGTGGTGCCCAGCGTTACGATGTATTCCACCTTGCCTTTTATGGCGTGGTCAATCACTTTTTTCAACCCGTCATAATCAACCTGTCCATTGTCTTTGAAAGGCGTTACCAGCGCAACACCTGTTCCTCTGAATTTTCGAAGCATACCTTTCACAAGAATTTTAAAGCGAGTGCTAAGTTAAGAAAGAGCGCCCATCATAGAGACAACCTTTTATTAATCCTTGAAAATGGAATGATTTTTCGACCGTGCAAGCCACAGATGTAAGCCACGAATCATTCCAGCCCTCCCATCCGCCAGCCAAAGTTTAAATTTTCATAGGTGAAGGGTTTTGGGTTAAAAATCATAGTGAGTCATGCGCTCTGCGCAGTCAAATCTTAACACAGAAACAGAACAAGTCGCAGAAAACTGAAACGGAAGCGAATGGCATTCAGAACTTCGGACAAAACTCCACAGGTGAGAATTTTCGCTCTTCCTGCTCACCGAAAATGTAGATGACAGACGCCTCTATGGCGCCCTGGCTGTTGCTGGCAATCCTTAGATCAGACAGGTTGATGTCGTAGCTGACGCCTACTCTAAGCCCGTCATATTCATACGCAAGCATGGCGATGACGGCATCGTTGTCAAACACCCTGTACCATGCGCCCACATATAGCTTGTTCATCTTATCGAACTTATAGCCGAGCGCCAAGCCTGCTGTCACTTCAGAAGCTGTATTCTGAATCAGGTATTGGAAACCGGGCGTTAGCGACAGGTAATCTCCGATTCCGATATCCAAACCTCCGTGCACCAGATAGCGGGGATTCAGCCGGTTGTCATCATCCACCTGCACTAAGAAATATTCTTTCGGTTTGTGAAGATGGAACATAGAGCCGCCCAGATATCCAGAAAGGTTCTTGGTAAATCTTCCCCGGAATAACAACCCGACCGTGAAATCAGGATAAATAAAGGATGACCGGGTAATGGGTTCTCCATTGAAAGCGACAGGGTCAAATCCACTGCCATCGAACTGCTCCTCAAACAACAGTTTTGAAAAATCTATCCTTCTTTGAGTGATGCCCGCAAGAAAACCCAGCCCAAGGCTGTACTTGCTCGCTTCATCCAGCACCTTGTGATAAGAGGTTCCCACCATGGCGGTTAAGTTCGTCAGCCCGCCATCGCCCGCCCTGTCATTGAACACCATCACTCCGACACCAAACTGGTCGTACCGCAACTTCTTTTGAAGAAGATTCATGTCAAATGAACCGGAATAAGTAACGTAACCCGAGCGGGAGCCATCAGCCCGTGATTTAAGGAAGTACCATTGGTTTCTGTAGTTGGCTGCAAAGCGGAATTTGCCGTTGAAACCGGCTATCAGTGCCGGATTCAGCGTAAGGGGAGACGCGAAATACTGCGAGAAGTGAATATCCTGCCCCTGCGCGCCAAGGCACATCAACACCAGCACACTTATCAGCGCCTGCCTTAAATTCATATGCACAGGGATTTTAAGCTTTTTGCTTCCGGGGCTAAAGTTATAAAGATAATCACAGTTTTCTATTTATGGTTTGCAACCTGCGGCACTATGACGCGCAACCGTACCGCAGCTAAGGGGTAGTTCTAAAATTGCTCTCTTTATCACCTCACCCCTTCCCTCTCCTGAAGGAGGGGGAATGAGTGGTAGAATTTTAGAACTACCTCTAATTTATTGCATCTTTTATTCTGCCGCAAATTTTTAAAACACGCCTCATCTCTTTAAGCGGCAGCATACTCTCCCCGTCACTCAGCGCTTTTGCCGGATTAGGGTGGGTTTCGACAAACAACCCGTCAGCGCCAACAGCCACTGCCGCCCTGCATAATATCTCCACCATCTCAGGGTCGCCTCCGCTCGTGCCTTTTGCACGATTGGGTTTTTGCAGGGAATGAGTGCAGTCAACCATTACGGGCACCCCGAATTTTTGCATGACGGGAACAGAACGGAAATCAACCACCAGGTCCTGGTAGCCGAAAGTGGTGCCGCGCTCTGTTACCATGATTTTATTGTTGCCGGTTGACCGAATTTTTTCAATTGCGAAGCCCATGCCTTCAGGTGATACGAACTGTCCCTTTTTAATGTTCACCCATTTTTTTGAACGACCTGCTGCCAGCAGCAAATCGGTTTGCCGGCAGAGGAAGGCGGGGATCTGTATGTAGTCGGCAAAGTCTTTCACCTTGTCAACATCAGTTGTTTCGTGGACATCTGTTAAAACGGGAATTTTCAGCTTGTATTTTATCGCCTTCAGTATTTCCAGCGATTCGTTTTCATCCAATCCCGAGAATGAACCAATCTTTGTCCTGTTGGCTTTTTTGAATGAACTTTTAAAGATGTAATTGAAGCCAATTTCTTTACAAACCTCCCTTACCCCCATCGCCACTTCCACACACACTTCAAGATTTTCCACCACGCACGGCCCGGCTATAATGGTCAGTTCCTTCACAATCCGTTTTTAGATTTTTCCCCTAGATAGCCGCCATGGTGCCTCTTTGCAAAATCCTTCATTGTGAATTGTATTTCTTCCATCACCAGTACACACAATACATCACCGAGCGCCAGCATCGCAGTGGTGGAAGTGGTGGGCGCCATTCCGAGCGAACATGCCTCCTTTATATTGCCGATGCTTAAAACAACATCAGCAGATTTTGCCAAATCAGTATCAGCGTGAGAAGTAATGGTTATCACCTTCATCCTCTTTCCGTTCAGCCGGTTGGCGAGGTCAACCATTTCAATCACCTCCCTTGTTTTACCCGAGTTTGACAATACCAGCAGAAGGTCATCTTTGCCCAACATTCCCAAGTCTCCGTGCTGCGCTTCTCCCGGATGCAGAAAAACGGAAGGCGTACCGGTTGAAGAAAAAGTGCTGGATATTTTCTTTGCAATAACCCCAGCCTTTCCTATTCCGCTTGTCACCACTTTGCCTTTACATGCGGCAATCATCTTAATGGCCTTCAGCAATGAGTTGTCAAGGGGAATATTCTTAACCGCCTCGCTTTCCAACTCCAATATCTGCTTCGCTCGCTTCAGTCGCTTATCCATTTTCCATTCTCCCAGTCGCGGGTGTTTATAACTCTGTCATCAATGAACACATCGAAAGCCGGCTTGTCAAGCCGAAGTTCATGATACTTGATTCCCCATTCCGAAAACTGTTTTTCTGTCAAGTTCCTCCAGTTGATGCCGCTTTTCATCCCCCGCGCTGTCCAGTAAACGATGCGATTTCCTTCTTCATATAATTTATTGAATCGGCTGATGTTTTTTAAGTTGGGTTTCGCGTTCGGGTAATCAGTTCCTTCTGTGTGGCAGACCGTGTTGTCAATGTCAATATAAATATCCATGACGATTTCAAAATTAAATGGAAAAGAGAGAAATTTGATTGTCTGTGAAAGTTGGTTTATTCTTCGGCTCTTTCAATCCTATACACATTGGCCATTTGATTATTGCCAACCACTTCGCTGAGTTTTCTGATGTTGATGAGGTCTGGTTTGTGGTTTCTCCGCATAATCCGTTAAAAGAGGAAGATACCTTGCTGGATGCAGACTTAAGATTTAAAATGGTTGAAGCCTCTTTATCTGTGAATGATAAATTAATTGCCTGCGATGTTGAATTTAGTCTGCCAAGGCCTTCTTATTCCGTCAACACTCTTCAATATTTAAAATCAAAACATCCATGGTATGACTTTATAATTATTATGGGAACGGACACTTTTAATGATATCAAGAGGTGGAAGGATTATAAGTCCATCTTAACCAATTATCCTATATACCTCTATGAAAGACGCGACCATCCGGTTCGCAATGCGCCTAACGAGGCAAGGCTTGCCCATTTTAAGTTTCCTCTGCTCGACATCTCTGCCACTTACATCAGGGAGTTGATTAAGAACAAAAAGTCAGTTCAGTTTTTGGTTTCTGAAAAGGCGCTGAAGATTTTGGATAAAAAACTCAAGAAGTGAAACGGATGTGTTGGAAATGTTGTTAAGTAATGTGAATAAATTGTACGGAACAAAAAATACGGTTGTGGATTTCGTTGCAAGCAGATTTTTTGTGAAGAAATACAAGAATGTCCACAAGGGTTTATGCGATTTTCAACAGGCATGCCGGTAAAA
This sequence comes from uncultured Chitinophagaceae bacterium, assembly GCA_964502525.1. Lineage (GTDB taxonomy): Bacteria > Bacteroidota > Bacteroidia > Chitinophagales > CAIOSU01 > DATLYB01. Next base: position 16,192 of record CAZCXH010000014.1, read on the forward strand.
TATTTTTAACAACTACAGTTCTCAACAGATGTTGACGAAGAATGCTGTAAACTGATTTTCAACGAAATGAAATAAATGATGCCTGTGAATTAATATGCATCTTAAAAGGATAAGTAAAAATGCAAGCGTTTGAAGAAAAAAAAATCAACCAACTCACACGGCTAATAATGATTGATTATTTTTCTTAAAAAATTAAAATACCATCAATGCAGTTGACAACTATAAATAAAGCTAAAAGCAACCTGAAAACAAAAGGTTTCATAGATGTAGAAATTGACGCCTCTCTTGATTTGTTTGAAGAAATTAATAAGTTGAAAAAAGAAAAGAATGCAGTCATTCTGGCTCATTATTACCAGGATGCGGATATTCAGGATATAGCGGATTACATAGGCGACAGTTTAGGATTGTCTCAGCAAGCGGCAAGCACGAGTGCCGGCATTATTGTCTTTGCCGGAGTACACTTTATGGCGGAAACGGCAAAGATTCTTTCGCCACAGAAAAAAGTTATCATTCCTGACTCAAGAGCCGGTTGCTCCCTTGCTGATGCATGTCCGGCAGATGAGTTTAAGAAGTTTAAGGAGAGGTACCCCGATCATATTGTTATCACTTATGTTAATAGTTCCGCGGAGGTAAAAACACTTACGGATATATGCTGCACTTCAACTAACGCGGTGCAGGTGATTGAAAGCGTTCCTAAAGACCAGCCTATCATCTTTGCGCCTGATAAAAATCTTGGAAGCTATTTAATGAAAAAGACAGGAAGGGATATGGTTCTCTGGAAAGGAACGTGCGAGGTGCACGAAATTTTTTCAATGGAAAAGATAATCAAGTTAAAAGAACAGCACCCGAAAGCGGAACTTATTGCTCATCCTGAATGTGAAGAAGCCGTATTAGAGTTAGCTGATTTCATCGGCAGCACTACAGGATTGCTGAAATATACGATAAGAAGTCAATCAAAAGAATTTATTGTTGCAACCGAAACAGGTATTCTTCACCAAATGCAGTTAAAATCACCGGATAAAACATTTATACCGGCTCCGCCCAATAATTCATGCGCATGCAATGATTGCCCTCATATGAAACTCAATACCCTGGAGAAGTTATATTTATGCATGAAATATGAAGAACCGGAGGTGACTTTATCGGAAGAAATAATAAGGAAAGCGAAAAAACCAATTGAAAGGATGATGGAGATTTCAGCAGCCCACAAACTCTGAAGTTAAACGCGGTTCAGTCCTTTAATATGTTGAGATATTTCAAGGATGCGATCTTCATTCAGCGAATAATGAACAAATTTCCCAATCCGCACGGTTTTAACAACTCCTGCAGTTCTGAGAACTGACAGGTGCTGTGATGCCACCGATTGTTCAACCCTGAGTTTCATGTAAATCTCCGACACTGAAAGAGGGCCGCTTTTTTCAAGAAGGTGGAGGATTTTTTTACGCAAAGGGTGACTCACTGAACGCAGCATGAAAAAAGCTTTTTTCATGTTTTCAAAGTTGAGAACAGAACTAACTTCTGTATTTAAACTTGTTAAGGCGGTTATTCTATGAAGAGCAGGATTATTCATTAAGTAAATCTTGTTTTATGAAGCAGACTATACGTTTTTTAGCGTAGGTTAAGATACGAAAAATAACTTAGGTTGTATCTTTTCTTGGAATAAAAATTTTCAGGTAGTGCGGCTCAAACACATCCAGCGGCTCGAAACTGTTTTCTGTGAATAAAGCCTGTGATAAGGCGATCATGTTTTTAGCGGAGTTGGAGATATTGAGTTTAAACAAGCCTGGTACTGATAATTTCACCGATCCATTTCCAAAAGCAAATACTTTCCGGTTTTCGAAATGTGCCAGCAGGTTGATTAACCCGGCATCCTGCGGAGAGGCTGCAACTATTTCCTTTAATACAGAGGTATAAAGCCCTGTAAAAACTTCATCTTTAATTGATTCGATAACCGGGCAATAAAAGGCATCAGCATCTTTTTTAAATTGAACAGCGCCATAAGACATAGCTTTTAATGTAGGCACGGCAATGAGCGGTTTATCCAATGCGCAGCACAATCCTTTTGCTGCGGACACGCCAATCCTCAACCCTGTGAATGAGCCGGGACCCGCACTAACAGCAACAGCATCTGTTTCTTTTATCTCGCGATTTGCTTCTTCAAAAACATTTTGAATAAGAATTGTCAGAACAGACGAATGAGAATTCGCTTTTGTTTCTTCCTTAAGGGATAACAACCTGCCGCTTTCAGCCAACGCAACCGAACAAACCTCAGTTGCGGTTTCGATATTAAGAATAAGAGCCAACGACCGGGTATTTATAGGGTTAGGGGAATGGTGTGATTAAGAGTTAAGGGGAATAAAGGAGTATCTATAAACTTGTGGCGCGGGTAACCCTGAGTGAAGCCGAAAGGTGGCGCGATTACCAGTCTGCCGCCAATGAGGCGCAGATATTTTTCACCCCCTGTGTCCTCTATAAAAAGGAAGTTGATGCGCGCAGGTAAGTCTGCCTTACACAGAGAGGAGGCTTGGCGGGTGATGAGAATCTGTATGTCATTTGCCGCACAAATGCCTGAAAGGGATGGGGAACTCACCATGGCATTATACAGCAGCAGTCGTTCCACGCTCATTAAAGTTCAGAACGTCACTTTAAACTCAAGATTTTTTCCCTGGCGCTTCACAACAACCACAGTGGTGTTTCCTTTGTTGAAAAAACTCAACGCTTTCATATAGCTCATCATATCACTCACCTTGTGTTCGCCAAGTTGAATTACCGTATCTCCTTTTTGCAAGCCGGCAACAGAAGCGGGCTTGCCTTCTGTGATGCCATCAATCCTCATGCCTTCATCGGAGAACATGTAGTCGGGAATCACGCCAAGCGTCACTTTGAATTTCGGTGTGCTTTGCGAAGTGTCTGCGGCAACAGCGGTGAACGGAATTTTTCCCCTGCCGTCAAGGCTGTCAATCAGTGAATAACAAAGTTTCTTGATGGATGCAATGCCGGAATAGTTTACAAACTCAACGTCATCGCTTGGCTTGTGATAATCTTCATGCGCGCCAGTAAAAAAATGGAGCACAGGAACATCCTTCAAATAGAACGAAGTGTGGTCTGACGGACCGATGCCCGAGTCGGATGTTTTGATGCGGATGCTGTCAGAAGGAATATTCAACAGTGTTTTGAATGACGGTGAGGTGCCAAACCCATTCACGTTCAGGCTCCTTTCCATCACACCCAACCTTCCCACCATGTCGAAGTTCAGCATGTAGTTCACATTTCTGATTTCATCGCCAAGATAACTGACAAATTGTTTTGATCCGTAAAGACCCAACTCTTCTCCTGAAAATGCAACGAAGATGTAGTTGTTGTTTTTCAGGTTGGAAGCCTTTAACTGGCGGGCTAATTCCATCATCAGCGCCACACCGCTCGCATTATCATCAGCGCCATTGTGGATGGCTTTTTCTCCGCGATACAAAGAGCCTTCTTCGCCATAGCCGAGGTGGTCGTAATGCGCGCCAATCACTACCATTGTTTTAGCGCCATTGTCAATTTTCCCCACAACGTTGCGACCGGTCTTATTGATAGGAGTGATGTCAACTTTGAGCCTGGCAGACAAAAGATTTTTATCCCGGACATCCAGCTTCTTTTTCAGAAACACCACCGGAACAGCGGCTGGGTAGATATTCTTTTTAAACATCTGTTCGGGAAAAGCAACAGAGTCTTCGTTGCTGTAAAATATCACAGCGGAAGCGCCCATGCCGGCAGCCTTCTCTGCCCGCGCTCGCAAGTCGAGGAAATCAGCATAGCGCGAATGGGGGCTCACGCCTTCAGGAGTTGATATATTGATGAAAAAAACCTTTCCTTTAAGGTTCTTCTTTCCCGCATAGTCGTCATAGCCAAGCGATTTGGAGGTGATGCCGAATCCCACGTCCGCGCATTTTGCGGTGAGCGAATTGCTTGACGAGTATGCCAGCGGGTAATAATCGGAATCAGCATCGCAGCATCGCTTGTTGGAGGTGTTGTTCTCAAAGAGCGTCAGCAAGCATTCGTTCACGATCCTTCCTTCGATGTAGTCGAAGGGGCGCAGGTAGCTTCCGTTCTCCCCTGCAGGGACTAACCCCATCTCCTTAAATTTTTTGCTGATATACCGGCAAGCCTTCTTCTCCCCTTCGGTGGCAGTACCCCTGCCCTCGAGGCTGTCGTCAGCCATGTAATAGATATGATATTTAAGGCGGCTGATGAGCGCTGAATCCTGCGAGGCGTTGTAGGATTGGGCGGAAACGAAATGAGTTAATAAGATTACAGGAAGAATTGACCAAAGCATTGCCGTTCGCTTGCAAAACCTACCCACCCCAACCCCTCCAGAGAGGGGAATAAGCGAGCGTGTTATGTATTCACGCGGAGAAACTGCGGCTTTGAGCGAAGGGTATTCCCCTCTGTTGGAGGGGAGTGAGGGGTGGGCGCTGCTTAAGTCCAAACTTCAAACCGATTATGGTTTCAGCAGCGCGGTGTATTTAGCCTCATCCTGAAGCACGTTCACCGCTTCCTGCAGATCCTTGTCATGGTCGAAGCTGCCCTCGATCCGCCCGGTGCGGTAGTAGTAGCGCCCGGTAATTTCTTCTTCAATCAAATCGCGTATTTCATCCTTGAATTTAATAAGGTCTTTGTTCTTGTCGTGCATCACGCTCGTTTTCAGCTCTTCAAAATCTTTCTTGATGCCTTCAAGATATTTTTCTTCCTCAGCGGTTTTTTCAAAATCTTTCAGCAACTCTTCGCTTTTAGTGGTGTAGTCGTATTCCTTGTCCGAAAGGTATGCCATAAACTCTTCATATTCCTTGTCTGAAAGATGAAAATCCTTGGCCGCAGCAATCTCCTTGTTTTTTGCGTGATACATGGTCGCCCAGTTGAATATGTGATTGTTCTGAAGCAGCGCCAGGCTGATCTTGCTTAATTTAGAAGGTTCAACCACTATATCAGGATCAATGCCGCCTCCGTCATATACGGTTCTTCCGGATTGCGTCTTGAATGCGACTTTCAGCGAATCAGGAATTCGCACCACGCTGCCGGTTGAATCCTTTTCAGCGTAGTTGATAGCCTGGATGCACCTGCCGCTGGGGATGTAATACTTGGCGGTGGTGACTTTCAGCTTGGTGTTGTAGGTGAGCGAGCGCGTGGTCTGCACCAGCCCCTTACCGAATGTTTTCTGCCCGATGATGACTCCGCGGTCCAGATCCTGGATGCTGCCTGAAACAATTTCAGATGCCGAGGCAGAGCCTTTGCTGGTGAGCACCACCAGCGGGATGCCGGCATCCACCGCCACGTTGAGCGCCTTGAATGATTTGTCCCACTCGTTCACCTTGCCCTTTGTGCTCACGATCTCCTGCCCCTTGTTGATGAATACGTTTGAAACGTTCACCGCTTCATTGAGCAGGCCGCCCGGGTTGCCGCGCAGGTCGAACACCACGCCCTTCATCCCTTCGTTACCGGTTTTCAGCGCTTCCAGCGCGTCCTTCACCTCCTTGCCTGCATTCTCTGTAAAATTCGAGAGGCGGATATATCCTATTTTGTCGTTAATCATCCCGGAATACTGCACATTATGAATCTTGATTTCCTCCCGGGAAATCATCACCTCCCTCTCCTCATCGGTGCCATCAGCAAGAGGCCTGCGGTATTTCACTTTCACCTGGGTGCCCGCCTGCCCTTTCAGCATCTTGCTCACTTCATCGGTGTCTTTGCCCTTCACGGATTTACCGTCAATCTCGATGACCTTGTCACCGCCAATCAGTCCCGCTTTATCAGCGGGATAATCTTTATAAGGCTCAGCCACCACCACCCAGTCGCCAATCTTGCGGATGAGGGCTCCTATGCCACCGTATTTGCCGGTGGTCTGCAGACGGTAGTCCTCAATCTCATCTTCCGAGATATACTGCGTGTAGGGGTCGAGCGATTCGAGCATGGCGTCAATGCCCGTTCGGATGAGTTTGCCGGGCTGAATGTCGTCAACATAATAGGAGTTCAGCTCTTTGTAGAGGGTTGCGAAGATGTCCAGATTTTTGGAAATCTCGAAATAGGTGTTGGTGACAAACGCCATGGGAGCGAGAGCCGCCATCGCAATTGCCGTGATAATCAGCGTTCTTTTCAATGCCGTTGGAATGGTTTTAGCCTTGTTCATCATGGTTCAACTTTCAGTTTTTCACAATTAAACGGAAATTTAAGCCCATTGGTGTTAATGGGCGGCAATTTTAAATAAATTAACGTTAGTTATGGATTCCACAGAAATAATTCCTTGAATTTCATTGCCGTCCGTTTCAGCGGACGGGATATTGAATCAGAAACCAGAGGACTTTAGCCAAATTGTAAAATACTTTGGCTAAGGCCTAAAAGGAGAGTCTTCCTATTTTAACCGTCCGCTGAAGCGGACGGCAACCAAACCTATCAAAATAAGGTTGGTTTTTAATCCATAACTCGCGTTAAATTAACTATAAGACCATTCTAAACTCTACCACTTACCCCTTCCGCCTCGCCCCTTCCCTCTCCTCAGTGCAACACGCATTAAAATGTTGGATAGCTTCATTGCCGTTGGCTTCAGCCAACGGAGATGAAAAGAGCGAGAATGATGGGCTTTAGCCCAACCTTGTCAAAAACAAAAAAAATTTTGCTAAAGCCTGTTCATTTCTCAATTCTTAAACCGTTGGCTGAAGCCCAATGATAGGGTTTGATAATCAGACTGATTTAAATGCATGTTGTCCTGTCCCTCTCTTTTGCCGCTCAATTTTTCAAAAACCCGACTTGTTTCGGCATAGTGGGCTCATTCCGATGTTTGCACCAGTCAAAGGAGTAAATTAGTTGTCCTGAAAAAAATTTGAAAAATGGATTTGCCATTGAGCACAAGTACGGAAGCCTGTTTACCGAGGGCATATCAAAACCTTCATCTTGCATTATATTTAAAAAAGAGCCAACTTCTTATAAATGAATAGAATATCCGGTTTGACCAATTGGGCATGGGGCCTGCTGCTGTCGCTGGTTATCACTTCAGCGCTATACGCGGTCTGGGGCATCTTTTTAGCCGACTTCGCGCCCATGTATTCCTCGTTTTACTATGGGCTGGCCTGCAGCCGGCCTTACGAGATGCGTTTTACCGACATGTCATTCCTGATAATACCGGTATTCTGCAAAGCCTCGGAACTTGCTCCGGAAATACCGGTGTACGGCATTTTCTTATGCCTAATGAATGTAATCTGGCTCGCAGGAATCATACGCCTCTCTTTTATTTTTTTCAGCAAGACTGGTCGCATCTGGCAATTTTTATTCTTGCTTGCCATCCTCGGAATACTTGGAGATTCAATTGTGCACATCAACCATGAACGCACTGCCTTCCTGATGACTGCCACCGGATTGCTGCTTTATGAGCATGATGAAAAAAGGGGACGGTTCAATATTGCAATTTATTTCACGATATACCTGGCCGGAGTGCTGCTGAGGATGCACGCAGCGTCAATAGTTTTTGCGCTCCTTGCCCTGCATAATTATTTAAACGGGCAACCCATTAAGCATCTGGTCAAAAAATATTCGGCTCATATTATCGCGCTTTCCCTTTGCCTGGGCATTTACCATTATGATAAAATTACCGACACGCATCTTGGAAAATCTATAGAACTGAAGTACGAGTGGGCGATTACCGACAAGAACTCCCTGGTGCCGATTTCAGAAATGAAAACCTACAAGGACTCGGTTAAGCACATCGCTGTCAGCCAGTTTTTATTAACCGACACCGCCAATATCAATGAGTTGTTTTTGTCGCGGGTGGTGTTGGTGAATGAATATTTTTCAGACTTTTTTTCCTTGAAAGCGTGGGAGATGTCATTAGTAAATACTGTTTCGATTTACAGAGAGTTTTTGGAAACGGTGTTTCTTTTATACCTGATAATAATTATTACCCTTGTAGCAAAATTTCATCATATATTGTTCCGCCACTTGTTAATAGTGCACATACTTTATTGGCTCATTATTCTCTTCCTCGGAGTCACGGTTAATTTGCAGGAACGGTTCTTATCGCCCATGCTGGCTATTCTTTGCGTCATCTCATTCATGTGGTGCCTGCCGGTGCTGGCCGGAAACAGCCATCCTAAACTGATTTGGCCGGTGGCCGCGGGCGCCTGCCTCTCGCTTGGCATTTCCTTATTTAATATTAACAGCTCTGCAATAAAGTACAAGGAGAATGAAGCACGGCACGAAGAGTTGATTCAAAAAATAGAAACGTACGGGAAAGCAAATACGGTGATTATTATGGGTGCGGTGGAGCTTTTATTTTCGAACAATCCGTTTAAAAGAGTTCGCCCGGCTGCCTACTCCAACACATTATTTCCAGATCTGCTTTGGTACACGCACTATAATTTCGGGCAGAAGAAAGTGATTGACCGATACGGATTCAGCCCTTTGAACTACCGGGCTTTTTGCAGCTTCCTGAAAGAAAACTATCAAACGGTAGTGGTGTTGTCTGAATTTGCTGATGATAAAAATTCGAGGATTGCACTCTATCAGAAATACCTGGGCGCTATTTATGGTTTCCATTTTTCGGTGTCGCCAATACCTGGAGAAGGCAACTTTAATGGCAACACGTTTTATCGAATCACTCCAGATGCAAGATAATTCGCTTTACTTGGTAATGCAGAAGTTGCCGATCACCAGCGCATCCAGTCCGCTGGCAAAAAAAGCGGCTATTGCATGCTGTGGCGTGCAAACAATCGGCTCGTAACTCAGGTTGTAGCTTGTGTTTAACACCACCCCGCTGCCCGTTTTATCTTTGAGTTTTTTCAGCAACAGATAATAAAGCGGATGCTGCGATTCGTTTATTGTTTGGATGCGGGCGGTGCCGTCAACGTGGGTTACTGCCGGAATCGCATCGCGCATTTTTTCTTTCACGTCATAGGTGATGGTCATGTAGGGCGCCTGTTTTTGTTTTCCATCAAAAAATTGCGAGGCATCCTCCTCCAGCACGCTGGGGCAGAAAGGACGGAATGAATCGCGGAATTTTATTTTCAGATTCACCAAATCTTTCATTTTAGGGTCAGCGGGATTGGCAAGTATGCTTCGGCTTCCCAATGCCCGCGGCCCAAACTCCATTCTTCCCTGAAACCATCCTATCACCTTATTCCGTGCAATAAATCCAGCCGCGACATCAGCAGGATCATCGGTCTCATGATAATTAATGTTGCAGTTATCAAGCATCGTCTTCACCTGGTCGTTGGAATACGCGGTTCCAAGAAAGGTGTCGTTTGTCCTGACAGGCGCAGCCCCGTTTTCAATTCCTGCCAGCCAGGCTGCGCCCAATGATATTCCGGCATCGCTGGATGCCGGCTGCACAAACAATTCATCCACAAAATCAGCATTCATGATCTTTCGGTTCATTACGCAGTTGAGCGCAACCCCTCCCCCCAGGCATAGTTTGCGCAGCCCCGTTTTATGAACATAATGGCGGAGCATTTTCATCACCATTTTTTCAAGATGTCCCTGGGCGGAAGCCGCAACATCTTTGTAAAATTGGTCATATCCGGATTTGGGCAGCCGCCTGGGCGCTCCCATTTTGTCAAGAAATTTTTGATTGAAGATCATTTCGTCACGGTGCGGTGAGGACGCTTTTGCCGGAATGGAAATGATATAGTCCGTATTAAGCGTCAACTGGCCTTCCTTAAAATCTATCAGCCAGTCGAAATCAAATCGCTCCTTGTTGCCATAAGGAGCCAGTCCCATCAACTTATATTCATCGCTGTCCTTGACAAACCCGCAGTATTGTGTGATAAGCGAATAGAAGGCGCCATAGCTATGAGGACGCGCAAACCGGTCAACCAGCGTCAGTTTCCCATCTTTTCCGGTGCTGACCTGTGTGGAGATGCCATCGCCTGAATTATCAAGCGCAACCACTAAGGCATCTTTAAATCCGGAAGCATAGTAAGCGCTGGCGGTGTGGCAATCATGGTGGTGGTACCTTCTCAATGGAGGAGCGAATCCGAAGTGACTGATGAAATAATTTTTGATGCGATCATCAATCTCCTGTTCCCACGTTGATCCATGGAAGGCGAGGCAGTCCACGTCACGAATTTTGAGCTTCCCAAAGTCGAGCGCCTCTGTGATGGAAAGAAACGGCAGCCGTCCTGCTGAAAATTTGATGCGGCTCAGCCGCTCTTCTTCAATCGCGGCAACAACCCGGCCGTCTTGAACAAGGCATGCGCTTACATCCTGATATCCAGGCCGGAAGCCGCCATTAATCCCTAATACAACCATGAATTGAGCGCATGAAGATAATTATAGTTGGAAACTTGGAAGTAGAAAGAATCATTAAGATTTGTTCAGTGAACCTTGTCCACCACGAAGGGCGGCCGTTTACGGGATGCCTCCAGATCGCGCCATAAATATTCCGCTATAATACTCATGTTGACGAGCAATATCATCAGAAGCAACGAAGCTGCCCAATGCCAGATGCTGAACCAATCAAGTGTAAGGACCATGACGGAGGCCGCAAGAAAAAAGAGAATGGATAAAATTCCCGATAATGTCACGATTCGGACAGGCAGATAGGAGAATGCCACGAAGGAGTCAATTACCAGTTTTATTCGCTTGTTAAGGCTCCATTCCGATTTGCCAAGCTTGCGCTGCTTTCGCGTGATGGGGATTGCTACAAACGGATAGCGTAGCCAGCTGATAAGGTAAACAAGATTGGTATTGGTTTCATTGATGCGTACGAGATGATCGCGTATTTCCCTGTCAAACAAAATCAAATCATAACCGCCATCAGGAATGTAGGGCATGGCGTTTTTCATCATCAGGTGGTAGATTTTTGCGCTGATGCCATAGAATAAATCTTCAGCTTCACGTTTCACGCGATTCCCGATCACCAGCTTGAAACCTTTCTTCCAGTATTCGACCATCTCAGGAATGTGATCAGGCGGATCCTGCAGGTCGGCATGCAGTTGCACGCAGCAGTCGCCTGTAGCATAATGGCAGGCGGCAAGCAACGCATTATAAGATCCGAAATTGCCGGTAAGCTGAACTACGCGCACGGCTTCAGGATTTTGCGCTTTAAATGCGAGCAAAGCATCCAAAGTTTTATCCATGGAGCCGTCATCCACCATGACAAATTCACAAGTCATCTCTTGGGACAGAAGTTTTGCTTTCAGTTTCAGCAATTCGGGGGTGGTATCGGGAAGGTTGAGCGCGCTGTTAAAGCAGGGCATGAGTATAGATATCTTTTTCATGAACCCTTATTTGACGAAATAAGTGAATATTCTAAGTTCGGAACGGAACCCTATAGAATTCGAAAATACTCTCAGTGATATAAGTCACTTCTTCTTCTTTCAGCGAGTGATATAATGGCAACCGCAGAAGGGTTTCAGATAGCGAAGTGGTATATGCATCTTCACCGTGAAACACCCCGTGTTTCCTGCCAAAAGAGCTGGAATGAAGTGGAGAATAATGAAAGGTGGCTGAGATCCCCCTTTGCTTTAGGAACTCAATTAACTCCGTTCTTTCATTTTTGCTTTTTGTGAATAAATAAAAAAAGTGGGCGTTATGTTTACAATCAGAACTGATACAAGGCATTCTGATAATCTGCTCTTTGGCAAGAGGGGCAAGCAGTTGTTTATACTGGTTCCATCGTGCCATAAAATATTCTATGATTTCGTTAGCATTTTCCAATTGTTGAAGCAGGAAAGCGGAAAGTAATTCGGAAATGTGGTAATTTGATCCTATTCCTTTCCATTCATAGCTATCAACCTTCCCTTGCAGGAAATCCAGTTTGTTCGTTCCAAACTCGTAATTGATGTGTGCCCGTGCGATAAAAGAGTGGTCATTAAAAACTATTGCGCCACCTTCTCCGCAAGTAATGTTTTTTAAATGATCAAAACTAAAAGTCGCGATATCACCAAAACTTCCAAGATACTTTCCATTATATTTTGCTAAAATACCAAGAGCATTGTCTTCGATCAGATATAGATTGTGCTTTTTGGCGATTTTGATTATTTCTTCATAATTACATCCGACACCGGCATAATTGATTACAACAATGGCTCGCGTTCTTGCATTAATGGCATCTTCAATCAGGTGCTCGTTAATGTTCATGTTGTCTTTCCTTATATCCACAAACCTGCACCGCGCGCCTCTTAATACAAATGCATTGGCAATTGACACAAATCCGAAAGAGGGCATGATTACTTCGTTGCCCGGTTCTAGATCCAACACCTGTCCGGCCAGTTCGAGTGCCTGAGTGCAGGATTTTGTCAAAAAAACCTCACCATCAAAAATATTTTTGAACCATTTCAGGCATTTGTTGGAATAAAACTTTTCCCTCAACAATAACGGATCTGATAAAATGGAAGAGAGGTATTTATCCTGTCCGCTCAGCATGGTGGGTAGCTGAAAGGGAATTTTTATCGAGGACTTTGTGGCGTTTGTGCTCATGGCAGTTGCAATTTCATCAATTTTTATGAAAGTTATGATAACAAGTAACAAGCTATAAAGTTTCAGGACCCATTTCAAATTCTTGTACTGTGCAGAATTTAAAGTTTGTAGATAGCTGCGTTGTCATTTTTATAGACAGTTTTAAAAAGCCTGTTTAGTGTTTGCAACTCATTCTCCGAAGGTTCACTCAAAAACAGATAACTGATTTTTCGTTCGGAAAAACCCGTCTTCAGCGTTTCCGGGCCTACGCTGTCAAGTTCTGCCAGCAGGTTATAAATTAATTGCTGATGCGGGGCGAGTTCGTAATCAGGACCGCCATATGCTGAGCAACCGGAGAAGGCAGCGTAGGCTGCCGTCAATGAACGGGGAACCAGCACTGCTTCATCTTCGGGTATGTTGCTTTTGCTCCATTCAAAGGCCTCTGCAATGCCATCGCTGATGTAATGTAGTGATGATCGTTCCTGCAATCTTGTAAACTGATTGATATAGAAGTGAATATTACTTGAGCAAATTAAAATCAATAAGCTTACAAGGCCGCTATATCCGAGGGTTTTGTAAACTGACGTTTTTTGAATTTTTTCCTTCATTTTTTTCCATATATCCTCAATCATCAAAGACGAAAGAATACCTAAAGGAGCACCGATACCAATGATCATTTGCAACTGGAAGGGCACCGGCAAGTACACGAGAATAAACGTGGACAATATCCAGACTGCCAAAAAAAATTCGCCTGACCGTATCATATGTGTATGGTGGCTCACTATTCTGAATATCGCGAGTATTAGCACCAGGCCAAATGTCATAAAATAGTTAAAAACACTGGGGGAGGGAAACCAGTCCGCATCTAAATGTTCTTGCGGTATTCTCGTCAGAAGCCATAGATAATAGACAATAGCCGGAACACAAAACAGGAAGACAAGCATCATTTTTTTTATTACAAGAAGCCAGCTTTTATTAATAAATGCCGTAAGCATTGCACAAACTGCAATTATCGCCATGGCAGCAATCATCCCGTAGATGTATATAAATCCAAGGGCGAACATTCCCAAACCCGCTTTAACAGTTTTTGGCTGCTCTTGAAAAAAAATTTGATAGGCGAAAGAAAGTACAAGAACGAAAAGTGCATTTGCTAAAGGCAAGTAATACTCTCCGCACATGGAAATAAACATGTTGGCCTCAGGCATGGCATCGCCAATGAAGTCAACATTGTTAAAGACCTTAAGTGAAATACCCATGGCATTGGAAAGATATCCAAAGCCGGCACCAAACGCATAAATAAACAAGGACAGGTACAAGGTAAAAGGAGTTTTGATGAATTGCTTTGCAAGACTAAAAAAACAGAGTATCAGAACCACGGATGAGAGTATTCTGAAAATATTAAATGACACACTTAGAGAACTATTGGTAATCATGCCAGTAATTCCAATGATATTTCCTATTGGATTAATAAATATGTGATTGTCGCCAGTTCGTCCAAAGGGGTCTTTGAATAGCCAGTGTCCTTTGATTGCCTGAGCCGGGCCCAAAGCAAGATAAGCATACGTATCTTCAACTACCTGACCTGTTATGCCAAGAAATTTTATACCGGACGGTGTAATGGAATATCCATAAATAACCGGAACAGACAGGATTATGATCATAAAAAGCATCATCAGTATTACCGGCAAATTGGGCTTATTTGAAAAATTCATTTTTTTTCTGATTACGTCCACTTGATAGAGTTTACATCTCAAATTACCGGCACAAAAGGCACACTCATTTTTTTAAACTCATCAGATAACAATATATCGCGTTGATCTCTTTGTCACTTAGCAAATAGAATGGAAACATTGGGTCCTTAACCGATTCGCCATCGGGTTTGGTGCCAAATTTAACAGCCATCTTAAACTGCTCCTCGGTCCAATTGCCAATGCCCGTCTTTTTATTGCCGGTGATATCAGGCGAATAAATTATTTCACGCTTTTCGTTGGCATGTCGGTTGCCACCTTTCAAATAGCGCCAGCTTTTTTCAGGGGATTCATAATTATTCGTTACTGAATTGCCGGAATGACACTCAAAACAACTGAATTTGGCTACAAGGTACTTGCCAAATTCCGCAGAATTGGTGGAGTCTGGCATCGGAATCTGATATTGAGGGAATGTGGGAGGCCGGTAGGACAGCCAAAGTAAACTTTTAATCACAAGTGAAAACTTAGGCTTCGGATTTTCAAAGCGTGTGGGCTTCACCAGCTTATCATCACTCTTTAAAAAAGCTATTATGGAATAGATGTCTTCATCACCCAGGTTAGGGTATTTGGGCATATCATAAACAAATTTGCCGTTGCGCTTAATTCCAGTGCGCAATAAAAACAACAATTCGCCATTGGTCCAATCACCCACTCCGGTAGCTGTATCTCGGGTTATATTCCCTGAATAAAAATCACCCGCACGTTTTGAGTTGCCATGCTGTCGTCCCGCCAGCGTACCTGTTTCCAGATTGTAGTGGCAACGGTAGCAAATGGTTAGCGCCATTCTTTTGCCTTCCGCAATACGACTTGGAGTGAGATGGATGACAATATCCGGTTTTTGAATCGCGTACCGCGGTGCGGGTGCAAAATGAAGGAAAGTTATGATTAGCGCCATGCACACCAACAATGTTACAAGGATTATGAATATTTTTCGCAGCATCACAAACTTGGTCTTCGAAATAAGCGATGAGCAAGATATCCTAATGATACTTCTATCTGTGATTTATCTGGATTAAACAAATGAACAAAACCTCCGGTGAGAATTATGACAATATGCAAAAGAAAATGGATGATGCCGGTTGCCAAAGCGACTTCTCTGTCTACTCCTAACAATTGTAAAATCAAAATCAATGATGCTTCGTATAGTCCCAGTCCTTGGTAGCTGAGGGGTAAAATAGCGCTGAAATAAAATAGCGGAATTGCCGCTAATAAAGGAAGAAAGGAAACTTCTTGTCCCAGTGCGCGAACCAATATCCAAGGCACAAGTGTTCCTAAGATTCCATAAATGAATGTCAGCAGAAGGCTCTGCGCAACAACCAAATTAGGTATTGACTTGTCGAGCTCATTCCTTAATCCGCTCAATGAAGATTTTATCCGTGAGATTTTGCCGGTCAGAAAAAGCAACCCTTGCAATATGGAGCGGTGAAAGATAACTGCTGCGAATCCTGCCAGAAAGGCGAACGCGATGATGGTGTTGGAGATGTTAAAGCCAGAAAACACTTCAGAGCCGAAAAGCAGTATTGTAAAAGGGAAAAGAAAAAACAAAACAGCCAATCCTATCATCCTGTCGTACAGCACAATGGCAATACTTTCGGATAGGGAATAATTGCGTTTCCGCATATTGAGAATCCGAAACGCATCTTCACTGTCAGGCACCGGAAAAATGATTTCAAGAAAAGCAATTTCCACTTGTGCGATGGCGAGTGATTTTAATGATATATTTCCCGCATGTGCAATGCAAGATATTTTCCAGCGCCATGCGGTAAAAACATATTTCAAAGCATATAAAAGAAGAGCTGAGAATGCCAAAACAACATTTAGCTTTGTATAGGAAGCTTGAAGATTTCCTTTGTCTATTTTCCGAAACAGCACAAAAAGAACTATTCCAAACAACAAGATTCTGAGTGAAATCTTCAAGAATTTGTTCATTGATTCAAAATTACAAGAGCAAACCAGATGTTGCTTGTTGAACTTGGCTGATTAGAACAGACAAACTTGAATTTACACGAGTCACCAATGTGCCACATTGAACGAACCGGCTATAACACCCCCATTCCATAATTTGAAAGAATATAGATGGTTAAAGGATATTAGTTAATTCCCCTGGATCAGGCAGAAAAATTGTCGGAAATTTCCAAAAACAGTGAAACAGAGATCTGTTCCTAACCTGACGTTTGCCGCGTTCAGTGTTTTGGAACCTAAATCTAAGCTGCTGCCTCACTACGGTGACACTAACACTATTATTCGCTGCGCACTTGGACTTGAGACTCCAGCGCCTGCTGTATGTGCAGAATGCGATCGAATTACTCGAAGGAGAGAACATCCTTTTTATATCCGCGACATGGCGCCTGATGCCATCAAATTGCACGTCCGCAACATCAAAGATGTGGATGAGTTTTCGTTACAATCATCTACACGTTGAGCTTACCGAAATGGAATAATGCTCCTTTTGGTGGTGATAAAAGTACCGGTCATACTGTAGCGGAAGAAAAAAGCTAACGGACAGCAGACGCTTTCAGCACAGATGTCCTGCTCCGACACGGTCTCCATGCCACAGGAAATATTCGCTTTCTACGATCAGCACGGCAACAGCGAGGATTGTATTCAAATCATTTAAAATTAACAAATTGTGATAGCAAAATAGCAAGAAATCTCTTTGCTAATCGCGAATGTTCAGTAGCTCTCTTTAACAAGACTTGAATGATTAAAGGTGTTTGAGGAAATCCTGCCGAATATAATCGCGGTAATTAACTTAAAACCCTGGCATATCAGTTTCATGGCGGAATGAGAAGAAGTCGCACCGGACATATCATATGCAATTGGAATAAAGTTTATTTTTCCTTTTGCGAGTTTCATCAGGGTAATATCAAGCAGCAAGGGGTGGGATAAGCGCCCAAGTGTTTGAAAAGCCAGTTCTTTTTTAACAAGGCGCAGGGATGATCCGGAGTGTTTCGATAGATCCGCTGAAGCATCAACGGAGGCCCTTACAACTGCATTGAAGATCAAGCTCCCGATTTTCCGGAACGGACTTCGTTGCTCTGAAATCGGTTCAGCATATAACAATGCGTCAGAAATATTTTTTTGATTTAGGAGTGTAATAATTGATTTAGGAGGCGGGCATCCATCCACATCTATGGTAATGACGTAATCACAGGTGGCGAAATGCATGCCGCAAACAGTGGCTGAATATTGGCCATAATTTTTTTTAAGCCTTACCAGCCTGATGTTTGCGTGCTTTTTTCGAAGTTCAGAAATCGTAGATACTGTTTGGTCGGAAGAACCGTCATCAACAAAAATCAATTCAAAAGATTCTTTCAGAATGTTAAAGGTATCATAGAGTTCATTGCAAACGGACTCAATGAATTGTTCTGAATTAAAGACCGGGACGACAACAGAAAAATCGGACATCTATAAAAAAACGCTTAGACAGCAAGTTATGGGTATCCAGGAAAAATATTTCGTGGCAATGTATCCCCCGCTTCTAAATTGAGCAGCCAAAGTGATTTGAGTTTTAAATTAGACAAATTAGACAATGCATTATTTATAAAGGCACTCGGAAAAGTTCAGGTGTGCTGTGAGGTGATGCTTTTCAAAAAAGTATATTTATCATCTTCGTTCCCTACCTCTATTTTCATCGGAATGTTCCTGAGCAGAGCTTTTCTAATGTTTTTTGTACGCAACTCAAAATCATTTTTATGACATATCCCGGTTATAAAATTATTTTCTCTTTTCATTTCAACAAATCCCAAACGTTTATTCATCTCAACAGCAGCCGAATTCTTATAGTGCATTATAGAATAAATTTTATCAAAATCAAGATGCTCAAAAAAGAAGATTGTAAGCAATAAAACCGACTTAATGACCAAAGGCGAATTGCTGAAATGAGGATTTCCGATAAAAATATTCCCCCAAAAGCTTTTTTGCTCTAAATCTATGCCATGCACATATATGGTTCCCAGCGAAATGTTACTCTCATCAATCATAAAATAAATGGAGGTTGTGGGATCAATTCCCTGGAACCAGCGGATTTGTTCTTCCCTTGATATTGGCTTGCGGTTTACCAGATATTGATTTACCCGGTCGGCATTACGCCATTGCCGGATCTGTTCTATGTCAGATTCACATATAGTTCTCAAAATAGTTGATTGGTGGATGATCTTCAAGGGAGAAGCTGCTTTTTCACTTTTTGCTTCAATATTCTGAATGGACTCTCAAGTATAGATGCTGGCTCCATCTCGCAAGCCGCTCCTGCGCAGTGCACAATCACAATCGCCACGGTTTTGCTGGTGATAGCCTGCTCTATCAACGTTTCATTAATATTCATCGTATCAGGACGAATATCCACAAATACGGGAATCCCATCTCTTAAAACAAATGAATTAGCTGTGGCAACAATGGTGTACGAAGGCATAATTATTTCATCTCCGGCTTTAATATCCATTAACAAAGCCGTTAATTCCAATGCATGGGTGACTGAATTTGTCAATAGCACAAAGGGGCAGCCATAAAATCTTTTGAGCCATTCCTCGCACTTAAAGGAGAAATGCCGGGTACTGAAAAACGAAGAGTTCTCCAATAACTCCGATACATATTTTTGCTCGTTGCCTGTAACCGCAGGACGGTTAAAATCTATCATACTTGAAGCCAAGTTAGCTCCTCTTTAAAGTTATTAATTTTCTTAGCTTTGCACGGCTGGTTGATTATGGCTCAAAAGGTTACGTTATCTGTTCATAATGAATGATTTGGCCGATAAAATCGGAATAAGAAAAGCGAAAATAGCAATTGTTGGTTTCGGATATATTGGCACGTGTTTCGGAGTCGCATTAGCACAAAAAGGCTACACCGTAATCGGAATTGATAATGACAAGAAAGTCATTAGCGAGTTAAATAAGGGCCGTACTAAGATCAACGAAGTAGGGTTTGTCCAACTGGTAAAAGATCTGGTTGGGAAAGGACGCTTAAGCGGCAACACAGACTATTCCTCTATTAAAAATACTGATATTATCTTACTGACTGTCGGCACTCCAATAAACCAGGATTTAGCACCCGATTTCACCCAATTAAAAAAGGCGTGCAGTTCAATTAAAAACTACATCTCCGACCAACTGGTGATTATCAAGAGCACCATTCCGCCATTAACCACTGAAAGTTTAATAAAAGAGATGTTATTCCCAGGCAAAAGTAAAGAAGAAATTCTGTTAGCTTACTGCCCGGAAAGAATTGCACAGGGAAACGCACTTGAAGAACTCCGGCATATACCCGCCATTATTGGAGGGATCAATGAAAATAGCTCGAAGGCAGCTTCGTTTTTCTTTAAACATGCATTGGATTTGAAAACAATTAAAATGGCCAATCCCCGAGCAGCAGAACTGACAAA
This sequence comes from uncultured Chitinophagaceae bacterium, assembly GCA_964502525.1. GTDB lineage: Bacteria > Bacteroidota > Bacteroidia > Chitinophagales > CAIOSU01 > DATLYB01. The sequence goes on from CAZCXH010000014.1 coordinate 35,743, forward strand.
ACTTGCTGATAATCTATGGATAGATTTGAATATAGCGATGGCCAGTGAACTTGCGTTATTGGCCGATAAGTTGGATTTGGATGTGCTGGAAGTAATCGGAGCTGCTAATTCACTATCTACGAAGGGGAAAGGGAAGATCAATATTTTAACCCCCAGCATTGGCGTAGGAGGTTCTTGTTTAACTAAAGACTCCTGGTTTTTGGATAACCTGGCAAAAAGTAAACAGCTTTCAATTTATACTCCGGCTCTTGCCCGCAAAATAAATGACAACATGCCCTTTTATGCGGCTAATCTGATAACAATGGAATTGTCGAAATCCGGGAAAGACTTAAGCAAAAGCAAGGTTGCGGTTTTGGGTCTGGCATTTAAAAATAATACCGGAGATTGCAGGTTCACTCCGGTTAAGAAGGTTGTAGAAGCACTTTTGGATAAGGGCTGTTCTATAGAATTATTTGATCCGCTGGTATCAGAAACGGAGGCATCAACAGTAACCCATATCCCATTAAGTCCATCATTGGAAACCGTCTTGGAAAATGCGGATTGTGTGGCATTTTTGGCCGGACATAAATTTTTCAGAGATTATGGATTAAATAAAATAATCAATTACCTGAAGCCGGGAACACTCGTATTTGATGGCCGAATTTTCCTGACCAGAAAAGAAATTAAATTGATTAAAAGCGCAGGTCTGAAATATAAGGGAACGGGAAGAGTATGAAAAATCAGGTTTTGATCACCGGTGGCTGCGGGTTTATCGGAAGCCACCTGACCGGCCGGTTGCTTTCAATGGGTTTCCCCGTTAAAGTTTTTGATTATATTTCACTGTACGAGGCGCGTAATTTGGCAGAGTTTGCATCTCACCCGAAGTTCCAATATGTGCAGGGTGATATCAGAAGCGGAAAGGACATTGCAGACGCAATTAACAAGGATGTCCTGTGCATTTTTCATCTCGCTGCGATTGTGGGAATTCAAAACTATATTGAAGATCCGATAAATGTAATTGATATAAATATAATCGGAACAAGAAATGTTTTGACAGCCGCAGCCAGACATGGAACACGATTAATATACACAAGCACCAGTGAGATTTTTGGCAAGAACCCTAACGTTCCCTGGAAAGAGGAGGATGACCGTGTGCTTGGGCCTACTACGGTGGAGAGGTGGGCTTACAGTTCAAGCAAAGCGGTCGGAGAACATCTGGTTATGGCGTATTTTAAAAAACATGCCCTGCCAGTTACGATAACGCGCTATTTTAATGTATATGGGCCAAAACAAAATCCGATTTTTGTCATTTCGAAAAATATTCACAGGGCATTAAATGGACTTGCCCCGGTGGTTTATGACGGAGGCGCTCAGACACGTTGCTTCACGTATATTAATGACGCAGTGGATGCTACGGTAGCGGTTTTTCAAAATGATCTTACCATCGGACAGATTTATAATATCGGGTCGAACATGGAAGCTACGATTGGCGAGGCGATTAAGTTAATTATTGGTTTAACTAATAATGAATCAGGCTATGAGCACCTTCGAACCTCTGAATTCTACGGTGACCAATATCAGGATATCAACAGGAGAATTCCGGATGTTTCTAAGATAAAAAGAGATTTAGGCTGGAGCGCAGGTATTACGCTGCAAAACGGAATTTCGGAAACCATTGCCTGGGCAAGAAAAAACACATGGTGGCTTTCATTGAAAACATAGATAGTGCATTTTCGGTGGTCTTTTTAAAAACTATTTATAAATAGTTTTACCGAATGCTAGCCTAAAAAAAATAGAAATTGATTTCACAAAAAAATTCAAATCTTTAAAGAGAGGCAGATAATTCATAATTGTCCTCCCGCGGAAGTAAAAACTCAGGAACGCCAGTCTGTAAACAGCATCCATTTCCGTTTTTTTTACAGTGTCAGGATAGTAAATTGGAAACGGAATTTCACCTCTCATGTATTGGTACCATAAATTCCTGTCAATTTTATTTTTCTTTACGCCTTCTTTGTAAATCTCAACATCGGGAAGCGGAACCATTCGCGTAAAAAGTATATTAAACGGCCTCAAAAGGCTAGCAAAACGAATTGTTTCTTTCATTTCTGCTATGGTTTCATTATGATGTCCAAAAATAAAGTTGGCCATTGTTTTTATGCCATGAAGCTCACACAATTCAAACACTTCCTTAAACTTTGAATTGCTTATTTTCTTGCCGGTGGAATAACGAATTCTTTCTACACCAGACTCAACGCCAAAAGTGATTTTTTTGCATCCGGCCCTTTTCATAAACAACAGGAGTTCTTCATCTATCAAGTCAGCTCTTGTTTCACAACCCCAATCGAATTTAACCCCATTCTTAACGATAGTTTCACAAATACTTATTATCCTTTTACGGTTAATGGTAAAAGTTAAATCCATAAATTCAAGCCACTCTACGCCCAGGTCTTCCACTAAAAAACGAATATGCCTGATCACATTTTCCTCAGTCAGGTATCGGAATTTCATCTGAGATGCGCTGGCGCAAAAATTACAATCATATGGACATCCCCTTGTTGTGAAAATGGACATGAATATTTTATTCGTGCTGGCAGAATAATATTTCCCGATTGGAAGTTTGTCATAACAGGGCATAGGTAAATCATTGATATCCGGGATAAAGTCAGGGGGGTTCACGATCAAATAACCATTGTTGTTTATGATAAGGCCCTTTAAATCTTCCGGGGGAAGCGCTCCATTTATTAAGCATTTGCATAATTCTAAAAAGCAATATTCGGTATCGCCATATATACCGTAGTTCACGCCTAATTCTAATACAATATTTGGATCAGCATTAACATGGTATCCTTCTATCACCAGCGGTATTCCGGCAAATTGTCTTCTGATTCCCCTGACAGTCTTATAAGCATCGGGTAAAGTAGATGGGAATGCTGCTACACAAATGATGGAAGGCTTTTGTTTTTTAATCCGTAATGAAATATCCTCTATGCTGCTGTTTGAGGCGGCAGGCTCAATGACTTCAGAAATAAAACCGCTTTTCTCAACTACGGCTGCCAACTGTATTAATTTCAAATAAGGAGCAGGAGCGGCTAAGTCTCTCGGATTAATAAACAAGACATCAATCTTACCCTTTCTCATTGTAAAAACTATCTGATCTAGCTTAAAAAAATTAAGTCATTCAATTCAATGCTAATTTCAGGTATCCAACACAAATAATTTTATCTGAGTATATCAAAATAAATTACCAAATAAAATCCTTGACAGCATTGAGTTTTATAATTAGAACTGGCTTTGTTGCACGAATAAACCCTGATTTTACAGGTGTTTCAAGGTTTTTTGATGTCGAAATTTAACGAAAGAATAACTTAAAAAGTTCTGAAACCCTTATCAGCATTGAAGTTATTCATGCAACAAAGCCATTAGAACTTCAAACCTTGCTTAAACAATACTCCGGTGGTTTTTTCAGGTTTCAAAACCCAATGCTGACAATATGTTCACAAATGATAGGTTTAATTTTAAGCAACTCAGCCTTTAGACTGAGTTTATCAAAATAAAAGATACCCGTAAGAACCCTTGACAATATTGAGTTTCATAGTTTTAGTTCAAAAATCATTTAAAAAAAGCTAACGGACTATGACAAATTATAGCAAAATGGAAATAGCCTGTATTACATTGTTATATTTCTATTAAATCAGGACAGCATATTCCGTCAGTTCGTAGTAATACGTTGGCTAAGGACAAACCAACGCCAAATCCCGAGCATAATAACAATAGTTGTCCTGATTTCAACTGATCTTTCAGCTCTGTAACCAGCGTTAAGGGAATGGAGGCTGAACTGGTGTTGCCGAAATTATCTATCGAATAAGGCAATTTATCAAGGGATATGCGCAACCTCTTCCGGATGCTGTCATTGATAATTTTATTTGCCTGATGTAATATAAAGTAATGTATTGCATCTATATCGGTACTCGCAAAATCCAATAGTGAATTTATGGACGGAGCTACATTTCTCAGGCAGAATTCTAAAACTTTGCCCGGATTAAGTTGAGCAGCGTACTTTACGGTTTTCTCAGCATTCTTAACAGAAGATAAATAACGACTGCCGCTTTGAGGTGCGATTATGGAAGTAAATCCGCTGCCGTCTGACTGTAAACAAAAATGCATGCTGCCGGCATTATCTGATAGCTCCATTGCTGTAGCGGTTCCTGCATCTCCCATTAAAGGAAAAGCTATCTTGTCAGCGGAGTCAGCCAGAATGGAGGTGTCTCCTGCGAGCAAAATAGCCTTGGAGATATTAAGTGCACGCATCATACTGCCGACTATTGATAGCCCGTACACCCAGCCTGAACACCCAAGGTTGATATCAAAGGATAAAGTGTTTTTCTGCAGATTCAGTTTGTCTTGAAGAATGATGGAAGTGGCCGGAAGCAGGTAATCAGGTGATTGCGATACCAACACCAGTAATCCTATTTCATCTTTCTTCCAGGCTAATTCGGATAATAGTTGCTCGGTCGCGTTTAAACATAAATCCGATGTGGTGTACTTATTATTGGAATGCCTTTTTGCTTTGACGCCAACGTGTTTTGAGAAGTCCTTTTTCTCCTGCTCTGAAAACATTGGATACGCAGATATGTGAAATACTTCAGCAGGAACACACGCGGCAATGCCTCTCACTAACACGTTGTCAAGTGAATGGAGAGCCATTATTCATACATTTTCTGCTCTATAAAATCAGCAAGCTGTTTAATGCTGGTCAATCGCTTGAAATCGTCAGAACTCATCATTATTTTGTATTCAAATTCTATCATTACCGATAAAACAACAGAATTGATAGAGTTCCAATTCAATGCTTCCTTAAATGCGGAATCTTGATTGAGTGTTCCGGGTGGAATATCATCAAATTCCTGCTCAATTTTTTTTATAAATACATCAATGTCCATATCAGATTAGCTTACCGCAATAAATTTGTCATTAGTACAGGATTCTGCAATTTTTTTTCTATTCAATTTCATAGAAGCGGAAAGCAAATCGCTGTTGAACTTTCCATTAAGTATCATGAATTGCGAAATTTTTAACTCATCCCCCTTTCCTTTATTATAGTTCTTTATTATTTCCTGGATATCATTTTCCGCGGAAGGATTTCGAGCAACAGAATCTTTCAACTTGAAAATCACTGAGAGTGAGTCAGCATTATCCCCGAACACCACTACATTATCAAAAATGGGGTGTTGAATCAGATACTGCTCAATCTCTTCAGGGTAAACATACGCGCCTTTGGAGTTTTTAAACGCGTTTTTCTTCCTGCCTGTTATGCTCAGAAACCCTTCGTGATCGAGGTTCACGATATCTCCGGTATGAAACCAACCATTTTTATCACGTGCTAAATCCAGTTGAAATTTATCAGTTAAATAACCTTTCATGACACAATCTCCTTTTACTAAAAGTTCACCATCATCTGAAAGAGCGACCTCCACAGAGGGTGAAATTTTTCCCACTGTTCCGATTTTGTAATTTTTTTTGGAATTATATGCCAAAAGCGATGCGGTTTCGGTTAAGCCATAAACCTCATAAACGTCAATGGATTTTTCTTTAAATAATTCAAACAATTTGATGGGTATTGCTGCCCCTCCGCAAACAAATTTTCTTAAACTCTTCTCAACTGCGTTTGAAGAATTCAGTTGCTGGTATAATTCATTAAGAAGAAATGGGACCAATGCAGTAATCTGTGGTTCGAATAATAGGATATTTTCCAGCAGATTTTTATGGGACGCAGGATAACATGTAGTAATGCCTCTTAGCTGGTAAGAATAATTCAATTTTCTTTCCGCACTTTGGCATAGCTGAAGAAAACTGATGCTCCTTTTGCATTCTTGAAATATATCGGTTTCAGAGAATTCATTGACAGAAGTTAATATGTTCTTATGGGAAAGCACCACTCCTTTTGGAAGGCCGGTACTTCCAGAGGTAAACAGAACAACCGCAGAATCATCGGCATTAATTGCTTTTTTACGGCTCTCAATTTCATCAGTCGCATGCGTTGAACAATATGATGTGCCGTCCTTAATGTGCTTGCCCGAACATTTGATAGACAGTTCATCGGCAATAGATTGCAGCCGTAATAATAATGATTTTGAGGAGGAGAGAAGCCATGCGGGATATACTGTATTTAAGATGCTTTTTAGCTGAATGTCATTATATAATGGGGACAACGGCACATGGATTCCTCCGGCCTGCAGAATCCCTATTTCAGCTATATTCCATTCGGGTGAGTTGTTAATCATGGTGACAACACGGTCACCTTTTTTCATGCCATTGTCAATCAAGTAACCACTAAAATCGTTGCTTTTCTTCATGTATTCACGGGAACATATCGGCATAGTTTTTCCTTGAATAAATTTTAAAAACACATGATGTTCATCTCCGTATCGTTTCTGTATCAGAAACGGAATATCAAAAAGACAACAGTTGCCTAAGTCCAAGCGTATTTTTTGTTCTCAAACTTACATGAATACCGCAAAATACACAGAAGCGGAATAAAAATCCAATCCGTCATACCTGGATCGCCTTACGTGCTCGAAGCACAATTGATTAGTTCAAATGTTCAAATTTAAAACCCACCGTCTTTGGCGGTGGTTATGTTCTTTCGGCTATGCCTTCCGCGCTGGCGCTTCCTTCATACACTGATGGAAGCGAGGGCTCGCGGGGAGAGTATCCTACTGGTGCTTGCATTTTAAATCCACGCGCTTTGCAGGTAGTGGTTTAAAGAAAGTTAACATTGTGGTGTACCTTCGGAATTTACCATTTTCCCCTGCAATTCCATATTTCCTTCTACTTTTGATGCCATTAGTACCTTGAGTATTATCTGCCCAATAATGGATAATAATGAATAAATCTTCGCAGGAATCTCCCTTGTACCTCATTTATCGCAGAGGCTATCAGGGCATTTATCCGCCTTTTCATAACCCCTCGGAATTTGAGTGGACAAGCGCTGTTGAGCAAAACTGGAGAGTGATACGCGATGAGCTTTTTGCCAGTCCCCAACTCAAGTCAATGAATGCCCCTCACATAAAAGGGGAGGACGGTTGGAAGGGTTTATACTTGGTGAACTTCGGCTGGATGAAACACAACAACATCAAAAAATTTCCGGAAACAATGAAAATATTGTGCAACAATGTTCCTCATTTAACCTTCGCTGCATTCAGCGTGTTGGAACCCCGGGCTTCGCTGCTTCCCCATTATGGTGACACGAACACCATCATTCGCTGTGTGCTGGGTATTGAAGTGCCCGCTCCCGCTCCTGTTTGCGCCTTGCAGGTTGCAGATGAGGTGAAAAGCTGGGAGGAAGGCAAAGTCATCATGTTCAGTGAGTGTCATCTGCACACGGCATGGAATCACAGCGGCAGGCGAAGGATTATCCTGTCATTCGATACCATGCGTCCTGAATTTGTTAATAAGAAGCGCATCATTTGCGCGCGGGTGCTGGCTGCTGAAACCATATTTTGCTTGAATAATGCCTTCAAATGGTTCTCGTTTTTATCAAAGCATTTATATTACCTTTTTTATTGGATGTTTGCGGCAGTTTGGTGGTTGTATTTGCCTTTGCAGCAAAAGCTGAAGGTTCTTCCCTGAAGTAAAATTTATTGTTGGAAACTGAAGCGATTTGTTTTCAGCGGCTCAATGGATACCGCTGTTTCCTTAATCAGGTAGGCTTTGCCCGCTTCTGCATTTTCAATTTTTTGCCGGATTCCGGTTGAGGGCCACCGGATTTCGATGGACTGAATTTTTGTGGAAGCGCCTACTCCGATCACCTGCATAAACGGGGAGGCACCGAATGTGCCTCCGGTGGATACCGTACGGTAGATTTCCTTTGTACCCGCTTCCGTGAGAACCGTAATTTTTATTCTTGCCCCCGCTGCACTGCGATTTGATTTTTCTCCGACCAGCTTGAGCGCAATATAATGATTGCCTGATCCCGGATTTTCAAAACAGGCATTCCAGAAAAAATCGCTTTGATAGAAACCGCCAATGTTGATGTAAATGTCCTGGTCGCCATCATTATCCAAATCGGCAAAGGCAATGCCGTGCCCTTTTTGCAAATGTCCGGTACGGGTGTTGACGGTGACGTCTTCAAAATACCTTCCGCCAGCATTGCGGAACATCAGGTTGGGGAATAAAGACTTGAAATCAGGGTTGCCGGTTCCTGCATAAAAATCCAGCCAACCGTCATTGTCAATATCGCCATAATTCAGCCCCATGGAAAATATCGTTCTGCTCAATCCATAATCCTGCGCCATGTCTTTGAAGGTGCCGTTTTTTTGATTGATGTATAACGCGGGAGGAAAGGACGAAGGCCTGCCCTTGTATTCATCAAACAGGTTAATGCCGTTGTTGTCCCAGCCGAACGCTGACACGAAAAGGTCCTCCCACCCGTCATTATTGATGTCGCAGGCAAATGCCGGGAAGCTTGCAAGGGGCAACTCAACGTCCGCTTGCTTAGTGACATCGGTGAATGTAATCATCCCGCTTTCATCCTTGCCTTTGTTTTTGAAAAGAATATTCGGCTGAAGATAGTTGGAAAGATAAAGGTCCTGCCAGCCGTCATTGTTATAATCAAACCACAGCGCACCCTTTACAAATGCGCTCACCCTGATGCCGCTTTGCGCTGATACTTCGGTGAAGGTTTCATCACCGTTATTGATATACAACTCCGAAGGATGGGGTTGTGACGAATCGCTGGTTTCATTGCCGACAAAAACATCCATCCAGCCGTCATTGTTAAAATCGCCCCAGCAGGCGCTGTGGGTGGGATGAAGGGAAAAGAGGCCTGCTTTGTAAGTGATGTCGGTAAAAGTGCCGTTGCCATTGTTTTTCAGCAGCGATTCGGGATAGTTTCCGTATCCTTCAAACCAACCGCCCCGGATCACATACAAATCTTCAAAACCGTCATTATTAAAATCAACATGAGTGCAGTTAATCCCACCGGTGATTCCTGTAAGGCCGCTAGCTTCAGTATGGTCGCTGAAAGTGCCGTCCCCGTTGTTTTGAAAAATGGCGATGTTATCTTTTAGTTTGCACGAAGTGACCACTACATCGAGTAAGCCGTCATTATTAAAATCATCAATGGCTGTGCCGCCTGCGTGGCGCGTGATGATGAGGTTTGAGGCATTTGCCACGTCTCTGAAAGATTTTATTCCGATCGGGCTTTTGAACTTCTCAAGATCAATCCTCCATAATTCGCGGATGGATTCGGGTTTCCTGCCCAGGGCTGCAGCGGCAACGTTCAGCAGCCACTTGGCTTCAAAATCATCAGGAGATTCACGAAGAAATTTTTCAAGTACAGTAATGCTGCGAACAGCCCCGGTTGAATCAGCATGATAGGATGCCGCATTGAATGGGATGATGCACGAACTTTCGTTGTGATTGTGAATGCAGTTTACCTGCTCCGACATTCTGAAATATGCGATGGCGAGCATTTTTTGAATGGCGGCAGTCTCCTCTTTGCCCGCTGCTATTTCTCCTTTTTCAATTTTTTCCAATATCATCAGATAATGATTTGCTGCTTCGCCTGATTTTCCCACGGTAAGCAGTTGCTCCGCATAACTCGCGTTACAATTAAAATCATTTTCATTACCCGGTATTTGAAGTTGGGCTTCAAAAAATGCTGCACCTTCTTCATCAAGACTCAGGTTGTAAGGGAAAGTGGCGGTGTCAGCCATCAGCGCAAGCAATGCTTTTATATTGCTTGGATGTGATTCACCGCCAACGGCAACCTTCAGAAGCGGTGATTGCCCTTGCTGACAGGCCGTAAGGAACAGCAAGAGGAGAATAGTAACTAAATGGAGTTTTCCCATTACTGCTTTGAAATTGTCCGCCTTACCTAATTGTTTTTAGTAACGGGTTATGTAACTTATTAGGTAAAAAAACATAGGGTTAAGCACTTGTAAATAAAAGCTATAAGAATCTGGAGGAGATGAAAATGAAATTAAAATACTGTTAAAGCTACATTCAATGATCTGGCAGGTTGGTGACAGGTTTTAACAAGGACATCGCCTGCGTTGGTAAAACTTGATTCTAACTTTATTATACATAACTTTATCCCAATGACTCAACGCATTCATCACCGGCTATCGCTTCTGTTCGTTTTGTTGCTGGTTGCATCTTGCAAACAAAAGCAGCCTACTCCTGAAAATGTTGAACCCCCTCAGCCTACATTACTCCAATTGCTGCTATCCGACAGTACCGGCATAACCTTTGGCAATTTTGTAAACGACACGGGTAAATACAATTTCTTTTCAATGACCAATATTTACAACGGGGGTGGTGTAGCCATTGGCGATGTGAACAATGACGGGCTGCAGGATGTATTTTTCACTGCGAACCAACTCAATAGTCGTTTATACTTAAATCTTGGGAAGTTTCATTTTGAAGATATCACAGAAAGTGCGGGTATAGATACCCGAGGCGGATGGACCACGGCTCCTATCATGGCGGATGTGAATGGTGATGGGTTCATTGATATTTATATCTGCCGCGGGGGAATTGAGCCTGCCAACGAGACCCGCAACATGCTTTTCATCAATAAGGGAAATCTTACCTTTCAGGAGCAGGCTAAAGAGTACGGTATTGATGACGCAGGGCTTACCACCTCCGCCTCATTCTTCGATTATGATCATGATGGCGATCTCGACCTGTACACCCTTAATTATCCTGTTTTCGACAATTCCGATCCTAATAATTTTTTCTTCTATAGTACTACCCCTGATGATTCTCTTGTCAGTGATAAACTTTTTGAAAATATCAATGGAACATTCTTCAATGTTTCTGAAATCGCGGGATTACCGATTGAAAAAGGCTCCGGCCTGGGATTGGTTGTAACGGATATCAACCAGGATGGATGGCAGGATATTTATGTCGGCAATGACTGGGTGATGAATGATTACGTGTACATAAATCAAAAAAATAAAACATTTATTAACCAAAACAAACAACTTCTTGCAAAAAATACTTTCTTTAGCATGGGAGCAGATGTTGCGGATGTGAACAACGATGCACTGCCCGACATCTTTACTGCAGATATGGCTCCTGCCAGCCATTATCGAAGAAAAGTTCTGGTAAATCAGGCTCCTATTGATTATTATTTTCTGGAAGGAAAATATGACCAGATCATGCAATATAGCCGAAATACATTCGAATTAAATAAAGGGAATGGCTTTTTTGAAGTAGGTGAATTTGCGGGCATTGCAAAAACTGATTGGACATGGAGCACCTTTTTCTGTGACTTTGACAATGACGGTCTGAAAGACCTCTTTATGGCCAACGGAATGAAACGTAATATGGGTCACATGGATCATGAAAAAATGATGTACACAGAAGGGGAAAAGCCGGAATACAGGCACAACCGTAAGTCCCTTGTAGAAAAGATGCCCCGTTATCTTCTTCCCAATTTCATTTTCAAAAACAAAACCGGCTATTTCTTTACCGAAGCCATGCGGCAATGGGGCATTGACCAATTGGTAAACACCCAAGGCGCTGCCTATGCCGACCTCAATAATGATGGCAGCGTGGATCTGATACTGAACAATGCCGACACAGTCGCATTTATTTACCAGAATACTTCCTTTGAAGGGGGAAACACAAACCACTACCTGCGCATCGCAATTAAAGGCAAGGGCAAAAACACGATCGGCTTGGGAACCAAAGCATGGCTTTACAATGACAGCAAGGTGCAATATGCCGAGCTTAGCAATGCGCGCGGCTTCCAGTCATCATCAGAGCCGGTGCTTCATTTCGGCACCGGCAGCGATACGCTTATTGACAGCATCATCGTGGTATATCCTTCATTCAAATACACCGTGTTGCGCGGGGTGAAGTCAAACCAGAAGCTTATCCTGGCAGAAAAAGATGCAGAAGGCAGCAAGTATGATTATGCCAAACGCGAAACCTTGCATCAGTTATTCATCTCTCAACCCCAAAACATTATTCCGGCTTTCGTCCACCGGGAAAGTGACTTCAACGATTTCAAGCGTGACAAGCTTATTCCCCGGATGTTCTCAAAAGAAGGTCCTTCTCTTGCTACTGGAGATTTGAATGGCGACAGGTTGGAAGATTTTTTTGCGGGTGGTGCAGCAGGGCAAAGCGGGGCAGTGTACCTGCAGCAACAGAATGGCACATTTGTCATGGCGCCCCGGCAATCCTTCAGGGATCTCACAAGCGACTCGGCATTCGAAGATGTTGGCGCCCTCATTGCCGACTTGAATAATGATGGAAAAAATGATTTGTATATCGTAAGCGGGAGCAATGAATTTCCTTTCAACTCACCTCTGTATCAGGACAGGATATATCTTAATGATGGCACAGGGCAACTGGAGCGGTGCCCGGATTGCCTCCCGCAAATGAATGGCAGCAAAAGCTGTGCAGCAGCGAATGACTTTGACAGGGATGGAGATCTTGACCTATTCGTTGGAGGAAGAACCGTACCCCTTAGCTACGGAATGATCCCTCCAAGCTACTTTCTTCGTAATGAGGGAGGAAGGTTCTTTGACGCAACTCCTGAAATCCTGAGAAATATCGGAATGGTCACAGACGCCCAATGGGTGGATGTGGATAATGACCACAACGCGGAACTGGTGCTTTGCGGTGACTGGATGCCCGTCTCCATTTTTAAATACTCAAACAGCGAATTTCAAAACATCACTGCCTCTGCAGGCTTGCAGAATTTTACCGGCTGGTGGAACTGCATTGCATCCGGAGATTTTGACAATGATGGCGACATAGATTTTGCCTGCGGTAACTGGGGGTTGAATTCCATCCTGAAAGCCAGCGAAGAACAGCCGCTAACCCTTGTGGTGAATGATTTTGATGAAAATGGCTCCGTTGATCCCATTCTGTGCTGTTTCCTGGAAGGAGTGAACGGCACCTTTGCGGGCAGGGATCTGATCTGCCGCAGCATGCCTAAATACTTCAATAAGTTTCACACCTACGAGTCATTTGCGCGCGCCAAAGTGGAAGATATGTTCTCAAAAGAGCTTTATGATAAAGCGGAGAAGCTCTATGCACGTGAAATGCGCACCAGTCTTTTCATCAACGATGGCAGGGGAAAGTTTCTAATGAAGCCACTGCCGGACGAGTGCCAGTTCGCTCCGGTGAATAAAATACTTGCTCATGATTTTAACGGTGACGGTAATGCTGATCTGCTGCTGCTGGGCAACACCAATCAGAATTATTACGAGCAGGGCGACATTGATGCCCTGCAAGGTGCATTGCTGAATGGAGATGGCAAGGGAAATTTTTCTGTTGTTCCCTACCGCGAGTGCGGATTGAATATCCGCAAGTTTGTCAGAAGCGCGGCCATCATCAACAACTCAAACCTTTTAGTCGGCTGCAATGATGATACGTTGAGGCGGTATGGATTGAAGATTCCTTCATTTCCGCAATAAAGGAATCAATGTGTCTTCACCTTTGAAATGAATAGCTCCGCCACTTGGTCGCCCTGCTTTTTGCCATCCTCAATCGAGAACATGTAGTGGATGCCCCCGAAAAGCCTGCTTACCGCAGCCTCATCTGAGGCTGCGATGAACGAGTTAAAAGAACGGGGAGCTTTGCCAAACGGGACCTCTACCGAGTCCGTGTAGGCGAAGTTGTCGCCAAAATAATCCGTCAATACAACTGCAGCGGCCTTAGAAATGACGCTGTGCCCGCTGGTGTACTCAGGGAAGGGGGGAGTTTCAAGCAAAGGATTCCATTCATGGTCAATATAACGGTTGATATAGGTGACCGGGCGAATGAGATTATAGTAATACTTCGTTTCCCAGCAGCTTAAAAAAGCATCGGACAGGATAATTGCAACACGCGAGTACGCTTCGCATGACTGCTTCAATCCCAGATTTTTTTTCCTGCAAGCAATTTGAGTTATTCCTATCCAATGGGCACCGGGAGAAATTTGACGCTTAAAATAAGACACATGCCCCTTCCTGACCAGCACAAACGGATTACAGTCCCAGAAGCTGGCGACTGCGGTATCGTGCATCATCAGTTGTCCTTTTGCATCATACACTTTCATAACCTCATCATAAAATACCGAACCTTTTTCTTTGCTAAAGGGAGGATGCGGCTGCGGACGGAATTGAGATGATGTATCCATGATAAATGGACGGATATAGCCCCAATAAGGCTCAATCGCTTCCATGAACTGGGCCGGAGTGGGTTCCCAGCTCCAATCCTGTTTTTTCAGCACGTAGAATCCCATCTTGCGTGTTTCCCCATAGTGGTCGCCAGCAGACCATTTTACGATCGCTGACGCTATAGAATCTCCAAACGCAACAGAACTTTCAACCTGTTCCTTTGAGTAAAACCTAGCCAGCGTGTCGAGCAACGAGCGCTCAATGCTATCCATCATGTAATCACGGTAGGTGAAGGTAACGGCAGTTCTGCAAAAAGCCCTGGCCACGCCAATTTCCGGGATGTAATTTTTATCGTTGGGGACAGGAATGCCGTTTAAGTCGTTTAACTGGCCATTATACGAAATGAAGCTGCTGTCACCTGCAATGGAGGCCTCGTATGCCGCAATGTTGGAATACGCAAACAAGCGGCTGATAACCGGGGGCGTGAATCCATCATGAATACTCGCTTCAGCCAACCTATTATTGAGTTGATGGATAAGCCAGGCGAAATTTGTGCTTTGAGATTCGACTGTTTTTTTGTGATTGCAGCCATTCGAGGAAAGAGCGACCGCAACGGTAAAAAGTAACCTTAAGAAACTGCTTTTTTCAAAGTGCATGACAGAATACATTTTCCACTTAAAATTAACTAAACCAAATTTTAAAAACAACGACACCTGTGAAGGAATGAAAATTTTTCATCACCTTCTTTCATTATTATTTCATCTGGCTGATCACGCAATAATAATTTTCTCAACCGTGCAGTTTGATTTTCAAAATCCTGTTTGTCGCACTTGCCAATGATAAAATCACCTTCTGTCCTCAGTTCTTTAAACGATCGGTAATCAGGTTTTCGTCCCGAGTACTCGGGATGTACTGAGTGGTTTCCGATGGTACCTGCCCGTCTGCAGGCGGGTATCCTCCGAAGGAACCCGGGGTCCTTCGGGCCGGTCACGGTTCGTTTTTTGCGTTGACTTCAGGATAAAGTCATGCTGCCTTGGTTAAGGCAGCGGCTGTTTAATGAAATGTGCTGACAGTATCGCTTATCTGCCGAGCGGTAATTTTCCCTAAGTAACGCTTCCAAAATAACTTCAACAATTTACGGATAAATCCTATAATTG